>NZ_RAWG01000445.1 GCF_003611735.1 Corallococcus sicarius | reverse complement strand
CGGCCATGCGGGGTGCGGTGGGCGCGGCCGGCGGCGCGGGCGCCTTTGGGGTCTTGCTGGACGTGGCGGCCGGCGCCGTGGCGGTCTTGCTGGCGGAGTCCGTGCCCGACGCGGGCTCGGCGGCCAGCGTCCGGGTGGTGCCCTGCTTCGTGCCCGCGTCCGTCGTGGCGTTGGGGGTGGCCGTGGCGGGCGCCTTGGCGACGACCTGGAAGGGCATCAGGACGACGGCGCCGAGGGCGAACAGCGCACCCTTCAGCCACCGGCGGGGATGGGTGGGGATGACATCGACATGTTCCAGCATGCGGAGCCTCCTGTGCAGCGCGTGAAGGTGCGCCGACGCCCCAAGCGCCGCTGCGCTGCCCGGGGGCCGGGTGATGCCAAAGGCGATGAGCAATTCGCCGTAGTCCGCGGGCTCCGCGCCGGTGAGACGCAGGGCCTCCGCATCGCACGCCTCTTCCCGGGCGAGCGCGTACTCACGGGCCGCCTGACGCGCGAGCGGGTGGAAGAAGAGGACCGTCTCCGCCAGCGCTGGCACCCAGCCCAGCCACAGGTCCCCGCGTCGCAGGTGCGCCACCTCATGGGCGAGCGCCATGCGCAGCGCGTCCTCGGGCAATTCGCGCACCGCCTTCGAGGGCAGCACGATGACCGGCGACAGGAGCCCCGAAGCCAGCGGGCTCGCCACCTCGTCCGAGACGAGCAGCAGGGGCCGACGGCGCAGGCCCGCTTCGCTCGCGAGGAACTCCGCCTCTTCTTCGAGCGTCGGGTGCTGGAGGGGCCGCGCCCGCTGCCGCATGCCCCGCACCTGGTGCCAGGCGCGAACATGCCCCCGCACCTGCCAGAGGACGCCCGCGGCCCACAGGGCGAGCAGGGCCCACGCCACGACGACGGCCCAGGGCCACGAGCGGAGCGACCGCAGCGGATCCGCGAGGAAGGACGCGAATCCCGGGCGCTCGTCCACCCCGGAGAGGCCCGGTGCGTGCGTGGCCATGCGGGCGCCTGACGAGGCGAGGCCCGGTGCCAGTGTCGACTTCGCGGCGTTCGATGCCGCCAGGTCCCGAGCCTGCGGGGAGCCTGTCGCGCCTGAAGTCGCGGACCGTTCATCGCCCCGCTGGAGGATGAGGAGCGATGATTGTGATTGAGACCCCGGTGTCTGGGATTGCGAACTCACGGCGGCCACGGTCTCCGCGGGCAGCAGCGCGAGGGGCACCGGACGGGGCCAGCCCAGCGTCAGCACGAACTTGAGCGCCACCAGCCACCACAGCCCCGCGCGCAGCGACGCGGGCAGGCGCGGCACCGCCTTCGCCAGCACCCACACCGCCAGCGCGCAGAGCGCCCCCTGCCACGAGGCGCGCCACAGGGACTCCGACCAGGACGACCACCACGGCATCACGTGCAGCAGGTCCACGGGAGCCATGGGCTCACTCCTTCCGCTTCTGCCGCAGGCGGGCGACGACGTCCTGGAGCTGCTTCAGCTCCTCGTCGGACACGTCCTCGGTCTCGGCCAGGTAGGTGACGAACGGCGACAGCGATCCGGAGAGGGTGCGCTGCACGAAGTTCCCTACGACGTCGCGCAGCAGCTCTTGCGTGGCCACCGGCGAGGCGTACTGGAACACCCCGTCCACCTTGCTGCGCGTCAGGTAGCCCTTGAGCCGCAGCCGCTCCATCACCGTCAGCACCGTGGAGCGCGCCAGGCCCTGCGCCTCACCGAAGCGCTCCGCCACCTCCCCCACCGTCGCCGGCCCGTGCTCCGCCACGTACCGCAGCAGCGCGAGTTCCTGCTCTCCCACCGGCTTCTTCATCCGTCCCACCCTTCGTGGCGACACCTGTAGTCACGAAGAAGGTACGACTGACTACAGCCGTAGTCAAGCGGCTGTCACGAGGGCGTGGAAACGAAGCAAGGCCCCGGCGAACACCGCACGCCCGCCTGGCCGCCGAGGAGCGGACCGGGGGGCGAAGGCCCGTGTGTGTCCTTGTCTCTGTCGGGGGGACAACCAGATTTCCGGAAGACGAAACCCGACTCCCACAGGAGATCTCCCATGAAGCTTCCCTTGATGGCGGCCCTTGCCGCCCTGTCGCTGTACGGTTGCGCCGGTCAGTCCGCCAACACGCGCGAAGCCTCGTCACCGGAGGCCGGTGCCATGGGCGGTTCGGGCAGCGCGGGCACCAGCGCTGACACGTCCAGCAGCGAGAGCATCAGCTCCGACTCCGCCGCCGCCGAGGAGCTGAACAAGTCGCCCGGTGAGACGAGCAACGTGAGCGACCTGGAGAAGCGCGACCGCATGGACGCGCCCACCGTCTACGAGGGTGAGGCCACCGGCGGCAGCGGCGCCGCGGACGAGGCCGTGAAGACGAAGGACGGCCAGAAGTGGGACGTGCAGCAGAACACCCCCACCGACCTGGGTGACGCCCAGGCTCCCGCGGGCTCCGTCAACCAGAACAAGGACAGCGACGGCACCGGCGGCTCCGGCTCCGGCGACGAGAGCAGCGCCGGCAAGAGCGAGATCAAGGACGAGGGCGACGCGCTCAACAGCGACGACGACGACTCCAGCACCGACGCCAAGGTGGACACGGACGCCACCCCCGACCCCACCCACTAAGCACCCGGAGTGAAGGCGGATACCCGGCAAAGCCCGCGCCCCGGGCCGTGCCGGGTCTTCGTCTGTCCAGCCCCTGCCGCGCCAAGTAGAGTGAGCACCAATGACCGGTGCTCCCTTCGTGGCCCTCCTCGCACTGCTGACCTCCCAGTCCTCGTCGATCGAGGAGGTTCCCAACGAGGAGCAGGAAGTGGCTTCTCCCGCCTCCTCGGGAGGCATCGGCTTCCGGGCGCTCCTGGAGGTGGGGCCGCTGAGCTTCCCGTCCGGGACGCCCGGCGGGGAGCAGGACCTGTTCGCGTACGCGTACCCGTCGCTGGGCGTGGATGGCGGCGAGGACTTCGCCTTCATGCTGGGCGCCCCGCTGCGCTTCCGGCTGCTGGACAACGCCCCGGAGCAGAAGGACCAGGACTACGGCGCGTGGCTGCGGCGCGAGGACTGGGATGAGCGCAGCGACTACGGCCAGGTGGTGCGCCTCTTGCGCATCGGTGACGAGTCCGGCCGCTTCGGCCTGCGCATCCAGCCCTTCCTCGAGGAGTCGCTGGGGCGCGGCTACCTGGTGAACCGCTACGACAACCAGCTGTCCCCGAACTACCACCCGGCGGGCGGCACGGTGTCGTTCGCGGTGGGGCCCGCGCGGGTGCAGCTGCTCGCGAGCGACGTGCTCGCCGCGCGCATCTTCTCCGGAGAGCTGCTGCTGGACGTGGGCCGGCTGGCCAGCGACAGCGAAGCGCACTTCGACCGCTACCTCGTTCGCGCCTCCGCGGCGCACGACTTCGGCGACGCGGGCGGGGCCTCCCCGGAGGCGACGGTCGCGTCGGTGGGCGGCGAGGTGGCCATGTACAAGGGAGAGCGGCTGCGCTCCTGGGCCCTGCTGGCCGGCGGCGCGCGGCTCAACGCGGGCGCGCAGGACGTGGGCGGTCTGCTGGGCGTGGCGTTCGAGGGCGCCTTCAAGGGCACGCAGATCAGCGTCACCCTGCAGGGGCGTCGTCAGGGCGGCGGCTTCCGCTTCGGCTTCTTCGGCGCGGGCTATGAGCTGGCGCGCTTCTCCGCGGTGGGCCTGTCCGAGGAGCCCCAGGCGGACCAGCGCGTGCCCCAGGACTTCTCCGGCTACGTGGAGGTGTCGGTGGCGCGCGGCGACGGGCCGGACTCGCCGGAGGTCGTGGCCAGCGGCGCCGTGGAGTACTCGGCCTTCGGGCGCGCGGACGGAGACCTGTCGCTGAGCTTCAGCACCCCGGGTGGCGGGACGCGAGGCATCGCGCGGGTGGTGGTGATGGGCCTGGGTGACCGGCCCCGCTACTCCGTCGCGGTGGAGGCCCGGCAGCGCGTGCTGCCCGCGATGTACATCTGGGCCTCCGGCGCCACCGTGCACTTCCCGCAGCCGGATGGCGCGCTGGTGCGCGGCGTGAGCGCGGGCGCCGGCGTGGGCGTGGACTTCGCCCGACGCTGACGCCGCTTCAGCTCCTGAAATCCCTCCCGCTCCGGTGCCGCCTCAGGGCCCTACCGCCCCGCCCTCTTCCTGGACGGGGGCGCAGGGCAGGATGGCCCGGTGCGGAGGCGCGGAGCACGAGGGGCCCACCAGCCAGCGCGACAGCAGGCGCACGCCGGAGGCGAACAGGCCGTCGTCGCCCTTGTGCAGGGCCTCGAAGAGGGACTCGTCCAGCACCGACTCTTCCGGGTCGATGAGGAAGTCCTCCGGCTCCAGCGGCTTGAAGAGCGGGTTCTGGTCGAACACCGTCTCCAGCGGGTGCTGACGCAGGCGCAGGTGCCCCTCGTGGGCCACCCGATCCAACGTCTCCACCATCTGCTTCGCCTCCACCAGCGGACGCAGCGCGGAGACACCCGCGAGCCCCGCGTGTTCGGCCATCAGGGACACGCGCACGCGGCGGATGGCGCGCGACACCGCGTCCCCCGGCGCTTCTGCTTCCCAGCTCAGGTTCAGCTCGGAGTCCAACCCCAGGCTGCGGTTGGTCGTGTTGGCGGAGCCCACCGTCATGAAGGTGTCGTCCACCACCATCACCTTCGAGTGGATGTACGTGAAGACATCCGAGCCGTCTTCCGCCTTCGCCGCGGAGCCGTACACCGCGAAGCCGTGGCCCGTCTCACGGGCCACCTCGCGCAGCGCGCGCAGCAGGCGCACCTGGGCGACGCCCATGGCGATCTGCTCGCGCAGCGCTTCCGGCTGACGGGGCAGCACCAGCATCACCTGGAGCCGGCCGCGGCCCGCCGCGCGCATGCGCTTGACGAGCGCGTCGTAGATGGCGCGCGAGGAGAAGTACTGGTTCTCGATGTAGATGAAGTGTTCGGCCGCGGCGATGGCGTCCACGTACAGGTGGCGGATCTCCTGCACCTCCTCCTGCGGCGGAAGGATGGTCTTGCCGAAGGTGCGGCTGATGGCCACCGGCCCCGGAGGCGCCGGCATGGTCGCTTCAAAGGACACGTCGTCGCGCGCCACCGGCTCCAGGTGGATCTCACCGCCGCCCGAGTGCGCCCAGCGCGCCTCGAACAGCTCCGCGAGCGGCTTCACGGCGGGGCCGGTCAGCACCGTCTGCACGTCGTGGTAGGGACCGTGCGGGTCACGGCCGGAATCACAGCGCAGCTTCGAGCATGCGGGGTGATCCCGGTCGTCCCAGCGACAATCACAGACATCCATGCCACCGGTGAACGCCTGCACGCCGTCAATGACGACGAGCTTCTGGTGGTGGGCGCCATAAAGGGGACTGGACGCGTCGAAGCGGAACTTGAGCCGCTCGTTCGTGGTCCAGTTGAACAGCAGGTGTTGCATCCACTCGCGCTCCATGGCGAGCAGCAGACTGAAATCCCAGGCGAGGATGTAGACTTCCAGCTCCGGGTTGTCCCGGCACATCTGGTCCAACAGCGGCAGCAGCCGGACCTCGCCTCCCTGGGCCTCCTCCAGGTCTTCGCCGCGAAGCAACGTCACATCACTGTCGAACTGCCAGCCCGTGATGACGATGGAGCGGCGCGCCTTCCGGATGGCCCGGTACAGCTCTCGGTAGTAGTCCCGGGCGTCTACCAGTACGCCCGCGTCATGCGTGTCCGCTCGCGTCCAGCAATTGCGACCGGGATTGAGGATGCGTGTCACGAAGTCACCTGGCTCTGGGAATCGCGTCCCGGCAAGTGGAACCAACCTGTCCGCGCCCGGCCGGCGGAACAATCACCCCACGAAAACAATGTGCTTGCCCGTCGCGAGCGTCATGTCGGGCGAGGAGACGACCTTGGCCACCTTCCGCGCCTCGCCGCCCACGGTGTCGAAGGCAGCGGCGATCAGGTCGCCCAGGGTCACCTGCACGCGCATGGCCTGCTTGCCTGCGTTGGACACGGCCTTCACCGTCGTCGCCTTCATCTGACGGGCCTTGCGCTGAAGGGTCTGTCCACGCTGCTGGGTCTTGGTCGCCATGATCTTGGTTCTCCGAGGATGAAGGTGTTGTGCCGTGAGTGCTGCCGTACCGCCCCGTGCTGCCCGCCCTGCTTGCTGCCCCGTGCTGCCC
>NZ_RAWG01000444.1 GCF_003611735.1 Corallococcus sicarius | reverse complement strand
GGTGGGAGCACTGGGTGCCCCAGGGGACCTGAGCCGTCACCTGCACCTGGAGGTCCGCGGCGCTTCAGCGCAGCGCTTCCGCGTCCTCCAGCAGCTCCAGCACCCGGGCGGGCCCGTCCGCGCCTTGGAGCCGGTCCGCCAGCCCCCGCCCCGCGAGCCTCGCCACGTGGGCCAGCCGCATCAGCCGCGCGCGCCCCCGGTGGCCGTCCACCAGCGCCACCACCAGCCGCAGGGGCTGGCCGTCCGGCGTGTCCGCGTGGAGGGGCCGGGCCAGCGTCACCAGCGCCGCGGCCGGGGTCGCGCCGGGCACGTACGCGTGCGGCACCGCCACGCCATTGCCCACCTGGGAGGAGGCCTCGCCCTCGCGCTGGCGCAGGCGCGCCGCCAGCGCCGCGGCGTCCAGGTCGGGCAGCGCGGACGCCAGCCGCCCCGCCGCCACGTCGAACGCGTCCTCGTAGTCCTCGCAGCTCAACTGCACCACCACGCGCTCGGCGCACAGGAGTGGGCCCAGGGCGGGCGCGGGTTCGTCCCCGCGCGGCTCGCGCAGGGGGAACTCCGCGTCCAGGAAGGCCCGCACGCGCGCGAGCTGCGCGCCCGTCAGCTTGCGCCGCGCGATGTCCAGCAGCAGCGTCCCCGCCGCGGGCACGTCCTCCAGGTAGCCCGCGACGTAGGGGCTCACCCGGTTGGCCACGTCCATCAGCAGCGCCGGGGGCACGTCCAGCTCCCGGGCGATGGCCGTCAGCCGCGCCTGCGTGGGCGGCGCGTCCACGCCGTGCTCCACGCGGCTCAGGTACGCGCTCGACACGCCGATGCGCCGCGCCAGGTCGCGCAGGGACAGGCCCGCGTCCACCCGCAGCAGGCGCAGGGTGGCCCCCAGGTGCATGGTGCTCAGGGCCTCGCTCCAACGGCCTGCGCGGCGTCCGGCGTGGCGCCCTGCGCCTGGCGCTGGCCCTGTCCCTGGCCCTGGGCCAGCGCGGGGGCACCCTCCGGGTGGCGCACGAGCAAGAGCGACCCGGGCGCGTCCCGCACGATGCGCTCGCGCTGCACGCCGAACAGCTTGTCCTCCAGGCCCCACTCGGCGCCCACGCCCACCACCACCAGGTCGTAGCCCGCGCGCGCCTCCTCCAGCGCGGCCTCCTCCGGCGACGCGTGGCGCACCACCTTGAGCTTCACCGCGGCGCCCTCGTCCTGGGGGAACAGCTCCTCCACCTGCGCGCGCACCGTGCCGGCGCCTTGCGGCGACGTCACGTGCAGCACCGTCACCTCCGCGCCGGACTGCTTGAACAACCGCCGCGCCAGCCCCAGCGCCGCCCGGTCATGCCGGCTGCCCACGAAGGGCACCAGCACCCGCCGCACCTGCGACAGCCCGCGGTCCACCAGCACCGCCACCGTGCTGGACGCCTCCTGCATCACTTCGTGCACCGTGCCGCCCAGCACCGTCTGGCTGAACAGCGGCTTGTGCCAGCCCAGCAGCACCAGGTCCGCGCGCTTGGCCTGCGCCGTGCGGCAGATGTCCCGCGCGGGCTCCGACGACACGAACGACAGCGTGCGCACCGACAGCCCCAGCTTCTCCGCGCGCCCCACGAGCGGCGTCAGCGCGCTGCCCGCCCCGCCCTCCGCGCCCGTCCCGCCCGTCGCATCCAGGGGCGCCTCCGCGCGCACGCGGAGCGGACGCTCCGGCGACAGGAGGTGCAGCGCGTAGAGGTTCGCGTCGTTGCGCTCGCCCGACAGCGCCCGCGACAGCACCGCCATGCCCGGCCCCGCCTGCCCGTGCGACACGCACAGGAGCACCGTGTACGCGGACGGCGTGAGCGCCGCGTCCGGGGGCTGCGCCAGCTGGTCGCGCGCCTGCTCCTCCGGCGGATACATCCAGCGCAAGAGCGGCGAGGTGATGAACGTCGTCACCAGCGCCATGATGATCATCATCGTGAAGAGCGTGGGGGAGATGACGCCCAGGTCCAGGCCCAGGTTGAGCACGATGAGCTCCATCAGCCCGCGCGTGTTCATCAGGACGCCAATGGCCCCCGCCTCCCGCCACCGCAGGCCGGTGACGCGCGCCGCCACCGCGCTGCCACCGAACTTGCCCAGGCACGCCAGCAGGATGATGACCCCGCACGTCACCCACGCCTCCACGCTGTCCAAGAGCCCCAGCTGCGTGCGCAGCCCGCTGAAGGCGAAGAACACGGGCAGCAGCAGCACCACCGTCACGTCCTCCAGCTTTTCAATCAGCGCCGTGGCCAGCCCGCCCTCCTTGGGGATGACCGCGCCGAAGAGGAACGCGCCGAACAGCGCGTGGATGCCAATGCGCTCCGTGGCCCACGCGGACGCCAGCAGCAGCACCAGCGTGGCCGCCACCACGTTCTGCGTCAGCCCCTCGCGGCTGGCCACGCGCGCGCCCAGCCGGGCGAGGAACGGCCGCACCAGCAGCAGCATGAAGCCGATGTAGAGCACCGCGAACAGCGTGGTCAGCCCCGCCTGGGCCAGGCTGGATGCGCGCACCAGCGAGACGACGAAGGCCAGCAGGCACCACGCCGTCACGTCGTCCACCGCCGCGCACGCGATGGCGATGGCGCCAATCTTCGACTGCATCAGCCCGCGCTCGGTGAGGATGCGCGCCAGCACCGGGAAGGCCGTGATGCTCATGGACACGCCCATGAACAGCACGAACGACGAGAACGGCACCGAAGGGTCCGACAGCGACCGGTACAGCCACAGCGCGCCCGCCGCCGCGCCCAGCCCGAAGGGGACGATGATGCTCGAGTGGCTGATGACCACCGACGAGTGCCCCCGCCCCTTCAGCAGCTTGGGGTCCAGCTCCAGGCCGATGAGGAACATGAAGAGCACCAGCCCCACCTCGGCCAGCATCTTCAGGAACGGCATGGACTCCGGGGGAAACAGCCAGCGCATCGCGTCCGGCCACAGCCACCCCAGCAGCGACGGGCCCAGCGCGATGCCGGCCACCACCTCCGCGATGACGAGCGGCTGTCCCACCCACCGCGCCCCCCGGCCAATCAGCCGCGACACGCCGACGATGACGATGAGCTGGACCAGGAGCTGTGCGAGCATGTGGGTGTTCATCGGGAGCGCCTCGCTGGAAAGCTGTTAAGCAGTCGCTTATCAGCCGGTCGCGCACAGCGTCAACGCGCGCGCGGGGTGCCTGCCCGTTCAAAACCGCCTGGATGCTTCGGGACTGCTCAGGCGCCTTCGGGGGCCTTGTTGGCGGCCACGGCCTTGAGCAGCGTCTCCACGTCCACGGGCTTGCGCAGGTAGCCGCAGGCGCCCATCTCGTCGGCCACCTGGCGGGCGTTGGCGGACGCGGAGAAGACGAGCACCGGGATGTCGCGCCAGGCGTCCACCGCGCGCATCTTGCGGCCGAAGGTCGCCCCGTCCATCACCGGCATCATCATGTCCAGCAGCACCAGCGACGGCGTCGTCTGTGCCTGCCGCAGCACCTCCAGCGCCTGCTGGCCGTTGCCCGCCCCCATCACGGTGTAGCCCGCGTCGCGCAGGACCTCCTCCAGCGCCTCGCGCAGGTCCGTGTCGTCATCCACCACCAACAGCGGCCGACTCACTCGCGCGTCTCCTTCTCCAAGGGCAATTCCAGCGTGAACCGCGCGCCTTCTTCCGGACCGGGTTCCGCCCAGGCCCGTCCGCCGTGCGCTTCCGCCGCGCGGCGCGTGAGGTACAGCCCCAGGCCCAGCCCGCCATACGAGTGCGAACTCACGGCGCGCCCGAAGCGCTCGAAGATGCGCTCCACCTGGTCCGCCGGCAGCCCGATGCCCCGGTCGCGCACCTGGATGCGCGCGAAGCCGCCCACCTTCCCCACGTCCACCTCCACCGGCCGTCCCGGACCGAACTTGACCGCGTTGGATATCAACGCTCCCACCGCCTGGTCCACCCGAAGTCGGTCCCACGTGCCCCACAGCCCGCGGCGCGGCGACTGGCGCAGTTCGCAGCCCGCCGACGCGGCCTCCGCCTGGTAGCGCTCCAGCACCTCCGCCACCAGCTCCTCCAGGTCGAAGCGCTCCGGCATCAGGGACAATTCGCCGCTGCTCAGCTGCGACACGTCCAGCAGCCCCTCCACCAGCGTGCCCAGCCGCCGCACCTGCCGCACGCTGCGCTCCAGCCGCGCCACCACCTCCGAGTCCAGGTGGTGCGCCGCCGAGCGCTGCAGCAGCGTGCCCAGCTGCAGCCGCAGCGTGGTGAGGGGCGTGCGCAGCTCGTGCGCGGCCACGGTGAGGAACTCGTCGCGCAGGCGCACCGCTTCGCGCGCCTCCTGGAACAACCGCGCGTTCTCCAGGGCCAGGCCCGTCCGCCGCGCCAGCTCCTGCCCGAGCGCCAGGTCCACCCGGTCCAGCGTGCGCTCGCCCAGCGTGCCCAGGGACAGCACGCCCAGCGCGCCGTCGCGGCCGGGCAGCGGCACGTTCACCACCGAGCGCAGGCCCATCTCCTCCACCCCGCGCGGGTGCGCCGCGTCCGCGGGGATGGGTTCGGGGCGCTCGCGCACGTCCGGCACCAGCTCCGGCGTGCCCGTGCGCAGGACGTACGCGGGGCCCCCGGTGGCCTGCGGCTCCAGGGGGAAGCGCTGGTGCAGCGTCAGCGCCAGCGTGCGCCGGGCCGAATCCGGTTGCGCCAGCGCCACCAGCTTCAGCCCGCTGCGCTCCAGGTCATGGAGGAAGAAGGCGCTCCAGTCCGCCACCCGGGGCACCAGCAGCTGGACCAGTTGATCCAACCGCGCCTCCTGCTCCAGCGACGCGGTGAGCAGCTCGCTGGCGCGGGCCAGGATTTCGCGGTCCACCTCCGCGCGCACGCGCTCGCGCCGCACGCGCGTCTCCTCCAGTTCGCGCGCCACCGCCGGCCCCAGCCGCGTCAGCCGGTCCTTGGAGAAGCAGTCGCGCGCGCCCGCCTTCATCAGCGTGACGGCCTGCTCCTCGCTGAGCTGGCTGGACAGGACGATGAGCGGCACGTCCCGCCCCAGCTCATGGAGCATCGCCAGCACCTGCAGCGCGCTGAAGCCCGGCAGCCGGTAGTCGCACAGCACCAGGTCCCAGCCATCCATGGCCAGCGCCCCGCGCAGCCCTTCGAGCGTCTCCACCCGCCACGTCGTCGGCCGGTAGCCCGCCTGCTCCAGCTCCGCCGTCACCAGCGCCGCGTCGTTGGCGTTGTCCTCCACCAGCAGCAGCCGGAAGGGCGTCATGCCCGGGCCCCGGCCTTCACCGCCACCCGGAGGGATGCGACCTGGAGAAGGACCTGGACACGGCCGGGCGCCGTGCCGGGAGCGCTCCTCCCGGGGGCCCACCGCCGCGCCGGCCGGGAGCCTTGTGCTGCATCCATTCGCGTGACTCCTCCCGGTGTGGGGCCGGAAAACCAGCGGCATCCGGCGTGGGGCCTGCTCCACGCATGCTAGTGGTCTTGCCTGTCACACCCTGGGGAGAAATGCCCGACGTTCGCGCCCGAGCGCTGGCTGGTGAACGTCCGCCCCCCAACCCCACCGCCCTGGAGGGGAGCGACCCGGCCTACCAGGAAACGTCGTACTCACTGTCAAGCAGGGATAGCTGGCGTCCGTGCACCCGCACGTCCTGCGCCCCCACCGCCTCCAGCGCGCCCAGCAGGACGCCCTCGTGGTAGGGCGCGGGCATGAAGTCCCGGCGCATCACGAAGCGCGCGCTGCGCTCGCCGGTCCACAGCACGGTGCGCTCGCCGTAGCTCACCGCCGTCTGGTAGCCGTCCGCCAGGTGTTGCAAGAGCCGCCGGGGGTCTCGCCGGGACATCTGCATCAGCTCCCGGCCGAACATGGAGGCCAGGAAGTCCACCGTGGCCTGCGTCCCGATGTAGTGCAGCGACTGATCCCAGTCCCCCAGCTGCGGGCGCAAGAGCCGCGTCGCCCGGGCCGCCATCTTCAGGAAGCGCGTCACCGGGTACAGCTCCCCGGGGTTCAGCGCGTGCAGGCCCGCCGCCTCCAGGCACTGCGCGCCGGCCGCCTCGCCCTGGAGGAAGCCCACCACGCCCACCACGCCCTGGAAGAACATCCCCCGGGCCACGTCCCGCGGGGTCGCCGCCCGGCACCGCTCCACCAGGTGCCACGCCGCGCTCCCCTCCACCC
>NZ_RAWG01000443.1 GCF_003611735.1 Corallococcus sicarius | reverse complement strand
ACGGACGCCCCGTCGCGGAGTCCGTGGAGGAGATGGCCGCCCTCTACCTCGAAGCCGTGCGCTCCGTGCAGCCCCAGGGCCCCTACCTCCTCGGAGGCTGGTCCATGGGCGGCGTCGTCGCGTACGAGATGGCCCGCAGGCTGCGCGAAGCGGGCGAAGCGGTGGACCTGCTCGCCCTGGTGGATGCGCACGTCCCCGGCCTGACGAAGCCCTCCCCGGACTCCTCCTCCCAGGCCAGGGCCCGCATCGCCTTCGCCCACGCCACGGCCTCCGCCTTCGGCCAGACGCCCACGCTGCCCGACGACGCCCTCGCCCAGGGGGACGACGACGCGATGCTCGGCGCCCTGCTGGAAGAAGGCCTCCGCGCCCGCATCCTCGATGCCCACTCCGGCCCCGCCCAGCTGCGCGCCCTCTTCCGCGTCTTCCAGGCCAACCTGCTCGCCTTGGAGCACTACGTGCCCCAGCCCTACGACGGCACCGCCCTGCTGCTGAGCGCCAGCGAATCCGCACCCGGCAGCACTCCCCTCCCACGTCATCGTGGTTGGGAAGGCCTGGTGCGCGGCGGCCTGGAGGTCCTCGACGTCCCGGGCAGCCACCACGCGCTGATGCAGGACCCGCACCTCCAGCCCCTCGTCGAACGCCTGCGCGAAGCCCTCGCCCGCGTGGCGGACCTCGAACCACGAGGGGCCACGGGGAGCTGATCCCGTCGTGCCCTTGGAGGCACGGGGTGGGTCGGGCAGGAGGGGAGCCCCTCCACTTGCCATCCCCCACTCGCGGGGGAGACCCGAAGGGCAGGCTTCCCTTGGGAGACATGCGACGTCCTTCCGTCCCTGGATTCAAGGAGCCACCGCAATCCAGCAAATACCTGGATTCATTCGCGCGGCCCGCTAGACGCCCCCATGACAGGCCGCTCTCCGACGGAATAATCTCATCAGCGTGAATTTGACCCACCCTGCGTCTCCCCCCGGGAGAGCGGCGCAGGGCGTCAAACCGGCAAATGAAGCAGGTCCGAGTTCTCGCGAAACCCACCACGGGCCCGGGTGGCGTTCGCGCGCGATGGCGTTCCCGAGTGCGGAGTTCTTGAGATGAGCAACGAGCTGTCGAAGCGGATCGCGAACCTCTCACCGGAAAAGCGCGCTGAGCTTTTGAAGAAGATGGCCGCGCAGAAGGCCGCCCCTGGCAACACGGCGCGCGGCCTCATCCCGGTCCAGGACCGTACGCGCCCGCTGCCGCTGTCGTTCGCACAGCAGCGGCTGTGGTTCATCGAGCAGCTCGACCCGGGCAGCCCCCTGTTCAACGTGCCCATGGCGGTGCGGCTGGAAGGTCCGCTGAAGGTGGACCTGCTGGAGCGCGCGCTGCGCGAAGTGGTGCGCCGACACGAGGTGCTGCGCACCACCTTCCGCGAGGGCGAAGCCGGGCCCGTCCTGGTGATTGCTCCGGAGCCGGTGCTCACGCTGGAGCGCAGCGACCTCACGGGCGCGGCGCCGGACGAGGCATGGCGCCTGGCGCGCGAAGCGGCGGCCCGGCCCTTCGACCTCGCCCGGGGTCCACTGCTGCGCGCCCTGCTGCTGACCTCCGGCCCGAACGAGCACCTGCTCGTCGTGGTGCTGCACCACATCGTCTCCGACGGCTGGTCGATGACACTGCTGGTGCGCGAGGTGGCGCTGCTCTACGGCGCGTTCGCTCGCGGCGTGCCCGCGGCCCTGCCAGAGCTGGGTGTGCAGTACGCCGACTACGGCGTGTGGCAGCGCGAGTGGCTCCAGGGCACACGCCTGGAGAAGCAACTCGGTTACTGGAAGCAGCAGCTGGCCGGAGTGCCCTCCGCGCTGGAGCTGCCCACCGACCACCCTCGCCCGGCCATCCGCGAGGGCCGGGGAGCCCGACACGAGCTGCTCCTGTCGCGCGAGCTGATGGACGCGATGAAGGCGCTGGCCCAGCAGGAAGGCGCCTCGCTCTTCATGGTGCTGCTGACGGGCTGGCAGGTGTTGATGTCGCGGTACGCGGGCCAGGAGGACGTGACGGTGGGCTCGCCGATGGCGGGTCGGACGCGCGGCGAGGTGGAGGGGCTCATCGGCCTCTTCGTCAACGCGCAGGTGCTGCGCACCCGGGTGGAGGCCACCGCGTCCTTCCGCGCGCTCCTGCGCCAGGTGCGGGAGACGGTGCTGGGCGCCCAGGAGCACCAGGAGCTGCCCATCGAGCGACTCGTGGAGGAGCTGCGTCCGGAGCGCATCCCGGGTCGCACGCCGTTCTTCCAGGTCATGCTCACGTACCAGGCATCCTTCCGCGGCGCATCCACCGTGGAGGGCGTGAAGCTGGAGGCGCTGGAGCTCGACACGCACACGGCGAAGTTCGACCTGACGCTCCAGGTGCTGGAGACGGAGCACGGCCTCAAGGGCTACCTGGAGTACGCCACCGACCTCTTCACCGCACCCACCGCGGCGCGAATGGCCGAGCATCTGCGCGTGCTCCTGGAGGGCGCCATTGCCCGTCCGAACGAGACGGCCACGCGGCTCCCGCTGTTCACCGACGCCGAGCGCCAGCAGGTGCTCGTGGAATGGAATGCGACGCGCGCGCCCTTCCCGGAGGCGTGCATGCACTCGCTCTTCGAGGCCCAGGTGCGCCGCGCGCCGGAGGCGCTCGCCGCCGTCTTCGAAGGGACGCACCTGACGTACGCGGCGCTGGATGCGCGCGCCAACCAGCTCGCGCACGCCCTGCGCCGTCGGGGGGTCGGCCCCGAGGTGCGCGTCGCCCTCAGCGTGGAGCGCTCCCTCGAGGTCGTCATCGGCCTCCTCGGCATCCTCAAGGCCGGTGGCGCCTGGGTGCCCGTGGATCCGCTGCTGCCGCGTGAGCGCCTGGCCTTCATGCTGGAGGACAGCGACGCGGCGGTGCTCGTCACCCAGCGCGTGCTGGTGGAGCGCTTCCCCCAGGCCCACCAGTCCCGGGCCCTCTGCCTGGACTCCGAGCGTGAGGCCCTCGCGGCGGAGGCCACCGACGCGCCCTGGACGGGCGTGACGCCCGCGCACCTGGCGTACCTCCTCTACACCTCCGGCAGCACCGGTATGCCCAAGGGCACCGCCGTGGAGCACCGCGGCGTCGCCAACCTCGTCACGCACGAGGCGGTGGCGTACGGCATCGGCCCGGGCAGCCGCGTGCTTCAGTTCGCGAGCCTCAGCTTCGACCTGTCCGTGGAGGAGATCTTCACCACCCTCTGCAACGGCGCCACGCTGGTGCTGGCCCCATTGGACAAGCTGATGCCGGGCGCGCCGCTGCCGCTCCTGCTGCGCGAGCAGGGCCTCACCGTCATCAGCCTCACGCCCGCCGCGCTCGCGGCCACGCCCGCGGAGGGGCTGCCCCAGGTGCGCACCGTCATCTCCGGCGGCGAAGCCCTGCCCGCGGACGTCGTCGCACGCTGGGCCCCGGGGCGGCGTCTCCTCAACACCTATGGCCCCACCGAGGCCACGGTGGTGGCGACGCTCGGCGAGGTGGTGGCGGACGGAGGCGTGCCGTCCATTGGCCGGCCGCTGGCGAACGTGCGCGCCTACGTGCTGGACCCGCGCGGTGAGCCCGTGCCGGTGGGCGTGCGCGGAGAGCTGTACGTCGGCGGCGTGGGCGTGGCGCGCGGCTATGCGGGACGCGCGGGCCTCACGGCCGAGCGCTTCGTGCCGGATGCCTTCTCGGGAGAGGAAGGAGCCCGGCTGTACCGCACGGGTGACGTGGTGCGCTGGCGCCAGGACGGCACGCTGGAGTTCATCGGCCGCATCGACGCGCAGGTGAAGGTGCGCGGCTTCCGCATCGAGCTGGGCGAAGTCGAAACCGTGCTGCGCGCGGGCCCCGCGGTGAAGGACGCGGTGGTGCTCGCCCGCGAGGACCACCCCGGCGACAAGCGGCTGGTGGCCTACGTGGTGGCGGAGGGCACACTGGACGTCGCGGCCCTGCGCGCGCACCTCAAGCAGCACCTGCCCGAGTACATGGTGCCCGCGGCCTTCGTCCCCCTGCCGTCCCTGCCGTTGACGTCCAACGGCAAGGTGGACCGCAAGGCGCTGCCGGTCCCCGAGGCTTCCGCTCGGACCCATGCCTACGAGGCCCCCGTCACGCCGCTGGAGCAGAAGCTGGCGGAACTCTGGAGTGAAGTGCTCCGAGTGCCCACCGTGGGCCGCACCGACAACTTCTTCGAGCTGGGGGGCCATTCGCTGCTCGCCACGCAGCTGGTGGCTCGGGTGCGCGCCGCACTGGATGTGGAGCTGCCCCTGCGCGCGCTCTTCGAGGCGCCCACCGTCGCCACCCTCGCCGAGCGGTTGCAGCAGGCCCGCACCGCGATGGTCCTGCCGCCTCTCACCCGAACGCAGGCGGAGGGCCCCCAGCCCCTGTCCTTCGCCCAGCAGCGTCTGTGGTTCCTCGATCAACTCGCGCCGGATGACGCGTCGTACAACCTCCCCGTCACGCTGCGCCTCTCCGGGCGCCTGGATGTGGAGGCCCTGCGCCGTGCCTTCGAAGCGCTCGTCCAGCGCCACGAAGCCCTGCGCACCACCTTCTTCGAGCACGAGGGCCAACCGTTCCAGCGCATCCACGCGCCGGCAGCGTGGGCCCTCCCCGTGGAAGACCTGTCCAGCCTGGACGTGACTGCGAGCGAAGCGGAGACGCTGCGCCTTGCCACCCGCGAGGCACGCCAGCCCTTCCACCTCGTGCATGGGCCGCTGCTGCGCACCTCGCTGCTGCGGATCTCGGAGGAATCGCACGTCCTGCTGGTGACGATGCACCACATCGTCTCCGACGCCTGGTCCATGGGCGTGCTCGTGAAGGAACTGGCCGCGAGCTACGCGGCCTTCAGCGAGGGCAAGGCGCCTTCTCTGGCCCCGCTGCCCGTGCAGTACGCGGACTTCGCCGCGTGGCAGCGCCAGTGGTTGCAGGGGGAAGTCCTGGAGGCGCAGCTGGGCTACTGGAAGCACCAGCTCTCCGGGGCGCCCTCCGCGCTGGAGCTGCCCACGGACCGGCCGCGTCCGCCCGTGCAGTCCCGGCGCGGCGCGACGGTGCCGGTGAGCATTCCGGCGGCCCTCACGGAGTCCCTGCGAGGCCTGGCCCAGCGCGAGGGCGCGACGCCCTTCATGCTGTTGCTCTCCGCGTTCCAGCTGCTGCTGTCGCGCTACGCGGGCCAGGACGACGTCTCCGTGGGCTCCCCCATCGCGGGACGTACGCACACGGAAGCCGAAGGCCTCATCGGCTTCTTCGTCAACACGCTGGTGCTGCGTGCACGTCTCAAGTCCGAGGACTCGTTCCGCCAGCTGCTCGCCCAGGTGCGTGGCACCACGCTCGCGGCCTATGAGCATCAGCACGTCCCGTTCGAGAAGCTGGTGGAGGTCCTCCAGCCCTCGCGCGACTTGAGCCGCAGCCCGCTCTTCCAGGTGATGTTCGTCCTGCAGAACGCGCCCGCTGAAGCGCTGCGCGTGCCGGGCCTCGCCTTCCAGCCCGTCCCGCTGGAAGGCAACTCCGCGCGCTTCGATTTGGCGCTGACGCTCTTCGAGGTGCCCCAGGGCCTCACGGGAGTCCTGGAGTACAGCAGCGATCTCTTCGACGCCGCCACCGTCCAGCGGCTGATGGGCCACTACGGCGTCCTGCTGGAGGCCATCGCCGCGCGGCCGGATGCCGCCATTACTTCGCTGCCCCTGATGACGGCCCCGGAGCAGGAGCAACTGCTCGTCGAATGGAATGAGACGGACGTCGAGTTCCCGAGCGACACCTGCATCCACCACGTCGTCGCGGAGCAGGCCCGGCGCGCGCCGGAGTCCATTGCCGTGCGCATGGGCGAGCGCGGCGTCACGTATGCGGGCCTCGATGCCTGGGCCCACCAGCTCGCCGTGCAGCTTCACGCAGCCGGTGTCTCGCGCGGCGACCGCGTGGCCGTCCTCGCGGAGCGCTCCCCGGAGCTGGTGGCCGGATTGCTGGCCACGCTCAAGGTGGGCGCGGCGTACGTGCCCATCGCTCCGGGTGTTCCTCCCGAGCGGCTCACCTTCATGCTGGAGGACAGCGCTGCTTCCGTCCTCCTCACCCAGCAGCACCTGCGCGCGTCTCTGCCCGCGCTCTCCACGCGCGTGCTCCCGCTGGAGGAAGCTATTGCGC
>NZ_RAWG01000442.1 GCF_003611735.1 Corallococcus sicarius | reverse complement strand
ACATCACCCCCGTCGCCCCCGTCCAGTGCTTCGCGGCCCAACCCAGCGCGCCCAGCCCCGCCACCAGCACGCTGTACTCCACCAGCGTGCGCAGATCGCCCTCCTCGGGCGCGGCCGTCGCTGCGGCCCGGTACGCCGCCGCCAGTCCGATGAGCACGAACAGGCTCTCCCCCGTGAAGAACCACGTCGCGCCCACCACCGCCACCGCCAGCCACCGCTGCTTGCGCGCCAGCGCCCGGAACCCGCGCCCGCCGTCCAGCTGCCACAGCGGTAGCAGGTTGAACACGTTGAGCCAGGCCGCCGCGTGCGCGATGGCGCCCAATCCCTTCCATCCCGTCACCACCGCCGCGACCAGCGCCACCACCGCCGCCGCGCTGCCCCAGATGGGCCCCGCCAATCCCACGCGCGCGTCCTCGCGCCCATCCACCGGCGACTGCTTCAAGCGCACGAACGCGCCCAGGCCCGGGATGAACATGGGCGCGCTGGCCTGCATGCCGAAGCGGCGCAGCGACGCCACGTGCCCCATCTCATGCACGTAGATGCACGCCACCAGCCCCAGCGCGAAACGCCAACCCCACACCGTCCAGTACACGCCCACGGCCAGCAGCATGGAGAACAGCGTGCTCGCCTTCGTGAGCCCGAGCAGCAGCAGCTTCCCCTTGCCCAACAGCAACAACAGCACGAACTTGAACTTCCACAGCAGCAGCCCCAGCGCGCCCATGCTGGCCAGCAGCTTGGGCATCCCCGAGCGCTTCCGCTCCGCCTCCGCCAACGGCACCGCCAATCCCAGCGCATCCACCTGCTGGCTCAGCGCCGTCACCTTCGCCGTCACCTGCGCGTGCTGCCCCGTGCCCGGCGGCAACAGGTCCAGGGCCTCACGCCACAGCGCCAGGGCCTCCAGCGGCGCGCCCCGGTCCGTGGCCGCCTGCGCGTCCGCCGCGAGCCGCTTCAACGTCTGCCCATGCACCAGCTTCCGGCACGCGGGACACGTCAGCAGCCGGGGCGCGAGCTCCGAACCACAGCCCTCACAACGCGGGGTGAGAGGAATTGCGAGCGCTTCAGCCAACGGACCGCTCCTGCTCCACGGGAGCCTCCGCCCCTGACGCGTCCGCCAGCTTGAACGGCCCGGCGATGTTCAGCACCGCCTTCTTGTTGCGCCGCCACGCCTCGTACAGCGCGAACCCGTAGATGAGCCCCGACAGCGGACTCTCCATGCCCACCAGCACGGGCGCCGCCAAGGAGATCATCCCCGTGATGAAGACGGCGGCCCCCGGCGTGTTCGGAACCTCCGCGACCTCCTCCGCGTCCGGCGCCTCGGCCACCGTCCCACCCGTGGGCGCCGCCACCTGCGCGGACTCCCCGTACTGCTCCTGGAAGCCCTTGTAGACATCCGGCGCGAGCGACGCGGCCACCGACAGGTACGTCAGCACCACCGCGACCAATTGGTAGAACCAACCCCCGCGCCCCTCCGAGCCCTTGAACACCGCCGTGCCCACCATCCAGCCCACCAGGACGGCGATGAGGCCGATGTTGTAGCCCGTCAGGCTCACCAGGAAATACACCAGCGCACCTGCGACGGCCGCGCCAAAGCCAAACAGACTGGCCTTGAGGAAGCGCTTCGACTTCGAGCCCCCCGTCAGCGACGCCTCCACCGACTCGCGGCACGACGGGCACAGCAGGTGGCTGTTCACCTCGTAGTAGGTGCTCGCGATGGGGCGCTCACAGGCGGTGCACCGGGGCGCCGGAGGCGGCTCGGTGTAGTCAGCCTGGTCGAACTGCAACGGTGCGGCAGCATCAGAGGCCGGCGGAGAGACGGGGTCGGTCATGGGATGGCTTCCAACCTAACAGAAGCCTCCCGTCCCCCTCAAACCACCCTCCCGTCCGACGTCTGTCTTATCCGCCGCCCTGCCGCAACGCCGCGTGACGCGCCGCCTGCACCAGCGAGAGCAGGTCCCGCGTCCCGCCCACGTCCAGCGCGGCCGGCTTCGCGCTCCCGGGTGAGAACAGCCGCGCGGGCGTGCGCGCCTGTCCCCTGAGCAGCACGAAGAGCCGCAAGGCGTCCCGCAGGGCCTCCACCTCCGGCCCCTCCTCGGTCCGGGCCCGGTGCGCCGCCTGCTCCAGCCGCGCCCACGCCGTCTCCTCGCTCCACGCGCCCCGGGGCCGCTCGTGAGACAGGGCCGCCAGCGCCGCCGCCGCTTCCACCAGCCCCGCGCGGCCCTCCGTGAACGTGTCCCCGCACTCCAATCGCAGCTCCGGCTGGGACCTCCGCGCGGCATGCCACGACAGCAGCGCGGGCAGCTCCACCTCGCGCGGCACCACCGGCGCCAGCTCCGCCTCCAACACCGCGCGCACCCGCACCCGCGCCACGTCGTGCCAGAAGGCCGCGTGCAACAGCAGCTCCGGCCCGCTGCGCGGCACCCGCATGGGCGCCCGGCGCATCCGGCGCTGGAGGAAGTCCTTCACCCGGCCCCGCGAGTCGTAGCGCTCCAGCCGCTCCCACAGCGCCACCAGCGACGCGGCCCCCAGGGGCAGCGCCCGCGCCAGCTCGCGCGCCTCGTCCTCGGAGAAGGCGGACGCCCCTTCCGACACGGGGCGCTTGAACACCCGCTCGAACACCTCGCCCGCGGCGCACGCGGCCCGCAGCTCCGGCAGGTTCCGCGGCAACAGCTCCACCGCCTGGGCCCAGACCCGGCCGCCGAGCAGCGGCCCCGCGTCCAGCACCTCCACCTCCAGGCGCAGCAGCGCTTCACCCAGCGTGACGGGCGCCGCGTCACCGGAGGACAGCCGCCGCATCGCCGCGCGGTCCACCGCCTCGCGCAGCCGGGACACCTCCAGCATCAGCTTCACGGGCGCGGCGTCGCGAGGCCACGCCTCCGCCTCCGAGCGACGCTTCAGCGCGGCCAGCGTCGCGTCCACCTCCGGCTGCACCGCGGCCACCTCCCGCAGCAGCTCGAAGTGGTTGCGCATCCGGTCCTTCCAGAAGAAGGACTCCAGCACGCCCTTGAGCGCGCGGTAGCGCAGGCGCGTGGCCTCCAGGAGGTCCGCTCGGTCCTCCAGCCGCGCTCTCAGGTCGTCCGGACGGGTCGCCACGCCTCCATCATAAGGAGGTCATGCTCCGGCCGCAGGCCACCCGTTGGCGCGGAGCGTCGAGCGTGAAACGGTGCGCTCAAGCCGACGTGGGAAGGTGGACGGCGGCCCTGCTCAAACGCGCATGGGCATGACCACGGCGGTGAAGCTGCGGTCGCCGGGACCGTGCAGCACACCCGGGCTGTGCTCGTCGCCCAGCTCGAAGTTGACCTCGTCCGTGTCGGTGACGCCCAGCACGTCCATCAGGTAGCGGGCGTTGAAGCCGATGGTGATGTCCCCGCCCTGGTAGTCCACGTCCAGCGCGTCGCGCGCCTCGCCCAGGTCCGGGTTGCTGGCGGTGATGAGCAGCTTGCCCTTCTCCAACCCGATGCGGATGGCGTTGCTCTTGTCCGCCGACAGGAGCGCGATGCGCTTGAGGCCTTCCAGCAGGCGCGTCTTCGGCACGAGGACGACCTTCTCGCCCTCCTTGGGGATGACGCGCTGGTACTCCGGGAACTGCCCGTCGATGAGGCGCATCACCATGGTGAGGCCCGGCTTCTTGAACAGCGCCGAGTTCTCCGCGAAGCCCAGGTGGCACTCGGCGTCCGGGGCCTCGTCCAGCAGGCGCTTGAGCTCCATCAGGCCCTTGCGCGGGATGATGACGCCGCTCTTCAACTTGAAGTCGCCCGCCATGTCGCGCTCGATGAGCGACAGCCGGTGACCGTCGGTGGCCACCATGCGCACCTTGCCGCTCGCCTGCGGCTCGAAGAAGACGCCGTTGAGGATGTAGCGCGTCTCGTCGCTGGAGATGGCGAACTGCGTCTTGCGGATCATCTCCAGCAGCGTGTTGCCGGAGATCTGCACCAGCGGCGCGTTCTCCTCCTTGGGCAGCTTCGGATACTCCTCGGCGGGCAGGCCGACGATCTTGAAGTGCGCGGAGCCGGAGCTGATGTCGACGTAGTTGTTCGCCAGCTTCTTCAGCGTCACCTGCGCGTCCGGCAGGTTCTGCACGATGTCGAAGACGTACTTGGCGCTCAGCGTGACCGCGCCGGGCTTGGTGACCTCGGCCGGGTGCTCGGACACCACGCCGATGTCCAGGTCGAAGGCCGTGACGGTGATGCTGCCCTTGTTCGCCGTGAGCAGCACGTTGGCGAGGATGGGCATCGTCGTCTTGCGCTCCACGATGCCCTGGGCGCGATAGAGGGCCTTCTTCAGCTCGTCGGAGGCGATGCGGAATTCCATCGTGGGCGTCCTTACAGGTCACGGCCCAGAAGGCCGATTGCGCGGGGCGGGTGTACAACGAACGCAGTAGGGCTTCCACCGTCTTGGAGCCCCTTTGTCCTGAGCGGGCGTCCAGGTGGGACCCGCCCGAAATCGCCCCTGCCACCCTGGCCGGCGGGCGCACGGCCGGGCAGAGTGGACCCGACCGCGAGGCCCGGACGTTGAACAGGCGGCGGGAGGGGTCCCCCGAGCCCCGTCACCGCGTGGATTACCTGGAACCCGGGCTGGCAGCGAAGGACACTGCGGCCCCCTTGAACGGAGTCGCCATGAACGTCCGCTCCCTGCTGCTCTCCGCCGTGCTCGCGCTCGGTCCGGCGGCGTGCAGCAAGCCGCCCTCCCCCACCTCGCAGCCGTCGAGCGACGAGTCCGGCGCGGCGGCGCCCGCCGACCTGAAGCGCACCGGCGCCGAGCCGCCTGGCGCCAATGAGCCGGGCACGGCCGCCGCCCCCCCCACCCCCTCACCCGGAGACGACACCATGAGCAACACCCAGGCCACCGTCTACATCGTCAAGGACAACGGCAAGCGCTGCTTCGCCCCGCCTTGCGACCACTACGACCTGTTCCGCGCGGACAAGCCCACCGAGAAGCTCCAGTCCTTCCACGAGGTGGACCTGAGCGCCGTCACGGGCGGGGACGACGCGAAGCAGGGCGACCTCATGCAGAAGGCCTTCTCGCCCGGCGGCCTGAAGCTGGAAGGCACGCTGGACAAGCGCCTCAAGGCGGGCCCCGGCGGCGACGCCACCGTGCTGCGCGCCACCCGCGTCGTCGACTGAGGTCGACTTGAGGTCGTCCGTGGGCCCCCGAGGTGCTTCCTCGGGGTGTCCCCAGGCTTCAGGGCCGCGTCAGATGCGCACGCCCAACTGGAAGCCGGGCCAGTGCTGCACGCGCGAGTCGGTGCCGCTGTGCGACTTCACTGACAGCGTGGTCAGCTTCGCGAAGCCCGGCTCCCCCCAGGTGAACCAAGCGTTGTAGGTGGGGCCCGCGAACACGGCCAGCCGGGGCATGACCTGGAAGCCCACCATGCCGCGCGCCTGCGTCAGCAGGTTGTTGGATTTGCTGGAGAACGGCGCGTCCCTGGACAGCACCTGGCTGCCTGCCACGTCCACGTCCACCCAGAAGCGCGAGCCCAGCGGGATGTGCCCGCCCACCCCCAGGCCCAGGCTGAAGCGCTGGAAGCGGTCATCCGGCCCCAGCCCCGCGATGAGCGTGGTGTACACGTGCCGGCCGCCGAACTTCAGCGCCACGTTGGTGAGCTGGATGTCGCTGCCGAACACCTCCAGGTGCAGCTGGCCCTTCTTCTCGAACGAGAGCAGGCCCAGCGGCACGCCGTTCACCTCGTTCGCGACGTTGACGAGGCCCAGCTGCACGCCGTGCACGACGCTGGCCACGTTGATCAACCCCAGCTGCATGCCCGTCACGTCACCGCCCACGTTGATCACCGCGAGCTGCATGCCGGAGAGGGAAGCAGCGCGGTTGAGCAGCACGGAGCCCTGAAGGCCCTTCATGTCCGACGCCGCGTGGTTGACGCCCACGGAGAGCTGGAAGCCGTGGAGCACGCCGCTCGCGTGGTTGACGCCCAGGGAGAGCTGCGCGCCGGTGGCCTCGGCGGTGGTGACGTTGACGCCCAGCGACGCCTGGACGCCCGTCATGGAGCCCCGCGCGATGTTCGCTCCCAGGGAGAGCTGCCCCACGCCGGCCACGTCCCCGTTGGAGAGGTTGAACCCCAGCGTCGCCTGTCCGCCGCGCACCCCGCCGCCCGCCACGT
The DNA here is from genome assembly GCF_003611735.1 of Corallococcus sicarius. Classification (GTDB taxonomy): domain Bacteria; phylum Myxococcota; class Myxococcia; order Myxococcales; family Myxococcaceae; genus Corallococcus; species Corallococcus sicarius. The sequence goes on along the minus strand of NZ_RAWG01000442.1, from coordinate 32 downwards.
TGGCGGCGAGTGAGAGCTGCACGCCCTCCACC
>NZ_RAWG01000441.1 GCF_003611735.1 Corallococcus sicarius | reverse complement strand
GGTCAGGCCCGCCCCGAAGCCCGTGGTGGCCGAGCCCGCGACGCCGAGCCGCGACACCTCCGCGGACGACGACGACGCGCCCCCGCCCCCGCCCGTGGTGAAGAAGGCGCCGCCTCCGCGTCCCGCCGAAGCGCCGCGTCCGAAGCCTCCGCCGGAGCCCAAGAAGGACATCTCCGACTGGGATCCGAACGGCGACTAACGACGGGGCGGCTCAGCAGCCCAAGAAGGACCTCTCCGACGGGGCTCCGAACGGCGACTGGCGACGGGGCGGCTCAGCCTGCCCGCGCGTCCTGCACCACCACCGGTGGAGCCTTCACCGGGGCGCGCTGCGTGAGCCGCACGCCCACGAGCACCAGCGCGCCGCCCAGCGCCAGCTCCCAGTGCAGGGACTCGTTGAGGAAGGCCCAGGCCGCGAGCGCCGTCGCGGCCGGCTGCAGGTTGGAGAAGATGGCCACGCGGGAGGCGGGCACCTTCGACAGCGCGTAGTACCAGAGCAGGTACGCCACCACCGACGTCATCAGCCCCAGGTACACGATGGCGCCCTTCGCCGCGAAGCTCGCCGCCCACACCTCCGCGGGCTTGAGCACGAACGGGATGAGCGGCAACTGCAGCGCCGTCGCCACCGTCATCGTCCACGCGGTGGCGCGCAGCGGCCCGTACTCCGAAGCGAGCGGCTTGCCTTCGGTCGTGTAGAAGACCCACGCCACCACCGCCATGAGGATGAGCAGGTCGCCCTGGACCGACCCCTGCGCGCTCGCGAGCCCCCGGCCGAGCAGCAACACCACCACGCCCACGAGCGCGGTGAGGATGCCCGCCGTCGCGCGCGTGGAGACCCGCTCGCGGCCCAGCACGAGGCTCGCCACGTACACGCCCATGGGCGTCAGCGCGTAGAGCAGCGCCGCGTGCGCCGCCGTGGAGCGCTCGAGCCCGGAGAAGAACAGCGTCTGGTTCACCGGCCCGCCCATCAGCCCCAGCAGCGCCACGCGCTTCCACGCCGAGCGCGGCGGCAGCGTGGGCCCCGGCGTCAGCGCGAGCAGCAGCGTGAACGCGACGCCGCACACGAGGAAGCGCCACAGCACCACGGTGAACGGCGACAGCTCCGTCATCGCCCGCTTGGCGGCCAGGTACGTGCCCGCGCTGATCAACACCTGCACCGTCAACGCCGCGTACACACGCCCGAGCGGCGCGGCGGCTCCGGGTGTCACGACTCCAGTTGGAGAAGCGCCCATCGTGCGGCGCTGCGTACCAGTTCACTGCCATCGTCGCTGAGTTTTTCGAGCAGCGGCCGGGCGTGTACCTGCCGTGCGACGCCCAGTGCGTAGACAGCGTTGCGCCTCAAACCGTCGTACTTCGCGCGCGCCAGCGCGGTGCCGGTGACGAGTTCCTTGTATTGCTCGGGTGTCAGGGCCGCGAGGTCCGCGGTGCCCAGGGAGGCCACCGCGCGGGGCACGAAGCGGTGGTCGTCCGCGAACACCGGCTTCCTGTTGAGCGGGCACACCTGCTGGCAGATGTCGCAGCCGAAGATGAGGTTGTCGAACTTGAACCGGAACGCCTCCGGCACGTCGCGGTCGTGGTTCTCGATGGTCTGGTACGACAGGCACGCGCGCGCATCCACCTGGTGGTTTCCCACCAGCGCGCCCGTGGGACACGCCATCAGGCAGCGCCGGCAGGAGCCGCAGCGGTCCGCCACCGGCCCGTCCGGGTAGACGTCCACCGCCGCGTCGAGGATGAGCGTGGCCAGGAGCACCCACGAGCCGTGCGACTCCGTGATGAGGCACCCGTTCTTGCCCACGTAGCCCAGGCCCCCGCGCACGGCCCACACCTTCTCCATCATGGGCCCGCTGTCCACGCCGCCGTAGGTGCCCAGCCCCGGGTACCACGCGTTGATCGTCTTGCGGAACGCCTTCATCCGGTCGCGCAGCGTGGAGTGGTAGTCCCGGCCGCGCGCATACCGCGCGATGGGCGAGCCCTGCGACGGCACGTCGTCCCGGTAGTAGTTGTTGGCGAACGACAGCACCGTCTTCGCGCCGGGCAGCAGCACCGACACGTCGAGCCGCTCCTCCGCGCGCGACCCCATCCAGTCCATGTCGGCGTCGTAGCCGGCCTCCAGCCACGACAGCAGCGACGACGGCGGGATGGGCTCCGCGCGCGCGAAGCCGATGAGGTCGAAGCCCACCTGATGGGCAAGCTCCCGGAGCCGGGCGGTGGGCAGCGGATCCACGTTCACATCCCCTACTTCGAGGGCTTCTCGGGGATCCACTTCACGTCCGGCAGCCCGGCGCGGAAGTTCACCAGCCGCGCCACGACGAAGAGCAGGTCCGACAAGCGGTTCAGGTACATGGCCACCGCGGGCGGGGCCCGGTCCTCACGCAGGAGCGACACCACCCGGCGCTCCGCCCGGCGACACACCGTGCGCGCCAGGTGCAGCGCCGCCGCCGAGGACGCGCCGCCCGGGAGGATGAAGTGCGTCATCTTCGGCAGCTCCTCCTCGTACCGGTCGATGTGGCGCTCCATCTCCTCCACCCACTCGGGCTTCAGCTCCGGGATGTGCGCCGCGGCCCGGCTCTGCGGCGGCGTGGCCAGCACCGCGCCCAGCGTGAAGAGCTGCTCCTGGAGGCGCTGGAGGAAGTGATCCAGGTCCGCGGGCAGGGAGAAGGTCCGCGCGAGCCCCAGCGTGGCGTTGAGCTCGTCCACCTCGCCGTAGGCGTCCACCAGCGCGTCGTCCTTCGGCACGCGGCCTCCTCCGAAAAGGCCCGTCTCTCCCGCATCGCCCGTCTTCGTGTAGATCTTCATTTCCACCCTCTTCTAGCGCTGCGACGGAGGCGACGCCCGGCAGAGAACAATCGCCGGAAGGAAGTTTGATCGCCCGGCCTCGCGAACCTACAAAAAAGGGCATGCAGCAATACCTGAGTCTGATGGACCACGTTCTGAGGCACGGGACGAAGAAGGGCGACCGCACGGGCACGGGGACGCTCAGCCTCTTCGGCCACCAGCTGAGATTCGACCTCACCCAGGGCTTCCCCCTGGTGACCACCAAGAAGCTGCACGTGAAGTCCATCCTCCATGAACTCCTGTGGATGCTCCGGGGGGACACGAGCGTGCGCTCCCTCCAGGCGCAGGGCGTCACCATCTGGGACGAGTGGGCGAACGCGGACGGCAGCCTGGGCCCCGTGTACGGCCACCAGTGGCGCTCCTGGAGCACGCCGGACGGCACGCCCGTGGATCAGATGCGGCAATTGGTGGACGGCCTCAAGAAGAGCCCGGACTCCCGCCGGCACCTGGTCAGCGCGTGGAACGTGGCGGACCTGCCCCTCATGAAGCTGCCGCCCTGCCACGTGATGTTCCAGTTCTACGTGGCCGACGGGCGCCTCTCCTGCCAGCTCTACCAGCGCAGCGCGGACATCTTCCTGGGGCTGCCCTTCAACATCGCGTCGTACGCGCTCCTGACGATGATGGTGGCGCAGGCCACGGGGCTCGTCGCGCACGAGTTCATCCACACGCTGGGCGACGCGCACCTGTACCTGAACCACGTGGAGCAGGCGAAGGAGCAGCTCACGCGCGCGCCCCGCCCCCTGCCGCGCATGCGCCTCAACCCGGACGTGAAGGACCTCTTCGCCTTCCGCTACGAGGACTTCACGCTGGAAGGCTACGACCCGCACCCCGCCATCAAGGCGCCCGTGGCCGTATGACGGCGCGCCTGTCCGCCATCGTCGCCATGGCGGCGAACCGGGTCATCGGCCAGGGCAACACCCTGCCCTGGCGCCTGCCGCAGGACCTCGCGCGCTTCAAGCGCCTGACCCTGGGCCACACCCTCGTGATGGGGCGCAAGACGTACGACTCCATCGGGAGGCCCCTTCCCGGGCGCACCACCGTCGTCCTCACCCGCCAGCGCGACTGGGCCGCCCCGCCCGGCGTCCAGGTGGCGCACTCCGTGGACGAGGCCCTCAAGAAGGCCGCCACCGACACCGAGGTCTTCATCGCGGGCGGCGCGGACCTGTACGCCCAGACGCTGGAGCGCTGGCAGCGGCTCTACCTCACCCGCATCGACCGCGACTTCCCCGGCGACGCCCACTTCCCGCCCGTGGACCTGTCCGCGTGGAGGCTGGTGGAGGAGGAGCCCCACCCGGAGGGCGAGCTGCCCTACGGTTTCTTCACATATGAGCGGGCCTCATCCTGATATTGATTATCAAAATTGAAAGGCCCCGGGGGCGTTGGTAGAAGGCGGACGTGAATCGCGCCGCCTCCGTCACGCTGTGCCTGCTGCTTGCGCTGTCCTCCTCTGTCCGGGCTGAAGCGCCCGCGTCCGACGAGGGGCGCACCTGGCACCGGCTGGTGGGCATCCTCCAGTACCTCCAGGCGGACTACCCGGCGGCGGTGGCGTCGCGCTCCGAGTTCGAGCTGACGGAGCAGAAGAGCTTCGCGGCGGAGGCGCTGGACGCGGCGAAGGACCTGGGCCCGGCGGCGGCGACGTTCGTGCCGCGCGTGAAGGCCATCCAGGAGCGCGTGAACCGGGACGCGGACCCCGAGGGCGTCAGCCGCGACTGCGGTGAGCTGGTGGAGAACCTGGTGCTCGCGGGGGGCCTGGCGCGCAGCCCGCGCAAGGCGCCGGACGTGGAGCACGGCGCGAAGCTGTTCCAGACCAACTGCGCGTCCTGCCACGGCGCGGACGGCAAGGCGGCGGTGTCCATCGCGGACACCATGGAGCCTCGCCCCACGAACTTCCATGACGCGGAGCTGATGGAGGAGGGCCTCACGCCGTACAAGGCCTTCAACACCACCAGCTTCGGCGTGCCCGGCACCGCGATGCCCGCCTACCCCACCCTCTCCGAGGACGACCGCTGGTCGCTGGCCTTCTTCGTCTTCACGCTGCGCCAGCCGCCGTGCCAGGGGCAGCCGCCGCGCGCGTCGCTGGAGCGCCTGGCCACCGCCACCGACGCGGAGCTCGCGAAGGAGTACGGCGCGGACAAGGTCGCGTGCCTGCGCCGGAACATCCCGGCCGAGGACGAGGAGAAGGCGCTGGTCGCCGCGCGGCAGGCGGTGGCCGACGCGATGCGCCTGGGCGCGGCGGGTGACTACGAGGGCGCGCGGACGGAGCTGCTGGACGCGTACCTCAACGGGCTGGAGCCGGTGGAGCCCAAGCTGCGCGGCAGGAACGCCGTCCTCACCCAGAAGCTGGAGGAGGCCTTCCTCCAGGCGCGGCTCGCCGCCGAGCGCAAGAGCCCGCACCTGCAGGACGAGGGGCGGGAGCTGCTGTCGCTGCTCGACCAGGCGCGCCGGGAGAGCGGCAGCACCACCAGCATGCTGTCCGTGATGTGGCTGACGCTGCTCATCCTGCTGCGCGAGGGCTTCGAGGCCACCATCATCGTCACGGCGCTGCTGGCGGCGCTCAAGAAGATGAAGGCCCCGGAGCAGGTGCGCGTGGTGCACGCGGGCTGGGTGTCCGCGCTCATCGTCGGCGCGCTCGCGTACGTGCTGGGCCGCAAGCTGCTGGCCGGGGCGCAGCGCGAGTGGATGGAGGGCGTCACCGCGCTCGTCGCCGTGGGCATGCTGCTGTACGCGGCGATGTGGCTCAACGCGCGCGCCAACGTCAGCCACTTCATGGGGGAGCTGCGCCAGCGCATGCAGGGCGCGCTGGGCCGGGGCAGCACCTTCGGCCTGTTCGCCATCGCCTTCACGTCCGTGCTGCGCGAGAGCTTCGAGACGGCCATCTTCCTGCAGGGGCTCGCGGTGGACTCGGCGGCGGGCGTGGCGTGGGGCGTGCTGGCCGGCGTCCTGGCCCTGGCGGTGCTGGTGCTCTTCGTCAACCGCATGGGCTACCGGCTGCCCATGAAGACCCTCTTCAGCCTCTCCACCGTGGTGCTGGTGGTGACGGCGGTGATGCTGCTGGGCAAGGGCATCCACTCGCTGCAGGAGGTGGGGGCGCTGCCGCTCGTCCCGGTGCGCTTCTTCACCGTGGACATGCTGGGCGTGTACCCGGACGCGCTGTCGCTGGGGCCCCAGCTGCTGCTGGCCGCGGCGCCGCTGCTGTTCCGGGCCCTGCGCCGCCGGCCCCGCGTGGAGGTCGCCGGGGACGAGGCGACGCGGGCGCCGCCCTTGCGGTAGCGTGGGGCGTGGTGAAGCGCTCCTCCCCCCTGTTCCCCCTCGTCGCCCTGCTGCTCGTGTCGGGCCTGGCC
>NZ_RAWG01000440.1 GCF_003611735.1 Corallococcus sicarius | reverse complement strand
CCCACCGCACCCGAGCCCGACGCCCGGGCGCGCCTCATCGCCGCGGGCCACCGCGTCCTCGCGGAGCGGGGCTACGACGCCACGACGGTGAAGGAGGTGGCGCGCGAGGCGGGGGTGAACCAGGGGCTGGTGCACTACTACTTCGGCAGCAAGGACGCGCTGCTGCTGGCCGTCACGCAGGAGGCGAGCCGCCAATACATGTCGGAGCTGGAGCGGCTGCGCGCGCAGACACCCGTGGAAGCACTGCCGGAGGTCGCCTTCGCCTGGGGCGAGAAGCTGGTGAAGGATGCGCCGGAGGTCTGCCGGCTGCGCTACGAGCTGTTCGCGCTGGGCCTGCGCAACCGCGAGTTGACGCCCGCCGTCGCGCAGCTCTTGAGCCAGGGCGACAGCGAGATTGCCCGCACCGTGGCGCACGTGCGCACCGGCCACGCCCCGGCCGCCGAGGACGCGCACTACGCCATCCTCATCAAGGCGTGCGTGGACGGGCTCGCGCTGCATCATCAGTTGGACAAGAACTTCGACCCGCTGCCGGTGTACGCGCTCCTGCGCCGCATCATCCTCGCGAGCATCGCGCCACCCGCCGCGCCCCGTCCGCCCGCGCGCAAGCCGAAGGCCCAGGGACGGCGCGCGACGCCGTCACCGCGTGCGCGCACGTCCCCGCGCACGCCCCGGCGCTGAGCAAGGCTTCCGCACGAGGTGCATGTCGGACCGCTGAACCCTGAACAGGGTTCATGGGAACACATGGCCAACATTCAGTGGCTCACCAACCCGGCGGGGCGCAGGATGCCGTGCATGGACTTCCAGCCCTCCGCCAGGACGACCGAATACCTGGAGCGCGTGAAGCGCTTCATGACCGACCACATCGAGCCGGTGGAGGGCGCGTACCTCCAGGCCCTGCACGCGACGGAGGCGGGCGGGGACTGGCGCCAGTGGAAGGTGCCGCCCGTGATGGCGGAGCTCAAGGCGCGCGCGAAGGCGGAGGGGTTGTGGAACCTCTTCCTCCCGGACGCGAAGCTGGGCGCGGGCCTGAGCACGCTGGAGTACGCGCCGCTCGCGGAGCAGATGGGGCGCAGCTTCATGGCGCCCGAGGTCTTCAATTGCAGCGCCCCCGACACCGGCAACATGGAGGTGCTCTTTCGCTACGGCTCCCCGGAGCAGCAGGAGCAGTGGTTGAAGCCGCTGCTCGCGGGCGACATCCGCTCCGTGTTCTGCATGACGGAGCCGGACGCCGCGTCGTCGGATGCCACCAACATGCAGGCCACCGCCGTGGTGGACGGCGACTCGGTGGTGCTCAACGGCAGGAAGTGGTGGTCCAGCGGCCTGGGCCATCCGAACGCGAAGGTGGCCATCTTCATGGGCCGCACGCCGGGAACCGGCGCGGACCGCCACCACCAACACTCCATGGTGCTGGTGCCCCTGGATGCGCCGGGCGTGGAGATCATCCGCATGTTGCCGGTGTACGGCGACCACGACGCCCCGCATGGCCACGGCGAGGTGCACTTCCACGACGTGCGGCTGCCGCTCTCCGCGCTCATCTCCGGGCCGGGCATGGGCTTTGAAATCGCGCAGGGCCGGCTGGGGCCGGGCCGCATCCATCACTGCATGCGGTGCATTGGCGCGGCGGAGCGCGCGCTGGAGCTGATGATCGACCGGGGCATGGGCCGCACCGCGTTCGGCAAGCCGCTGCTGAACCTGGGCGGCAACCGCGAGCGCGTGGCGGAGGCGCGCATCGCCATCGACCAGGCCCGCCTGCTCACGCTGTACGCCGCGTGGAAGCTGGACGACGTGGGCGCGATGGGGGCGATGACCGAGATTTCGGCCATCAAGGTCGTGGCGCCCAACGTGCTCCAGCAGGTGGTGGATGACGCCATCCAGCTGCACGGCGGCGCGGGGGTGTCACGCGACACGCCGCTCGCGGGCTTCTTCGCCCAGGCGCGCAGCCTGCGCATCGCGGACGGCCCGGACGAGGTGCACAAGGGCGTCATCACCCGCATCGAGCTCGCGAAGCGCGGCTTCTCCCGGGGGAGCTGAGCCGTGACGACTCCGGTCTCCATTCCGCTGGACGAAGGGAAGGCCGTGCGCTCCGGCGAGGCGCTGGACGTGGCCGCCGTGGATGCGTGGCTGAAGGCACAGGTGCCGTCACTGGTGGGCACGCCGGAGGTCACCCAGTACACGGGCGGCGCCTCCAACTGGACCTACCGCCTCAAGTACGAGAACCGCGACCTCATCCTGCGCAGGCCGCCCGCGGGCACCAAGGCGAAGTCCGCGCACGACATGTCACGCGAGTACACGGTGCAGCAGGCGCTCAAGCCCGCGTACCCGGTGGTGCCCACGATGGTGGGGCTGTGTCAGGACCCGGCCGTGCTGGGCGCGGAGTTCTACGTGATGGAGCGCATCCCCGGCCTCATCCCGCGCAAGCACCTGCCCCGGGGGCTGAACCTGGACAAGGCGCGCACGCGCCAGCTGTGCCTCAACGTCATCGACAAGCTCATTGAGCTGCACGGCGTGGACGCGCAGGCGGTGGGGCTCACGTCGCTGGGCAAGGGGCCGGGCTATCCGCAACGACAGATTTCCGGCTGGTCCGACCGGTACGAGAAGGCGCGCACCTGGAACGTGCCCCGGATGCGGTACGTGCGTGACTGGCTTTCGGCCCACGTGCCCCAGGACATCGCCACGTGTGTCATCCACAACGACTGGCGCTTCGACAACGTGGTGCTCCGGCCGGAGGACCCCACGGAGGTCATCGGGGTGCTCGACTGGGAGATGGCCACGCTGGGCGACCCGCTAATGGACCTGGGCAACACGCTGGCCTACTGGGTCCACGCGGATGACAACCTCGTCCTGCGCACCACGCGCCGGCAGCCCACGGACCTGCCCGGCATGCTGCGGCGCGAGGAGGTGGTGGCGTACTACCTGGAGCGCACCGGCCTGAAGCCCGCCAATTGGACCTTCTACGAGGTCTACGGCGTGTTCCGGCTCGCGGTCATCGTCCAGCAGATCTACTACCGCTATCACCACAAGCAGACGCGCAACCCGTCGTTCAAGAACTACTGGCTCCTCGCGAACTACCTCGCGTTCCGTTGCCGCCAGCTCATCAAGAAGGCGGGCGGCTGATGGGCGTCGTCTATCTGGTGCGGCACGGGCAGGCGTCCTTCGGCGCGGCGGACTACGACAAGCTGTCGGACGTGGGCGTGGAGCAGGCGCGCGTGCTGGGTGAATCCCTGAGGCCACGCCTGCCCCGGGTGGATGCGGTGGTGACGGGCACGATGCTGCGCCACCGGGAGACGGCGGCGGCGTGCCTCCAGGCGCTCGGGGTGGAGGTGGAGCCGAAGCGCATCGCGGGCTTCGACGAGTTCGACCACGAAGAGGTCCTGGTGCGCCACACGCCGCGCTACGCCGACGCGAGCGTGCTGCGCGAGGAGCTGGCCGCGACGAAGGATCCGCGCCGCGCGTTCCAGGAGCTGTTCACCCAGGCCGTCGCGCGCTGGGTCCAGGGCGGGCACGACGGCGAGTACAAGGAGTCGTGGTCCGTCTTCAAGGCGCGCTGCCTGGAGGCGATGACCGCGCTGGTCGCGTCGCTGGGCCCGTCGAAGACGGCGCTCGTGTTCACCTCCGGCGGCCCCATCACCGCCGTGAGCCAGGAGCTGCTGGGCATTCCGGATGAACATGCCTTCCGGACCAACTGGACGCTCGCCAACTGTGGAATGACGAAAGTCATCTACAGCGAGCGGGGCAGGTATCTGTCCACGCTCAACGAGCACGGCCACTTCGAGGGTGTGCACCGGGGGCTCGTCACCTACCGCTGAGGTGGGGGCTCGCGTAGCGTGGGCCCATGACGCGGTGCCTGCTCAACATCGACCTGGGGGAGCTGCCCGGGGAGGACGAACAGCTCTACGCGCTCGCGCACCTGGCCAACATCGCCTGTGGGGGACACGCGGGCGACGTGGACTCCATGCGGCGGGCCCTGGAGCTGTGCGAGCGCCACGGCACGCTCGCGGGCGCGCATCCGTCCTACGCGGACCGCGAGGGCTTCGGACGCAAGGCCCTGGAGGTGTCACCGGAGGTGCTGCGCGCGCAGGTGGCGGAGCAGTGCGGGCAGCTCGCCGCGCTGGCCCGGGAGCGCGGTGTCCCGGTACGGCATGCGAAGCCGCACGGCGCGCTGTACCACGCGGCCAATGCGTCCCCTGCGCTCGCGCGGGCGGTGGTGGACGGTGTGGTGGAGGCGCTGGGGACCAAGGTCACCCTCGTGGGTCCCGGCACGGGAGCGCTGCGGGAGGCGGCTCGGGCAGCAGGGCTCGGGTATGCGCGCGAGGGGTTCGCGGACCGGGGCACGTTGCCGGACGGTTCGTTGATTCCGCGCGGTCAACCCGGCGCGGTGCTGACGGACGTGGCGAGGGCCCGGGAGAACACGGTGCGGCTGGCCACGGGTGGCACGGTGGACACGCTCTGCGTGCACGGGGACACGCCGGGCGCGGTGGCGCTGGCCCGCGAGGTGCGCGCGATGCTGGATGCGCTGGAGCGACCACCGGAGCCGCTGGGCGACAGCGCGCTGCGGTTGGTGCTGCCGGAGGGCGTGGACCGGAGACTGGCGCGTGAGGCCCTGTGTGCGCTGCCCGGCGTGAAGGACGCGGTCATCACGGAGGCGCATGCCTGCGTGTACTTCGATCCGGTGACGCCGCCCGAGGACGCCGCGCTCGTGCTGACGCGGCTGCGTGTCACGCCCGTGTCCACGTTGGAACGGCCGCTCATTCGCATCCGCGTGCGCTACGACGGCGAGGACCTGCCGAAGGTGGCCGCGCACGCGGGCCTGTCGGTGGACGAGGTGGTGCGCCGTCACACGGCCCGCGAGTACACGGTGCGCTGCGTGGGGTTCCTGCCGGGCTTCGCGTACCTGGGAGACGTGGATCCGAGCATCGCCTGTCCACGACTGGCCACGCCGCGCACGCGCGTGCCCGCGCTCGCGGTGGGCATCGCGGGAGAGCGCACGGGGGTGTATCCGTTCGCATCGCCCGGTGGATGGAACCTCGTGGGCACGGCGCTGGACTTCACCGCGTTCGACCCGGCGCGCGGCGCGGTGATGCAGCTGGGCGACCGCGTGCGCTTCGAGCGGGAGGACGGATGACGGCCTGGGTGGAGGTGACGGGCCTGGGCGCTCCCGTGACGGTGCAGGACGGTGGCCGTCCGGGACACATGCACCATGGCGTTCCGCCGGGCGGCGCGTGGGTGCCGGAGCTGCTGGCCGCGTCCAACCGCGCGGTGGGCAATGCCTTGAACGCCGCGGCATTCGAAGCCCATGGGCGACTGGAGCTGTGCGCCCAGGGCCGCGACCTCCGCGTGTCCGTGGACGGTGCACCCGCACAGGTCCTCGTGGACGGAGCCACGCTCACCGTGCCCGCGCCCACGCGGTACGCCGTGCGCTACGTGGCCGTGGACGGCGCGCTGGCCGTGCCCGAAGTGCTGGGCGGACACGGCACGCTCCGGGTGGCCCACCTGGGCGGCTGGGAAGGCCGCCCCCTTCGCACCGGAGACCGCCTCCCGCTCGGAGCCCCGGGCACACCGCGGGAGCCCTCGGACGCGGACCTCCAGCGGCTCGCGGAGGCCCTGGACCCTGCCGCCCCCCTGCGCGTGCTCCTGGGCCCCGACACCGCGCGCTTCGGCGACGCGGCCGTGGCGGTGCTCCTGGGCAGCACCTTCACCGTGTCGCCCGCCAGCGACCGCGTGGGACAGCGGCTGGACGGACCACCCGTCCCGCATGGCGACGAGGGCGCCGGCACGTCCCGGCCCATGATGCGCGGCGCCATTCAAATCACCCTCTCGGGTGCGCCCATCGTGCTCGGCCCGGACCACCCCACCACCGGGGGCTACCCGTTGATCGCCGCCCTCATCCGCGCGGACTGGGGCCGCCTGGGGGCGCGTCGCCCGGGCGCTCCGGTGCGCTTCCAGGCCGTCTCCCTGGAGGAGGCCCGAGACGCCTGGATGAACCCCACGCACTGCCCATGAAGGCAACTTCCGGGTCCGTCCGGCCGATACTGAAAGCATGAGCCCCCCGAAAATCGGACCGCGCACCCCGACCACCCCCCGTCTGCCCGAGCCGGCCGCTCCGCCGCGCCCGCGCAACCAGGTGAAGCCGGAGCCCCGCGACCAGGGCATCTCCCGCTTCGATGCGCCGAAGGCCCAGAAG
>NZ_RAWG01000043.1 GCF_003611735.1 Corallococcus sicarius | reverse complement strand
GATGTGGGGGTGGGGTGTGCTGGTGCTGAGCACGGCGTGTAGCGCGTCCCGGCCGGCGGTGACGCAGGCGGAGACCGGCACGGGGGGCTCGGGCTCCACCGAGGCGGGCCTCGCGTCCACCACGCGGCGCTACGTGGACGAGGACCTGGGCTTTGAAATCATCCGCCCCACGGCGGAGTGGCAGCTGGACGAGACGAACGAGCGCACCCCGGAGGGGCTCGCCATCCCGGTCATCCTGCGCCACCGCGGCTCGGGGGCCCAGGTGGTGCTCCAGGTGGCGCCCGGCGTGGCCACGCCCACCCAGTTCGCCGAGCGGCTGACGCAGGGCCTGCGCCAGCAGCCGGGCTTCACCACGTCGGACGTGCAGCCCATCGCGCTGTCGGACAACTCGGTGGGGTTCGACTTCCAGGTGGGGGAGGGCGTGCGCGGCAAGGTGGCCGTGCGCGAGGGCAACGGGGGCCGCGTGCTGATGATGCTGGCCACCTGGCCCACGGAGGTGTCCGAGGACGTGATGCAGAGCGTGGACACCCTGCTGGAGGGTGTCCGTCCGCTCCCGGAGCCGAGCGTGGCCGTGCGCGCGGTGCCCCGCGCGCCCGAAGCCGAGCCCGGCGACCCGCGCTAGCTAGCGGGCCGTCTTCGCCTTCGCGCGCTTCGCGGGCGCGGAGGCCTTGGGCTCAGGCAGCGTCGCGACGTCCGTGGCCCGCTGGCGCACCAGCTCCACCAGCGTGCGCGCGCCGACGCCGGTGGCGCCCTTGTTGAAGTAGCCGCGCTCCTTGGGGCTGTTGGACGGACCGGCGATGTCCAGGTGCACCCACGGCACGTCGCCGACGAACTCCTTGAGGAAGAGGGCCGCGTTGATGGCGCCGCCCCAGCGCTCGCCGGAGTTCTTCATGTCGGCGACCTCGGAGCGCAGCGCGTCCTTCTGCAGGTCGGTGACGGGCAGGCGCCACATCTCCTCGCCCGCGACCTTCGCGGCGTCCAGCACGCTGTTCACCGTGGCGTCGTCGTCGCCGAACGCGCCCACGATGTAGTTGCCCAGCGCCACCATGCACGCGCCCGTGAGGGTCGCGAGGTCGATGATGGCGGACGGCTCGTGCTCGCCGGCCCAGGTGAGAATGTCACCCAGGACGAGGCGGCCTTCGGCGTCCGTGTTGGTGATCTCCACCGTCTTGCCGGAGCGCGCGGTGAGGATGTCACCCGGCTTGTATGCGGTGCCGGACGGCATGTTCTCGCACGCGCCGATGAAGGCGTGCACCGGGAAGGGCGGCTTCACCACGCTGCCAATGACCTTCATGGCGGCCAGCACCGCGGCCGAACCCGCCATGTCCGTCTTCATCTCCACCATGCCCTCGGTGGGCTTGAGCGACAGGCCGCCGGAGTCGAAGGTGACGGCCTTGCCCACGAGCGCCAGCGGGGCGCGCTTCGCGTCCTTCGCGTTCTTCGGCGTGTAGACCAGGTGGATGAGCCGGGGCTCCTGCACGCTGCCGGCGGTGACGCCCAGGAACATGCCCATGTTCAGGCGTTCAATCTCCTTGCGCCCGCCAATCTCCGCCTGGAGGCCCGCTTCCTTCGCGGCCTGCTGCGCGGCCTGCGCCAGCCGGGACGGCGTGACGACGTTGGGGGGCTCGTTGACCAGGTCGCGCGCCCAGTTGACGGCCTCCGCCAGCTTGAGGCCCAGCGCGAGCGCGTCCTCCAGCGCGCGCGACTTCTCCGTGCCCTGGGGCAGGGTGAGGGTGGCGCGGGTGAGCTTGGGCGCTCCCTTCTCCTCGCGCGCGGCGGACTTGTACTTGTCGAAGCGGTAGACGCCCAGCTCCAGGCCCTCCACCGCGGCGCGCACGGCGGCCTCCGCGTTGTCGGTGGCGGGCAGCCGGAAGCCGATGGCGGTCGCCTTCAGCCGCTGCGCCGTCTTGGCCGCGCGGCCCGCGGCGAGCCGCAGCACCTCCGGCTGGAAGCGCGCGCGGTTGCCCAGGCCCAGGAGCAGGATGCGATCAGAGCCCAGGCGCCCCAGGGTGTGCAGCAGGAAGGATTGATCCCCCTTCCCCTTGAAGCCTTCCTGGGTGGCCGCGGCGCGCAGCTTGCCATCCAGGGCGGAGTCGGCGGTGGCCAGCGGCGCGGGGGCGGCATCACCCAGCTCGCCCTCGAAGAGGGGGATGACGAGCAGCTCACCGCTCACCGGCGCGGCGTCACCGGAGACGAGACTGAATTGCATGGCGACTTGGACTCCTGGACTGGATGGGAAGAAGAGGTGATCCGAAGGGCGCGACTGTAGACGCGCGCCGTGTTGCTCGCAAAGCGCTGGTTGCCACTCCGGCATTGCATTGCCCCGGCGCGCTGGATAGCTCTGGGTCCTCCATGCCCACCCTGTTGCTCCATCTGACGGCCATCGAACGGTTGGCGGCCCATCCCGACGGGCTCCCCGCGGACTGGGTGCGAGCGTTGTCGGAAGATCTGCCCTATGCGCGCTTCGGGGCGGCGCTGCCGGACCTGCCGCTGTGCGCGGGCGTGCGCGGGGGGCTGTCCATGCTGCTGCCGGAGGCTGGCTGGCCCCCCTTCGCGCGGCTGTACCACGAGCGCGCCCCGGTCGGCATGGGACTCAAGATGGCGGAGCTCGTCGCCACCGGGGCCCTCGTGGGCACCGAGGCGGGGCTGGCCATCCTCGCCGGCTACTTCACCCACCTGAGCCTGGACCGGCGCCTCCATCCGCTGGTGGACGCGCTGGTGCTGCGCCACCGCCGCAAGGGCGAGCGGGCCTGGGACGCGCGCCGGCAGGTGGAGTGGGCCCAGACGCTGTTCTACCTGCGCCAACTGGAGGGCTCGGACGGCGTGGGCACCTCGCGCCTGCGCGAGAAGTTCCAGGTGGTGAAGAGCGAGGGCATCCCGCTGCGCGGCATTGGCCGGGGCATCTACGAACTCGTGCGGCTGGCGTCGCAGGGGAGCGTGGGCGAGGCGCCCACCAAGGCGGACCTGGATGGCTGGGTGCGCGGCCTCTATGTCTCCGGCCTCTTCCTCTCCAGTCCCCTGGGACGCGTGCGGGCGCTGCCGGCGTACACGCAGCTGTCCTTCCAGGAGCTGTACCGCAATGACGTCTTCGACTTCGCGGCGGAGGTGGACGCCGCGTTGGACGTGACGCGCGGGTTGATCAAGAGGCTGCACGGGTACATGGCGCGAGGCACCTACACGCCCCGCACGCGCGCGCGCTTCTTCGAGGAGTTCCCCGAGGGGACCCTGGGGGCCACTGCCGCCTAGTGAACGTGCATCCACGCCGCGCGTCGGAGGCGATGTTCGCGTGGAGGGCATCCGGCCAATCGAGCCACGTACCGACGCCGGTGTCGCGCTATCCGAACCAGGGAGCGTTCCCTATCCTCGATAGGGAATGACGGTATTCCTCCTGATGGCGTCGGGCGTGATGGCGGGCGGGCTGGGCGCGCTGCTGGGCATTGGTGGCGGCATCGTGCTGGTGCCCGTGCTGGTGCTGGGCTTCGGCATCCCCCTGGAGCAGGCCGTCCCCGCGAGCCTGATGTGCGTGGTGGCCAATTCCTGCGCCGCCGCCGCCAGCTACGTGGAGAACAAGCTGAGTGACCTGCGGCTGGGGCTCACGCTGGAGCTCGCCACGGTGATGGGCGCCATCGTCGGCGGGCTCGTCGCGGCCTTCGTCGCGGAGGCGATGGTGGCGGTGGTGTTCGGCCTCTTCACGCTCTTCGTGTCGCTGCAGATGCTGCTGCTCCGCGCGCCGGTGCAGGAGCCGGTGACGACGACGCAGTACGTGCCCGTCAACTATCCGCTGGGCATCTCCGGCTCGTTCGTCGCGGGGGGCCTGTCGGCGCTCCTGGGCGTGGGCGGCGGCCCGCTGAAGGTGCCGCTGATGAGCTACGGCATGCGCGTGCCCTTCAAGGTGGCCAGCGCCACCAGCAACCTGATGGTGGGCGTCACCGGGGCCGCGAGCGTGGCGGCGTACGCGTGGCGCGGCCACCTGAACCTCGCGCTCGTGGCGCCCCTCGTTGTCGGGGTGCTGGCCGGTGCGTCGGTGGGCAGCCGCTGGATGCCGAAGGTTCCAACCGCGGTCTTGAAGAAGCTCTTCGCGGCGGTACTGCTTCTGGTGGCCGGCCAGATGCTTTGGAAGGGTGGGGAGGGGTTGTGGCCGAGTCTGTGGAAATGAACGAAGTCGGTCCCTTGATGCAGGGTGTGCACCCGTCGGTGAGGGGGGCTGAGCCCGCGCCTCCACCGCGCAACGCGCAGGCGCAGGCCGTGGCCCTGCCCGCGCAGGAGGCGTTCCCGGAGGCGTTCCCGGAGTCCTTTCCAGAGGCGTTCCCCGAAGAGCCCGTCACCCAGCCGGAGGGCCAGCCCCACGCGCGGCGGTGGGCAGCGCGTGCCAGCAGGGGGGAGCGGTGGATCGCGCGGATGCTGCGCACCGGGGCGGTGATGAGCGGTGGGATGTTCGTGGCGTCGCTCGCGCTGGAGCTGCTGCCGCGCGACGAGTCCGTGCACGTGGCCATCGACCTGTTGCGCAAGGGCGCGGCGTCCATGCTGCTGGTGACGCCGGTGGCGCGGCTCGCGATGGCGGGGACGCTGCTGGGCCTGCGCGGCGAGTGGCGCTACACCGCCATCGCCGCGGGGGTGCTGGGCCTGCTGGCGCTCGCGGTGGGCGCGGGCTTCCAGGCCTGACACACGCGGCGTAGAGGCCCACGCCGCGCGCGGTGACTACACGCCGCGCGCGGTGAAGTGCGCGAGGATGTTCTTCACCTTGGCCACGTCCTCGTGGCGGCCCTGGTCCTCGTACAGCGGCAGCACGGCCTCGAACTGCGCGCGGGCCGCGGGGAAGTCCTGGAGGTAGTAGCAGGACAGCCCCAGGTCCCAGCGGGCGCGGGCCTCGTAGACGTGGTCATGCAGGCCCTCGTACACGTCCACCGCGCGCAGCAGGTGCGGGCGCGCGTTGTCGTGGTGGCCCAAGAGCCCCTCGGACTCGCCCAGCAGCAGGTGGCCCAGCGCGAGCGCCTCCGGATCCTCGCCCTGCTCCAGGAGCGGCACGGCCTCCAGGAACCGCTTGCGCGCGGGCTCGTACTCGCCCTTGGCCATGCGCAGATCGCCAATGTCCAGCAGCAGCCGCGCCATGCGCTCCGTGTTGCGCGTCTGGCGGAAGAGGATGAGCGCCTCCTGGTACTTCTCCTCGGCGCCGTCCACCTCGCCCATCGCGCGCAGGGACTCGCCGATGCAGGCGCGGGTGAGCGCCTCGCCGTCGCGGTCCCTCGCCTCGTTGAAGAGGCCGGCGGCCAGGGCCATGTGCTCGATGGCGCCCCGGTGGTCCTCGAAGTGGGCCTTCACCACGCCCAGGCCGAAGAGGGCCTGCGCCTGGCCGGGCTTGTTGCCCGCCGTCTTGAAGAAGCGCAGCGCCTCTTCGTAGTGCTCGCGGCTGGCGGCGTGGTCCTCCAGCATCCCGTGCAGCTCCGCGAGCGTCACCAGCCCCTGGCCTACTTCAGCGGGGGCTCCGGTGATGCGCAGCGAGGCGAGCGCGTTCTGCTGCTTCTGGATGGCGTCGGCGATGTGGGCGCGTTCGGTGTCGGGCGGGTGCATGTCAGCTCTCGCTACCCTTGCGGCGCCGGGCGGCCCTGTCCAGCGAATCATGCTTCTCGCTGCCGTCAGCGCCATTGCCGTCCGGCTCGGGGTTTCCGTTGCGCTCGCTCTTCTCCTTCTCGTGGACGAGCAGCGGGGAGAAGAAGCAGTCCTTCTTCGTGTACTCGTCGAAGGCGAAGGCGAAGCGGTAGCTGGCCGCCGCGCGCTGGTTGCAGTCCGTGCGCTCGCAGAAGCGGCAGGAGATGCCGCTGGGGATGGCGTCCTTGCGCAGGTCGTTGGTGGGCAGGCCGTACGCCAGGTACTTCGCGTTCTCCGCGTGCGTGCCCAGGCCGATGGAGTACGCGGTGCCCTTCACGATGGAGCCTTCAATGGGCTGCAGCTGCACCTTCGCGAAGCAGAAGTACGTCGTGCCGTCCGGCATGATGGAGTACTGCCGGGTAATCTGCGACGGGTTGAGGAACGCCAGGTGCACCGCCCACTTCGCGCAAGAGCCGCCGCCCGACGCGAAGCGGATGCCGGTGCCGCTGTAGCGCTTGGAGATGTTGCCGGCGATGTCCGCGCGCAGGAAATGGAAGGGGATGCCCTGTCGCTTGGGGTCGGACAGGTTGCAGATGCGGTGCGCCACCGTCTCGTAGGTGGTGCCGAAGACGTTGGAGAGCAGCTCCACGTCGTAGCGCGTGCGCTGCACCTCCCGGAAGAACTCGCTGTAGGGCAGCATCAGCGCGCCCGCGAAGTAGTTCGCGAGGTTGACCTTGATGAGCCGCTCCGTCTCCCCGTGCCGCATGCGCCCGGCGCCCAGGATGCGCTCCACCAGCTTCTCGCGGTCCATCACCATCAAGCCGATGGAGGCGGCGATCTGGAACTTCAGGGGCTGTTCGGTGAGGTCCGGTGACAGCGTGAGCGTGCGCGCATCCAGGTCCAGCCTGCGCACCACGGACGAGCCGCTGTTGGCGCGCTCAATCCGCACCTTGTAGTCGAAGCGCTCCTCCAGCATGCGGGTGAGCTGGCTGCTGGTGATCTGCTGCTCCAGCCGGAAGTCGCGGCGCAGCCCCTCCGCCTGCTCCTCCAGCTCCGGGAAGTAGTTGCGGTGCTTCTCCAGGAAGTCGCTGACCTCGTCGAAGGGCGAGTAGTCGAACCGCACGCCCGGCGTGTTGCCCAGGCCGTTGCCGGAAGGGGAGCCCTGCGTGCGCGTGCGCTCCTCCACGTTGAGCTGCGCGAGCACGTTCTCCAGCTGCGTGCGCGTGTTCTTGTAGAGGTTGAAGAGGGCCGCGACGGTGCCGGCGAGCTTCGGCTCCGCGGAGAGCGACTGGAGCGACTCGGAGTCGATGTCCAGGCTCTTGAGCAGCGGTTCATCCAGCAGCTTCGCCAGGGCCTCGTCCACGCGGCCCTCGCCCAGCGTGGACATGAACTGTTCGGGGTCCTGCTCCAGGTAGCGCAGCGCCTTCCACAGCAGCGGGAAGGGCATGACCCGCTTGCCCTTCTCGATGAGGTTCAGGTACGCGGGCGAAACGCCCAGGTCCTTGGCGGCGTCCGCCTGCTTGATGTTGCGCTGCAACCGCAGGCCTCGAAGCTTCAGCCCCACGTTCGCGTTCAGAGCGTTGTCGTTGTTCATGGCTCCAGCCACCGGTGGGCCGCGTCAGACGACGTGTCCGACACCGGGTCTCTGGATCCACTCTGCAAATCGATTTACCGATTTGCAATAAACGTTTCTGCCTCGCCGGAGCGCTGTCCCACAGGCGACGCGCAGAGGGTTGACTGCCTCCCTCCTGGGCCAGGGCCTACGTAATCCCATGTAATCATGCGGCTTTCAGGTGTAGCCGGTGTGGGGAGCAGTCGCCCGCGCCGCACGTTGTCAAACCTTTACCAACGCGCTGCGGCAGAACTGGGGAAAAGTCAGTAAATCCGCGCACGGTTTTTTACAAAGGATGACGGGGCCCCTCAGGAGGCCTCTGGCGGCCGGCGGAACACGAGGGCGACGTTGGTGCCGCCGAAGCCGAAGGAGTTGCTCATGACGGCGTCCACGCGCTTTTCGCGGGCGACGTTGGGGATGCAGTCGAGCGGGATGCGCGGGTCCTGGTGCTCCAGGTTGATGGTGGGGGGGAGCACGCCCCGGGTGAGGGCCAGGATGCTGATGACGGCCTCGGCGGCGCCGGCCGCGCCGTTCATGTGGCCCGTCATGGACTTGGTGGAGGAGATGGCGAGCCGGGCGGCCGCGTCACCGAACACGCGGGCGATGCCCTGCATCTCCAGCAGGTCGCCGATGTCCGTCGAGGTGCCGTGCGCGTTGAGGTAGCCGATGGCGGACGGCTCCAGGCGCGCGTCCTTGAGGGCGGCCCGCATGGCGCGCTGGGCGCCCTCGTGCTCCGGGGCGGGGGCGGTGACGTGGTGGGCGTCGGAGCTGGCGCCGTAGCCCGCCACCTCCGCGAGGATGCGGGCGCCCCGGGCCCTGGCGACTTCGTACGCCTCCAGGATGAGGATGCCCGCGCCCTCCGCGAGCACGAAGCCGTCGCGGTCCCGGTCGAACGGGCGGCTCGCGGCCTGGGGGGCGTCGTTGCGCGTGGACAGGGCCTTCATCGCGGCGAAGCCGCCCACGCCCAGCAGGGAGATGGGGGCCTCCGCGCCGCCCGCCACGGCGGTGTCGAACTCGCCGCGCTGGATGCCGCGCAGGGCCTCACCGATGGCGTGGGCGCTGGTGGAGCACGCGGAGTTGGTGGACCACGAGGGGCCCTTGATGCCGTGGCGCATGGAGACGTAGCCGGGCGCCATGTTGATGATCATCTGGAGGATGAAGAAGGGGCTGATGCGGTCGGGCCCCTTCTCCAGCGCCTTCTGGTACGTCTCCTCCATGCTGCGGATGCCGCCGATGCCGGAGCCGATGATGGTCGCCACGCGCTCCGCGTTCTCGGGGGTGATGACGAGCCCGGCGTCGGCGATGGCCATGTCCGCCGCCGCCACCGCGAACTGCGCGAAGCGGTCCATGCGCCGCACCTCGCGCCGTTCGATGAAGTCCTCCGGTTGGAAGTCCTTCACCTCGCCGGCGAAGCGGCAGTCGAGCTTGCTGGCGTCAAACAGCGTGATGGGCCCCACGCCGCTGCGGCCGTGGATCAACGCGTCCCAGCTCTTCTCCAGGCCGGTGCCACACGGGCTGATGAGCCCCATCCCTGTCACCACGACGCGCCGCTGCTCCATGGAATGCTCCTTGACCCGGGTGTCTGAACGGGATGGTATTACGGTCATACTTCCATGAATTCAAGTCGTGAAGGAGCCCCGATGAGCGACCAGGCAACGAACCCGCGCACGCGGACGGTGACGTGGAAGGATCCCCGTGAGGGTGCCGCGGCGGCGAAGAAGCTGTCAGGGATGGAGTACCTGCGCGCCATCCAGCGGGGCGAGCTGCCGGGGCCTCCCATCGCGGAGCTGATGGGCTTCACGCTCGTGGACCTGGAGGAGGGCAAGGTGGTGTTCGGCGTGCAACCGGGCGAGCACCACTACAACCCGATTGGCATGGTGCACGGCGGGCTCGCGGCCACGCTGATGGACTCGGCGATGGGGTGCGCGGTCCACACGATGCTGCCGGTGGGCGCGGGGTACACCACGCTGGAGCTGCACGTGAACTACGTGCGGGGCATCGCGCATGACACGGGCCCTTTGCAGTGCCGGGGGGAGATCATCCACGTCGGGGGCCGGGTGGCCACGGCGCAGGGCCGGCTGACGGACGAGAAGGGGAACCTCTACGCCCACGGCACCACGACGTGCATGATCTTCCGGCCACAGCAGGCGGGCGCGAAGGAGTAGGGGGCCGGAGCGATGCGCTACACCACCGAGCACAAGCAGGCCACGCACGCGCGCATCCTGGCGGCCGCGGAGAAGCTGTTCCGCGCGGAGGGCTTCAGCGGGGCGAGCGTGGAGCGGGTGATGCGCGCCGCGGGCCTGACGGTGGGCGGCTTCTACGCGCACTTCGCCTCCAAGGAGGCGCTGCTCGCGGAGTCGCTGCACGCGTTCATGGACGAGCGCAAGGCGCGCTGGCTGGCGGGGCTGGAGGGGCTGCGGGGAACAGCGTTCCTGGATCACTTCGCGCGCCGCTACCTGAGCCTCTACAACCGGGACACCGGGCAGACGAGCTGCATGATGCCGTCGCTCCTGTCGGACCTGACGCGCGCGCCGGCGGAGGTCCAGGCGTCGTTTTCTGACGGGCTGGAGGAGCTGGTGGACGCGGCGGCAGTCCATCTGCCGGAGCGGGAGGGCGCGACGCCCCGGCAGCAGATGCTGGCGACGGTGGCGCTGTGCTTCGGCGCGATGACGCTCGCGCGGGCCACCGGTTCGCAGGCCGTGTCGGCGGAGCTCCTCGACGCGGCCCGGGCGATGCTGATTGCCGGTGCGCCGGTGCCGGACGCAGCGGTGCCTCGCTCCCGGCCCGTGCGGAAGACGGGCGGACAGCCTCGGGCAAAGCGCGCCAGCGCACCGGCGCCGGAACCGGGAACCGCGCCCACGCGACGTGTCCGCTCCTCACGGAAGAAACAGGCACGCTGAGGGAAGGGCGGCGTCGGAGCCGAGCCTGAGCGCCGCTCCAATGTACGGCGCCCACCTTCCGACGCTCATCGCCGTGTGCTGACACTCCGGGCTGGACGGCACGGGGTACGCCGTGGGGTCCTCTTGTCCGGACCGGGGGCAGCGAAAAAGGCGGTGCCGCGTGGATGGCTTGAAGACGAGGGTGCCTCGCGCGGTGCTGCTCCTCTTCGCGCTCACCCTGGGGGCCTGCGCCACCGCGCGTCCTTCGCTGCCCCGGCGGGACGTGGCGGCGCTTCGCTACAACGTCACGTACACGCGGGAGCCCACAGCGGGCCTGGACGTGGAGATCGTCCTGCTGCCGTCGTCCCCCCGCGACTTCCTCTTCCGCGAGCCGGAGCGCGTGGACTCCGTATGGGCCTGGCGCGAGGACGGCTCCGCGCGCTCGCTGCGCGTGCATGACGGCGCGGTGCACGTGCCCTCCGGGACGCGCTTCGTGCGCTACCGCTACCCGCTGGAGTCCCACGCGAAGGGCGGCCATCGCGCGTTCTTCTCCGGCATGGGGGAAGGGGACGCGTGGCACCTGGCCGGCAAGGCCTACCTGCTGCGCCCGCGCTCTGTGACGCCCGACCTGCGCGTGGAGTTCACCGTGTCCGGCACGGACGCGCTCCTGCCCTGGTTCGCGGACGACGCGGGCGTGTATCACCTGCGCGGTGAGGACCTCGTGGACTCGGGCTTCCACGGCTTCGGCGGTCGCAGGTGCGAAGTCCGCGCCGGTGCCTCCGTCGTGGAGGTCGCGCTGCTGGGCCACTTCACGCACCTGACGGACGCGGACGTGTGCGCCTGGCTCGCGCAGGCCGCGCGCGAGGTGGGCACCGTGCGCAAGACGTTCCCGCATCCGCGCATCACCGTGCGTGTCGTGCCCGTGCCGGGCGAGGCGGAGCCCGCCCTCTTCGGCATGCTCCAGCCAAGCTCTCCCCCCAGCATCTCCATCCTCGTGGGCCAGGACACCACCGCCGCGTCCTTCACCGGCGACTGGATCGCCGTGCACGAGATGCTGCACCTGACGCACCCCACGCTGATGCCGCGCGTGGCGTGGCTCACCGAGGGGCTGGCCACCTACTACACGGAGGTCGCCCGCGCCCGCTCCGGACGTCAGACGGCCGAGCGCGCGTGGCAGGAGCTGACGGAGGGCTTCGCGCGCGGTCAGTCCGCCGCGGGCTCGCGCACCATGGCGGAGGTCGTCGCGGAGGAGCGCAACTGGCTGGGCGTCTACTGGACCGGTGCCCACTTCGCGCTGCTCCTGGACGTGGAGCTGCGGCGCGTGACGCAGGGGAAGCAGCGCCTGGACGACGTGCTGGAGCTGCTCGCGACGCGCGGCTCCACGTCCTCGCTCGCGGGCTTCGGCGCCGCCGTGGACACCGTCGCAGGGCAGCCCCTCTTCGACGCGCTGCTCGCCCACCAGCTCTCAGTTCCGGCTTTCTCTGACCTGGGAACTTTGTTAGACCGTCTTGGAGTCCAGATTGACCCGGGTGGCGTCAAGCTGCTCGCTGCCCCGGAGAGCGCCTTGCGTGAAGCGGTGGAGGGTGGACGGCCCTCGGATGACGCGGGGTGAACACTGGGAATGGGGCAGGGCCGTAACCGTTCCGGCGGGTGTCGCGTATCGCATGCATCCGCGAGGTCCGCGGCATCCGTAGAAGAGGTCCGTCATGTTCCGCAGCGTCCTGATGCTCGCCGCCGTCCTGTCGCTCCCCGCGACCGCCGCGGAGCCCACCCCCGCACCCGCCGCCGCGAAGACGTTCGTCTTCAACGACCCCAATGGCCGCGACACGGTGATGTTCGTGCTGGACGCGCCCCTGGAGGTCATCAACGGCCTGTCCAACCAGGTGAAGGGCCGCGTGGAGGTGAAGGGACAGAAGGCCAGTGGCCGATTCCAGGTCCCGGTGGTCTCCATCAAGACGGGCAACGACACGCGCGACGGACATCTGCGCAACGACCGCTGGCTGGACGCGGCGAAGTCGCCGGACATCATCTTCGAGTTCAAGGACGTGGCCCTGCCCGCGCCGCTCGCCAATGCGAAGCCGGTGACGGTGAAGGCGAAGGGCTCCTTCACCGTGCACGGCGTGACGCGCGAGGAGCCGGTGGAGGTCACCGCCACGTACCTGCAGGAGACGGCGGAGACGAAGCACCGCGCCGCCGGTGAATTGCTGCGCGTGCGCGCGAAGTTCCAGCTTCCCCTGGAGTCCTACGGCATCCAGCGCACCGAGGCGCTGGTGCTGAAGGTGGGCGAGAAGGCGGATGTCACCGTCGACGCCTGGGGCTCCACGCAGTTCAAGCCGTAGACGCTTTTCCCGTAGTCATCCCCCCGCGGTACGAAAGGAAGCAACACCATGAACGTCAAGGCCCTTGCAGCGGTTGTCGGCACCCTCTCCCTCGGCGCGCTGGCCACCGGCTGTGCCTCGAACAAGGCCGCGGAGGGCACGCAGGCCGCCTCGTCCGAGAAGGCCGCCGAGGCCAACTGCAGCGCGAAGCCCGCCGAGGCGCAGGGCACCGAGGCCACGCAGCCCGCCGCCACCCCGGAGAAGGGCGCCGAGGGCAGCTGCGGCTCCGGTTCCTGCAGCCACAAGAAGTAGGCATCGCCAGCGGAGGGCCCGGAAGGTCGGGTCCCTCCCTTGCTCGCGGGCGGTGGGAAGACTCCTTCCTGCCGCCCGTGTTGTTTTCACCCCGCCCGCGCGCGGCTCCGCCCGGAGGTCCCTTCGCATGTCGCCCCGCTATTCACACCGCCATGGGTTGAAGCCGCTGGGGGCGGGCATCGGACTGCGCCGCGACTTCTACGAAGCGCTGCCGCGCACCGCCCGCGCGCTGGACTGGGTGGAGATCATCCCGGAGAACTTCCTGTCGCTGGGTGGCCGCCCCCAGCGAGCGCTGGACGCGTGCCGCGAGCGCTGGACGCTCCTGCCGCACGGCGTGGGGCTCAACATCGGCGGGCCGGACGCGCTGGACGACGACTACGTCACGCGGCTCGCCGGGCTGGTGAAGCGCCTGGATGCGCCGTTCTTCTCGGATCACCTCTGCTACTCGCGCCTGGGCGGCGTGCACCTGCATGACCTGTTGCCGCTGCCCTTCACGGAGGAGGCGGTGGAGCACGTGGTGCCGCGCGTGCGCGAGGTGATGGCGCGCGTGGAGCGGCCCTTCCTGCTGGAGAACCCCAGCTACTACGCGGCCATGCCGGGCGGCACGCTCCAGGAGGCGGACTTCCTGCGCCAGGTGGTGGAGGGCGCGGACTGCGGGCTGCTCCTGGACGTGAACAACGTCTGGGTCAACGCGAAGAACCACGGCTATGACCCGCGCGCCTTCGTGGACGCGCTGCCGCTGGAGCGCGTGGTGCAGGTGCACCTGGCCGGCCATGACGTGGGCGAGCGCGTGCTCATCGACACGCACGGCGACCGCGTCTGCGACGACGTGTGGGCGCTGTACCGCTACACGCTGGAGCGCACCGGCCCGGTGTCCACGCTGATTGAGTGGGATCAGGCCATCCCGTCGCTGGACGCCGTCCTGGACGAAGCGGATCAGGCGCGGAGCGTGCTCGCGGAGGTGTCGCGATGAAGCCCGCGCTGAAGCACTTCTTCGACAGCATGGATGCGTACCTCGCGGGGCCGCACGGCGCGGAGGGATTGTCGAAGCTGTCCGCGGCGCACCCGGGCTGGGAGGTCGCGCCCGAGCGCATGGCGCTCTACGGCCAGTTCGTGCGCGGCCACGTGCGCTCCACGCTGGAGAAGCTCTTCCCGCTCACGCGCCAGGCGCTGACGGCCGAGGCGTGGGACGCGCTGGTGGAGGGCTACACGCGCACGCGGCCCGCGCGGCACCACGAACTCAACCGGCTGGGCGAGGGCTTCGCGCCCTTCGTCGCGGAGGCCGCCGGGCAGAAGGCGCTGCCGCCGTTCCTGCCCGCGCTGGCGCGCTTCGAGTGGACGGACTTCGCGGTGTTCGCCTCCGAGGAGGTCATCCCGGAGCGCGTGGAGCAGCTCACGCCGAACCCCACGCTGGCCGTGCTGGAGCAGCCCTATCGGCTCTGTGCGTACGTGCGCTCGCAGGACCGTGGCGCTGGCCCTGTGGCCGGTGACGAGCTGGCGCTGCTGTGGCGCCATCCGGAGCGGCTCGTCACTTTCTACATGGAGGCCACACCGCCCGCGCTGCTGGTGCTGAAGATGGCCGTGGAGGGCCTGTCCGAGGACGCGGTCGCCCAGGCCACCGGCATGGCCGCGACGGCCGTCCACGCGGAGGTGGTGCGCTTCGCGGTGGACGGACTGGTGCTGCGGCCCGCGGGGTAGGGCGGAGGAGGGCGGATCCGCCATCGGAGATTTCCAACAGGAGGCAGGCGGGCATGACGCTTCGCGCTGGCCTCGGGGGCCCGGTCGGGGAGAAGAATGGGGGACGTCGTTTCCCACCGTGAGGTCCCCGCCATGCGCGTCATCAACTTCAACGCCGGCCCCGCCGGTCTGCCCCTGCCAGCCCTCGAGCAGGCCCGGGATGAGCTGCTCGACTTCCACGGCACGGGCATGTCCATCATGGAGCACAGCCACCGGGGCAAGGACTACGAGGGCGTCCACGACGAGGCCATCGCGCTGCTCACGGAGCTGCTGGGCATCCCGTCCACGCACGAGGTCCTGTTCCTCACCGGCGGCGCGTCCCAGCAGTTCGCCCAGGTGCCCATGAACTTCCTGTCGCCGGGCGCCTCCGCCGACTACCTGATGACGGGCGTCTGGAGCGAGAAGGCCCTGGACGAGGCGAAGTTCTTCGGCACGCCCCGCGTCGCGGCCACCACCGTGCAGGCGGACAAGCGCTACCAGCGCGTCCCCAAGCAGTCCGAGCTGCAGCTCGACCCCCGCGCCGCCTACGTGCACCTGACGAGCAACAACACCATCTTCGGCTCGCAGTGGCACACCTTCCCGGACGTGGGGAGCGTGCCGCTGGTGGCGGACATGAGCTCCGACTTCCTCTGGCGGCCCACCGACGTGAGCCGCTTCGCGTTCATCTACGCGGGCGCGCAGAAGAACCTGGGGCCCTCCGGCGTCACGCTGATCATCGCGGCGAAGGACTTCCTCGCGAAGGGCCGCAAGGACATCCCCAAGTACTTCCGCTACACGACCCACTCGGAGAACCACTCGCTCTACAACACGCCCCCCACGCTCGCCATCTACCTGGTGCGCAACGTGCTCGCGTGGGCGAAGGAGCTGGGCGGCCTGCCCGCGCTGGAGCAGCGCAACCGCGAGAAGGCGGACCTGCTCTACGGCGCCATCGACCGCAACGCCGGCTTCTACCGGGCCCCCGTGGAGCGCGAGTCCCGTTCAGTGATGAACGTCGTCTTCCACCTTCCCACCGAGGAGCTGGATGCGGCCTTTGTCGCGCAGGCGAAGCAGGCGCAGATGGTGGGACTCAAGGGCCACCGCACCGCCGGCGGCATCCGCGTGTCGATGTACAACGCGGTTTCGCCGCAGGACGTCAAAACGCTGACGTCCTTCATGGATCACTTCGTGAAGATGCACGGGTAGGCTCACGTCGACATTGCGCAGAACAACCTGGAGGCATTCCATGAAGAAGACGCTGACCGCCGTGCTGCTGTCCCTGACGCTCGCCGCGCCCGTCATGGCCAAGGACATCGCCGGGGTGAAGTACCCGGACACCGCCACGGTGAATGGCAAGGAGCTCAAGCTCAACGGCGTCGGCCTGCGCAAGAAGGCCATCTTCAAGGTCTACACCGTGGGCCTGTACGTGGAGACGCCGTCGAAGGACGCCGCCCAGATTCTCGCCGCGGATGAGATCAAGCGCGTGCGCATGTTCATGAAGCGCGACCTCAAGAAGGACCAGATCACCGAGGCCATCGAGAACGGCTTCAAGAAGAACGCGGGCGCCAACCTGCCCAAGCTCCAGGCCCGCCTGGACACCTTCAAGGCCGCCATCCCCGCGGAGATCAAGGAAGGCGAGGAGCTGATCCTCACCTACATCCCCGGCAAGGGCACCAACGTGCAGACCAAGGGCGGTCCGGCCATCGACGTGGAGGGCAAGGACTTCGCGGACGCCCTCTTCTCCGTGTGGCTGGGCAAGGACCCCGTGGACGGTGGCCTCCGCGACGGGATGCTGGGCAAGGAAGACTGACGCACCCCGCCTGACCCGTCTTGCGGCCTGCGCCCCGCGAGGTCCCTCCTTCCCGGAGGGCCCCTCCGCGGGGCGTCGTCGTTTCTTCGCCCCATTGCTTCAGTGGTGGACAGCGCGGGGCGTCAGGGCCGCTGGCCTGCAGTTGACGCTGGAATGCCCTGGCAGGTCGGGCGTTGATGCGCGCCGAGACGACCCCACCCCTTGTTCGTGCTGGAGAACGTTGTGAAGCGACTGGCCCTGTTCGCTGCCTCCTGTGTCCTTGGCGCCGCCTGCAAGACGGCGGAGCCCACCCCTGAGCCTTCCCGGGCCTCCACCCCTCCTGTGGCCGCCACCGCCTCAGCGCCGGCCGCGCAGCAGTCCACCCCGGCCGCCGCCGCCGTGCCCCCGGGCGAGCGCGCGATGCCGCCCGGCCTGGACGCCGCGGTGATGGATCCGTCCGCGAACCCCTGTGAGGACTTCTACGCCTACGCCTGTGGCGGCTGGCTGAAGACCACGGAGATCCCCCCCGAGCGCGCGCGCTGGAGCCGCGGCTTCGAGACCGTGGCCGAGCGCAACCAGACCGTGCTGCGCGACATCCTCACCGGCATCGCGGAAGGCAAGGGTGAGGGCACGCCGGAGGAGAAGCTGCTGGGTGACTACTACGGCGCCTGCATGGACGAGCCGAAGCTGGAGCAGTCGCTGCCCGTCCTGCGCACGTACCTGTCGAAGCTCACCGGGCTCAAGAGCCCGCAGGACGTGGCGAAGGCGGTGGCGTGGCTGCACGCGCGCGACGTGCAGGCCCTCTTCAAGGTGTACTCGGATCAGGACCAGAAGGACTCGACGAAGGTCATCGCCGTGGTGGGCACGGGCGGCATGGGCCTGCCGGACCGCGACTACTACCTGAAGCCCGACCTGAAGATGCGCGAGGCCCGCGCCGTCTACCAGGCGCACGTGCAGAAGGTCTTCGAACTGCTGGGTGACGCGCCCTTCGTCGCCAGCCGCAAGGCCACGGGCATCCTCGCCATCGAGACGCGGCTCGCCACCGCGGCGCTCCCCAAGGAGGAGACGCGCGAGCCGGAGAAGGTCTACCACCGGCTGGAGCGCCAGGGCCTCAAGAAGCTGGCGCCCGCCTTCCAGTGGGACACCTACTTCGCGGAGGTGGGCCTGCCCCCGGGCGACGCGCTCAACGTGACGCAGCCGAAGTTCTTCGCGGAGGTGTCCGCGCTGGTGCGCCAGCAGCGGCCCTCCGACATGGGCCCGTACCTCTCCTATCACTTCGTGAAGGAGGTGCAGACGACGCTGCCCAAGGCGGTGCGCGACGAGTTCTTCCGCTTCGAGTCCTCCGTCCTCACCGGCGCGAAGGTGGACCTGGCGCGCTGGAAGAAGTGCGTGGAGGTCACCGACGACGCGCTGCCGCACGCGCTCGCCAAGCCCTTCATCGCGCGCACCTTCGGCGCCGAGGGCAAGGCCACCACCCTGGACATGGTCCAGCAGATTGAGCAGTCCTTCGAGCGCAACCTGGACACGCTGAAGTGGATGGACGCGGAGACCAAGGCGCAGGCGCTGGTGAAGGTGCGGAAGATCACCAACAAGATTGGCTACCCGGACCAGTGGCGCCGCTATGACGGCCTGGAAATCCGGCGCGACTCGTTCCTGGACAGCTACCTGGCGGCGGATGCGTTCGAACAGGCGCGCAAGCTGCGCAAGGTGGGCCAGCCGGTGGACCCCACCGAGTGGTTCATGTCGCCGCCCACGGTGAACGCCTACTACAACGCGGCCACCAACGAGATCGCCTTCCCCGCGGGCATCCTCCAGCCGCCCTTCTTCAACCGGGAGGCGACCGCGCCGGTGAACTTCGGCGCCATGGGCATGGTGGTGGGCCACGAAATCACCCACGGCTTCGACGACGAGGGCCGCCAGTTCGACGCGGAGGGCAACCTGCGCACGTGGTGGACCCCGGCGTCCGACAAGGCCTTCCGCGAGCGCGTGGCGTGCGTGCGGAATCAGTACGACGGCTACACGGCGGTGGACGAGGTGAAGGTGAACGGCCGGCTCACGCTGGGCGAGAACGTGGCGGACCTGGGCGGCCTCAAGCTGGCGTACGCGGCGATGGAGGCGTACCTGGCGAAGCACCCGGACCAGGCGGCGAAGGCGACGTCCTACCGCTTCACCCCGGGCCAGCAGTTCTTCCTCGCGCACGCGCAATCGTGGTGCTCGAAGATTCGTAACGAAGCGGCGAGGCAGCGGGCGCTGACGGACTCACATGCGCCCGCGTTCCTGCGCGTCAATGGTCCGGTGACGAACCTGCCGCAGTTCCAGCAGGCGTTTTCCTGCCAGCAGGGAACGAAGATGGTCGCTCCCGCTGCGAATCGCTGTGAGGTCTGGTAAGGCTCCGGCCTTTTTCGAGGGAGGACGGCATGGGAATCTGCTCGTGGCTGGTGTTGGGTGGTATCGCGGGTTGGCTGGCCAGCATCATCAAGGGCACCAATGCCCGGATGGGGATGCTCGCCAACATCGTCGCCGGCATCGTGGGCGCGATGCTGGGCGGCTGGGTGTTCAGCTTCTTCGGGGGCCGGGGCGTGACGGGCTTCAACCTGTACTCGCTGCTGGTGGCCACGGTGGGCGCGGTCCTCCTGCTGTCCATCCTGCAAGCCATCCGGAAATAGCTGGCAGGGCCCCTCGCCCCGCGGCTTTCGCCTAGAAGAGCGAGAGCTGGGGCGAGGTGGAGGCCCGCGTCGGACGCCGGAAGGTGTCCGGCGCGGCCTCCGTGATGGACGAGGCGCGCATGCCCACCTTGCGCGCCGAGGTCGCGAAGAGCTGGTGGATGGTCTGTGCGTACAGCCCCTCGCCGCGCATGCGGTGCTTGAAGCGGCTGTCGGTGAGCTCCCCGCCGCGCGTCTCGCGGATGCGGTGCAGCACCCGGTCCGCGCGCAGGGGCAGCTTCGCGCGCAGGCGCTCCTCGAAGACTTGCTGCACGGGCCCTGGCAGCCGCAGCAGCGTGTAGTGCGCGCGCGTAGCCCCGGCCTCCCGCGCGGACGCGAGCACCCGCGCGATGTCCTCGTCGTTGAGCCCCGGGATGATGGGGGCCACGGACACGGCCACGTCGATGCCGGCCTCCGCGAGCTTCCGGATGGTGCCCAGCCGCCGCTTCGGCGTGGCGACGAGCGGCTCCATGGCGCGCGCCAGCTCCTCGTTGTGGAAGGGCAGGCTGATGCTCACGGACAGCCGCGCCTCGCCCGCGAGCCGCTGGAGGACGTCCAAGTCGCGTTCAATCAGCACGCCCTTGGTGATGATGCCCACGGGGTTGCGGTACTCGGCGCAGACCTCCAGGCACTGGCGGGTGAGCCGCAGCGACGCCTCCAGGGGCTGGTAGCAGTCGGTGACGCCGCTGAAGACGACGGTCTCCCCCTTCCAGGACGGGCGCTCGAAGTGCTCGCGCAGCAGCTCCGGGGCCTGGGGTTTGAAGACGAGGCGCGTCTCGAAGTCGGTGCCCGCGCCGAAGTCCAGGTACTGGTGCGTGGGCCGCGCGTAGCAGTAGGCGCAGGCGTGGAGGCAGCCCCGGTACGGGTTGACGCTCCAGGAGAAGCACACGTCGGGGCTGTCGTTCTTCGCCACCACCGAGCGGCTGTGGTCCTCGTAGATCTCCAGCCGGGCAGGCGGGATTTCATCCAGGTACTCCACCGCGGTGCTCGCCCAGGGGTTGGGCGGATTGTCGACGGGACGGGGTTTCACCGGTCCACGGTGTGGCTGAATGCGCGTTCAGTCAAGGCGTTCTGATTTGAAATTCCTGGGACGGCTCCTCGCCTTGAGCGCTCTCCCTATTGAAGGTCCCACACACGAGGAGAACGCCATGCCGGGAATCAACATCAAGAACATCCCACTCCCCACTGCTTCCAAGAATGGCTCCACGCCAACGCAGGAGCCGGACACCCGCGGCAAGGAAGAGCCCTCCACCGGCGGCACCACGCCCCCTTCGACGGGGACCGGGGTGATGGGCGGGGTGGCGGGTGTCTTGAACAAGGCCTTCGAGGAGAAGCGCAACAGCGACACGTTCGGGTAACGCCCGGGCCGCTCCCACCGGCTCCCGAGCAGCACGGCTCGGGAGCCGGCTTCTTCGACTCAGACCTGAAGCTCTCCGTGGACGACGGTGATCTTCGGGACCCGGAAGCCCATCGCGATCCACGCGCCGAGCAGCCTGGCGAAGAATGAGAGGGAGTGACGCTTGCCGCTCGGGACATCACCGGGGAGTTGGGTCCCGGCCGGAAGGTCACTGAGCATCGTCCGCATCTCTGGCGTGGGACGCGTTGCCGCGGGCCAGAGGCAGTCATAGAGACTGAGCCAGTGGCCGTTCTTGAACTCGAGGAAGACGGGCGTGTTGCAGCAGGTGGCGACGACCCGGCGCGTTGGCGCCTCGGGCGTGAGGCGGAACTCCTTGAGGAGGTCGGTGCCCTTGAGGAAGCGGACGCGATCCTTGCGGTAGAGGACGAAGCGCGTCCCGCCGTGGGGCTCCAGAAACGATGGCGCCGAGGGGAGGGCCTGGAGCCTCGCGCCGGCCGCACGGCAGCTGTTGCAGTGACATTCGGCGGTGACGATCGGCGCTCCGTCCACCGCGAGCTGGACCTGTCCGCAAACGCAACCGAGGGGTGTGGCCTGTGTCATGACCGTGCTTTCTTCTTGTTGGGGCCGCCGAAGAGGAGGCGGATGTATCGGTCGAGGTGATCCAGGCCTTCGCGCGCGAGCGCGGGATCATTCCCGGCCTTGGCGAGCACGAAGGCGCCTTGGATCACCGTCTGCGTGTGGCGCGCCAGGCTCTCCGCGGTCCAGTCGCTGGAGATGCCCCGCTCCCGGATGGCAGCGCTGATGTCCGCTTCGAGCGTCGCGGCATGGCCGAAGATGCTGGCGGCGCAGGCCTCACGAATGGCCGGGGAGATGGCGTAGACCTCCTCCACCATCGTGCCCACCAGACAGGTGAATTCGGCCAGGTCCCCCGCGATGATCGACTTGCGGAAGGCCACGTAGGCCAGGACGCGCTCAAGAGGGTCGTCCGGCGCATGGTAGGGCGCGCCCGCGAAGAAGGCGGTGGTGGTCTCGGCCCAATACTCCGCGGCCGCCACGCCCAGCGCTTCCTTGCTCTTGAAGTGGTGGAAGAACGAGCCCTTCGTCACCGCGGCGGCCTGACACAGCTCATCGACTGAGGTCGCGGCGAAGCCCTTCTCTCGGATGGTGTCGCGAGCGGCCTCGAGCAGGCGGGTCCTGGCATCCCCGCGCTCAGGCTGATGTTTCGTCGGTCGTGGCACGAGGACGTCCATACCGTACGGTCGGTATGGCAGCAAGTTCGTTGAGGCTGGGGCCGGGGGCAGGGCGCTAGGGTGCTCGCCCATGAGCCTGCCCTCCCCGCGCCCGTTGTCCGCTGATGAAGCCGCGAGCCTCAATGCGAGCGTCCCCGCCCAGTTCGGGGACTACCTCGGTCCGCTCCCGGAGGGAGTGCCCGCCGTCCGGGGGCCGGTGCACCTGCCCGACTTCGAGCAGGACGGGTCCTGCCTCATCCTGGGAGACCTCCAGGTGGATGGGCTCCTGGTCAACCCTCCGCATACGAGCCTCATCGTCACCGGCTCGGTGCGCGCAGGGACCGTGCTCACGATGGGAAAGATCGTCGTGTTGGGGGACGTGGTGGTCGGTGACATGTACGGCAACTCGTTCAGCAACGAGGTGTGCGTGGTGAAGGGGAGCCTCACCGCGCGCTGTCTGCTGGAGAAGGGGCACTCGTTCGAGGCGCTGGGGCGCTTGTCGGCACAGGCGGCCCTCTCGCTGAGCAACGTCATCGCCGCTCACGGCGGGGTGGAGGCTGGGGTGTCGGCCCTGGGGGGCATGAACGACGAGGAGCGCCGCCGCGTCCTCGATGCCGCGCTGTTCGACGACGAAGGCAACCTCTCGGAGCCGCGCATCGTCGCCCGTCTTCGCGCGGCCCTTCCTCTGCTGCGGGCCTCTTGACATGGACCTGCTGCGAGAATTCTCCCGCGTCTACGTGTCAGAGGCGTTCATCGGCTTCCTCTTCGACAACAACCTCCTGAACTCCGATTGGGCCGGCGACAAGGACCCGGACGAGATGAGCGCGGAGGAGCTGCGTCCCGCGAAGCTGTCCATCGATCGACTCCAGGACGCCGTGGGCGACTTCTGGAACCACTCCGGGGGACGGATCCTCTTCTACGCCTACAAGAGCGTCGACGCGCACGAGCAGACGCCCCAGCTCCGGAAGTACGCCTATGCCGACGCGCGCTGGGACGTCGCCAACGCCGTCCATGCGCTGTGCCAGAGCGGCAAGGTGTTCCAGTCCCGGCGGCCCCCGAAGCCGGAGGTGGTGCTGTTCACCGGAAGCGCGGAGAAGGTCCTCGCCAGCAGTGTTCATCTGCTGGGCACCCGGGCCGAGGAGAACACGACGCGCGACGAGTACAGCGCCTTCCAGGAGCAGGCGGACGCGGAGCTGTAGCGGTCCGCAGTGCATCGCTCACCAGGCGATGCGCTCGCCCCGGAAGTCGAAGTAGCTACCGCTGTCCTGCAGGCTCAAGCGGCCAATCACCGCGAGCAGCCCCACCGCCGACTCCGACACCGGTGTCGGAGCGCTCGCGCCGCCCATGTCCGTCTGCACCCAGCCGGGGCTGATGGCCACCGAGATGATCCCCTCGCCGCGCAGGTCCTGCGCGAGCGAGCGCGTGGCCATGTTCAGCGCCGCTTTCGACATCCGGTAGCCATAGCCGCCGCCCGACGTGTTGTCCGCGATGGAGCCCAGTCCCGAGCTGAGGCTCGCGATCTTCGCACCCCGCGCCTCGCGAAGCCGCGGCAGCACCGCGCGCGTCACCCGCAGCGTGCCGAGCGCGTTCACCTGGAGCATCTGCAGTGCGTCCTCGAGCGAGAGGTCCTCCAGGTCGTCGCGCCGGGTGCGCAGGCCCGCGTTGTTGATGAGCAGCTCCACCGGCCCCGTCAGCGCGGCGGCGAACGCGCGCACGCTCTCGTCGCTTGTCACGTCGAGGGCGTGCACGTGCAGCCGGCCGCCGGAGTCACCCACGAGGGCGGTGAGCTCCTGGGCCTGCGCCGGATCACGGGTGCCTGCGTGCACGGTGTCGCCCTGCGCGAGGGACTGCCGGGTGAGCTCAAGGCCGATGCCGCGGTTGGCGCCAGTGATGACGAGGTTCATGGGGCCAGACCCTAGACCGAACCGCCCCATTGTCGCGTCTGTCGCAGCGGGCTCGCGGAGACGAAAAGGCCCCGCCTCCCCAGGTGCGCCGGAGGAGGGGGGCCACGAACGGCGGTCGGTTACTGGCCGTCGAGCTTGCCGTCCAGGTTCCGGTCGAGCGCGATGCGCGTGCCGGAGCCCGGAGGTGCCGCGGTGAAGGTCACCTCCTGGCCTGGCGTGTTCGCCAGCGCGCGCAAGGCCGTGGTGGTGATGTTGGCGGTGCCGTCGTCGGGCTTCCACGTGCCGGCCCCGCGGTCGAACAGGAAGCCCTTCACGCGGGTGCCGATGGCGGCCTTCGCCACCAGGTCGGCCTCATACGTGGCGCCGCCGAGGACCTTCGACACGAATGGCGCCTTCGCACGGGCCAGCAGCAGGTCGATGCGCGGACCCACCGCGGAGGCGTTCGTCGACGTGAGCGTCACCTGCTGCCCGACGATGGGCGCCAGGTCGGAGTCCACCGCCAGCATGTAGGCCTCCACGCCTCGGCGATCCGCGTCGTTCCGGAAGCCCACCAGGGGCCCACCGATGCTGGTGTTGGCGAAGACGATGGCGCTGAAGAAGCGGAATATCGTGTCCACGGCGCCGTCGTGCGTGAAGCCGAAGCCGCGGATCTGGTCGCCCGTGGGCCCGGTGTCCGGGTGCTGGAAGAAGCTGTTGTCCGGGAAGCCGAACATGCCGACCTTCGTGTACATGTTGCGCACGTGGGGAATCTTCATGATCTGGCTGATTCCCTCGAAGCTCGAGCGACCGTCGGTGCCGAAGAAGCCCTGCGACGCGTCAATGGTGTGGCAGCCGTTGCAGTTGAAGCCGGTGTTGGCGCCAATCGCCAGGCCGTCCACGCGGCGGCTGCCGAAGTAGAAGTCGCGGCCCGCCGCCTGCGTCGAGGTGAGCGAGTTGTCCAGGTTGCGGATGGGGTTGGGCGGCAACTGCACCTGGAGCTGGAAGTCGGTGAACATGCTCATCTCCGCCTCGGTGGGCTGATCCGCGCGGCCGAGCAGCCCCGGGAAGGCGACGACGAAGTTCTTGAACGACAGGGCCTCGTCGTACGCACCCGCGCCGAAGAAGCCGGTCGAGCGATCTCCACGCCAATGCATGGCACCCGAGGTGGACATGCCGCGCAGGGTTTGCGTCGTCATGGGTCCCTTCATCGGGTGGAAGGAGTCCTGCTTGCCGGTGCCGTTGACGTCCGAACTCGGGTGGCCGGTGAGCAGGCGGAACGCGCCAATCTCCAGATCGCTCGCGAGGCGCTTGTCGATGGTGTTGGTCGTCACCGCGTCGTCCGGGTTGCCCAGGTCCCAGGCGAGCTCGTCCTTGTCGCCGAAGATGTGGCAGCTGGCGCAGGAGGCCTCGCCGTTGGCCGAGGAGAAGTTCGCGTCGTAGAGGAACGGACGGCCCTGCACGACGGAGGCGGGCTCTGGGTTGTAGAGGGCGGCCGAGGCCACCTGGCTCTTCGTGGCGAGGTCGATGACCTTCACCGCGTTGTCGAAGCGGGTCATCACGTAGAGGCGGTTGCGCGCCTCGTCCAGCACCAGGCCGCTGGGGCCGCCGCCGCTCACCGGGATGTAGTTGGCGCTCGCCGTCCGGGGGTTGAAGGTGTCCGCCTCCAGCGCCGCGGTGTCGAAGACGCCGACCTTGCTCGAGCTGAACGCGGCCACGTACAGCTTCGCGCCGTCACTCGAGAGGGCCATCTCCGTGGGGGTGGAGAGGCTGTGGTTCCTGGCCGTGGGGTCGAAGCCGGGGGAGCCGGCCAGCTTCGAATAGTCGATGTGCTTGTTCAGGTGGCGCGGCGACACCGACGTCCCCTTGATGACGGTGATGCGCATCTTCGCGATGTTGCCCTGCACCGTGCTGCCGCCGAAGACGCCGGGGCCCTCGAAGCGGGTGAGGTTGTTGGCGTCACTGTTGGTCGCGTACACCACGCCCGTCTTCGGGTTGGTGGCCAGGTTGAAGACGGTCGTTCCCACGCCCGTGTAGAACGCCTTCTGTTGCAGGCCGTCCGCGTCGATGGCGAAGACGTCCTTGTCCGGCAGGTTGAAGCGCACGCCGTTGTTCCAGTTGCGGCCGAGCGTGTCCTCCCAGCGGCTGAGGGCGCTGTTCCACTTGACGATGAGGCCCGTCTCCGGCGCCTTCGCGCCCGCGACGTTCGTGGACGGACCGGGCAGCCCGCCCAGGAAGAGGTTGTTGCCCCACGGGAACGTGTCCGGCTGGACCAGGCACACGCCCGCGTTGCCGAAGCCGTTGCACACGCTGTCCATGTTGATGGTCGTCGTCCGGTTGCCGGACTGGGCGATGGCCGCGTAGACCGTCTTCTTGTCCGGGCTGACGGCGAGGGCCCGCGGCGTGTCGCCGAAGAGCGTCAGGATGCGGACGGGCGTGCCGCCCAGCGTCGTCCCCAGGGACGCGGGGTTGAAGACCCAGACGTCCGCGCGGCCCACGCCCGGCGTGGTGAGCTGCGGATCCCCCGCGCCGGGCACGGAGGCGATGGACGGATCCGTGCGCTGCTGGCCGCGGTGCGAGGTGGAGATGAACGCATGGCCGTTGGCGCCGGCGAACACGATGTCGCGCGGCTCGTCACCCACGAGCAGCGTGCGCACCACGTGCGGCGTGCCGCTCACGCTCACCACGCTGATGCTGTCCGACAGGTGGTTGACCACCCAGACCTCGGTGTTGCTGCGCGCGGCGACCGACACCGGCTCCAGACCCACCGGCACCTCGGCGACGAGCGACAGGCCCCCGCTGGTGACGTTGAAGACCTCCAGGCGGTTGTCCGGCGTGTTGACGGCGAACAGCTTCGTCCCGTCCGGAGAGAGGGCCAACGGGCGCACGTGCGCGCTCTCGAACTCGATGAACGAGGGCGCCTGCGCAGCGGCACGGGCTGAGACGAACAACGCCAAGGCGGCGCACAGCAGACCGGCTCGTGCGCGCCACCGGTTCTTGCTCGTGCCCACTTGCGGGGTGCAGACCATCGGGACCTCCTGGGGGAACGGGGAATCACTGCGCACCCGGAATTACCAGGGCGCGCCGCGACATCGCCCCCACCGAAGGGAGGGGAAAAGAGGGGAGAGGCGGGGGGCGCACCCACCCCGCGTGCGTTGACGCGGCGCGTTGATGCCCAGCCGTGGCGCGTCGCGTCGTCCGTTGCCTGACGCTGCGTGCGTCAAAGTCCCGGTCTCCGTGTGCGTCGCCCGTGGTCTACTTGATTCTGCAATCAGTCGCAGGGGGGACGTGCCCATGCCGAGCTCTCGAAATGCTCCGGGGAGCACTTACGCGCCAGCGCCCGCCCTGGTGCGGGCCGTGGAGCGCCCGGCGCCGCTGGGCGACCCGCTCTCGCACCTGCTGCCGACGAAGCTGTCGCCGCCGCAGACGGCGTCGGTGCTCGTGTCGCGGAGCGCGCCGCTGCGGAAGATCGACCGGGGTGTCGGCGGCAAGCTCGTGCTGGTGACCGCGCCGCTGGGTTCGGGCAAGACGACGCTGCTGACGCAGTGGTACCGCGAGGTGCACGGGTCGCGGTTGCTCGCGTGGCTGTCGCTCGACGAGCAGGACAACGCGCCCGAGCGCTTCTTCTCGTACCTCGTCGGGGCCATCCGCCGCACGGCCCCGGAGTTCGACGCGTACATCGCGAGCCAGCTGGATGCGCAGGTGGCGCTCCCGCTCGACCACGCGACGACGGTGGTGCTGCGGAGTCTGTGGAACCTGGGGCGCGAGCTCGTCGTGGTGATTGACGACTTCCACGTGCTGCGGGAGCGCGCGTTGGTGCGGGCCTTCTCGTACCTGCTGGACCACGCTCCGCCGCACGTCCACTGGATGGTCTCGTCGCGCAGCCCGCCCGAACTGGACCTGGCGAAGCTGAAGCTCACCGAGCAGCTGGTGACGCTCGACAGCCGCGACCTGAGCCTGGATGGGGAGGCCATCCAGGAGCTGGGCCAGCGCCTGTGCAGCGCCGCGCTCGCGCCCGAGGACGTCGAGTACCTGCGCGCGCGCACCGAGGGCTGGGTGGCCGGCGTGAAGCTGGCCCTGCTGACGGCGGGCGAGCACGCCAGCGTGAGCGACGCGCTCCGCAAGGCCGTCGGCTCCAACCACGACGTGGCGAGGTACCTCGCGGACGTGGTGCTGCGCGAGCAGACGGAGGAGGTGCACGCGTTCCTGGTGCTGAGCTCGGTGGTGGATCGGCTCAACGGGGAGTTGTGCAACGCGCTGCTGGGCATCACCCACGGGGCGGCGCTGCTGGCGGAGCTGGAGCGGGCGCAGTTGTTCATCCAGTCGCTCGACACGCAGCACCAGTGGTACCGCTACCACCCGCTGTTCCTCGACTTCCTGCGCACCCAGCTCGCGTGCACGTATGGCGACCGCATCCCCCGGCTGCACCGCGCGGCGAGCGCGTGGTTCGCCGAGCACGGGATGCCCGACGAGGCCCTGCCGCACGCGTTCGCCTCGGGGGACCGGGGCTGGTGCCTGGAGCTCACGGTCCGCTGCGTGGAGGCGTGGATGCGCGAGGGTGAGATCGCCTCCGTGCTCCATTGGACGACGAAGCTGACGGAGGAGGAGACCCTCCGCTCACCGGCCATCTGCGTGGCGCACATCGCGTGCCTCATCCTGTCCCGCGGCTTCGGGCCTGCCTCCCTGGCCCTGCGGGGCGCGCAGGGGCGGCTCCAGACGGCGCCGCCCGACCCGGAGCGCGAGCGGCTGTCGCGGCAGCTCTCCCGGCTCGCGCTGCTGCACGCCGTCCTGTCGGACTCGGCCGCGGGCTCCGGCATCGAACTGGAGGCGGCCCCGGGGGACGAGGACCCGGACGTCTTCATGGCGGGCGCGGCGCTGGCGGCGAAGGCGTACCAGGCGCTCCGGCTGAACCGGTTCAATGCGATGCGCCGGTTCGCGTTGAATGCGCGCGAGACGCTGGGGCTGAACAACCCGTACATGGTGGGCTACACGGACGTCCTCATCGCGCTGGCGGACCGGGCGCAGGGCCACATGAAGGACGCGTCGGACCGGTGCGAGGCGGCGTTCGAGCGCGCGAGCCGCGGACGGCGCAACCCGGTGTGGGTGAACGCGGCGACGGCGCTGGCCACCACCCGCTACGATCAGAACCGGCTGGCCGAGGCCGAGGCGCTCTGCATGGAGGTCCTGCCGCTGCTGTCCCAGGCGACGGTGTTCGAGACCTTCGCGATGGCCTACCTGGTGCTGGCCCGCATCAAGTCGATTCGAGGCCAGTACGCGGAGGCCTCGCAGTTGCTGGACTACCTGCACAGCGTGCTCGAGTGTGGGCACCAGACGCGCTTCCTGGCCCATGTCTGCGGCGAGAAGATCCGCCTCGGCCTGCTGGAGCAATCCCCCGCGCGGATGAAGGCGGTGGCGCAGGAGTTCGGCCTGGGCGAGCGCATGCGCCGGGGCGAGTGGAGCGAGCGGCGCTTCTACGACGAGACCTGGGAGCAGCTGGGGGTGGCGCAGGCCTGGGTGTTGATGGCGCGCGGGCGGCATGACCGGGCGCACGGGCTGCTGGAGACGCTGCGGGCCAGCGCGCATGACGCGGGCTGCGTTGCCCGGGAGACGGCGCTGCAGGCCGCGCTGGCGGTGTGTCACTGGCGCGCCGGAGACCCCACGGCGGCGTTCGCCGCGGTGAACCGGGGGTTCGCGCTGGTGCCACGGTTCGGCTTCACCCGGGGCGTGTTCGACGAGACGCCGGGGCTGCAGGAGGTCATCGTCGCGGCCGCCACGCAGCGCAAGCTGAGCCACGTGCTGCCGGCCCGGTACACCGAGCGGTACCAGGACCTGCTGTCCCTGGGCAGCGGCGGGCCGGCCGGGTTCGCGGCACTGCCCCGCGCGCCGCTGGAGCCGCTCACCGAGCGGGAGCTCCAGATGATCAAGCTGCTGGCCCAGGGGCTGAGCAACCAGGAGATCAGCGAGCGCTCCAACGTGGCGCTCTCCACCACGAAGTGGCACCTGCGCAACGTGTTCGCGAAGCTCGACGTGACGACGCGCACCGCGGCCATCGTGAAGGCGCGGGAGCGGCTGGAACGCAACCTCTGAGGAGTACCTCGAATGTTTCTCAACTCCCTGCTGTCCGTATTCGCTGGCGCCTGGCTGCTAGCTGCGGCGCCGTTCACCGTCACGGTGAAGTCCGCGGGCTACTCCGCCCGCTCCGATGGAGAGACGGTCACCGTGTCCCAGGTGATCAAGAAGGGCCTCGCCGACAAGGCGGGGCTCAAGAAGGGGATGACGCTGCTGAGCATCACCATGCCGATCCGCCCCTTCACCTCCAATACGCCCCTGGCCCAGCTCAACAAAGCCGAGCTGCAGGACGCGTTGACGCCCCCGCCGGGGGAACTCCTCGAGCTGAGGGTGGCGTCGGACGGGCCGGGCAGTGTCCTCCTCCAGAGTCGGGAGCCGTTTCCCGACAACCCGTTTCCCGTCGTCCCCCTCGCGAAGGAGCAGCTGGAGCGGCTGACCCCGCTGCAGATGAACCTCTACTTCGCGCGGCTCTCGCAGTTCGCCAGCGAAGCGCGGAACCAACCGGTCCTCAAGACCGAGCAGGAGACGACAGCCCATGTGGTGAAGGGCCGACTCGAAGGGGTGGAGGGCGGCGGCTACACGAGCCTCCAGGTCCACCCGCGACTCATCCTGGATGCCGAATGCCAAAGCCCCCTGGAGAAGGTGGAGCTGCGCGGTGGTGCGGGGTTCAAGGCCCTCACGCTGCGCCCTGACGCCCCGGACCGCACGGGGAAGCGCTTCGTCCTGGACCTTCCGCTCTGGAAGGCCGGGGACGTCGTCCAGGCCTGTGCCCGCGCCCGGACGTCCCTGGAGCGCACCCTGCATGTCCGCATGTCCTGCCAGGGCAGACCCG
Organism: Corallococcus sicarius; assembly: GCF_003611735.1. Taxonomy (GTDB): domain Bacteria; phylum Myxococcota; class Myxococcia; order Myxococcales; family Myxococcaceae; genus Corallococcus; species Corallococcus sicarius. The sequence goes on along the minus strand of NZ_RAWG01000043.1, from coordinate 13,623 downwards.
CGCTGGAGCGCGACGTCCCCGTGAAGCTGACGGTGAGCTGTTCGGACACGCTGCCGGCGACCCTCTCCTACGAGCGGAAAGTGCTGTTCCTGGAGAAGCCCTACGAGTTCCTCGTGGGCGACAAGGAACCCCTGACGGTGCAGGTATGGCTCGAACGGCTCATGCCCCGTCCCGCGAAAGCCGCCCTCGTGGAGCTGGATGCCGGGGGCAAGGTGTTGAAGCGCATCATGGAGATCCCCATCCCGGCGGATCCGCGCGAGAGGCAGACGTTCCAGGTCCCGCTGGACACGACGACCTCCCACACCGTGCGACTGGCCATCGAGGCGCGCTTCGCTGATGGAACCACCTGGCTGGGCGCCCCGGAGACACGGGAGATCCGCACCCAGGAGCAGGTGGACGCGCGGACCCGGCGGGTCGTCGAAGGCCGCGCGAAGATGGATGCCTTCGAGAAGCGCTTCGCCGAGCAGTTCAACGACCCCTGTGTGGACCTCCCCGCGACGATGAAGTGGCTCCAGGCCCAGAGCGACCTCGAATACGCCTCGGCCGAGGAGAGCGGCCACTCCTTCTCCTACAAGGTGGAGGGCGCGCTCGCCCCGCTCATCTTCAGCTGCCACTGATCGAGCCGCAGGGGCCACGTCGGCCGACGCAATGCCAGGGAAGGCTCCAGGACGAGGCGGGCACTCACCCTGGCCGCGGACACGCCGCTGCGTCTCCTACAGGTCCCGATCCTTGTAGGCTTGCGCGCAATGAGGATCTTCGAGACCCGCGCCTGGACTCGCAAGACGCGCCGTCGCGCCGTGGGGGCGCTGTATCCGGGGACCCTGCATGTCGAACACTCCTGGCTGAAGGACGTGGTGCTGCTGACGGCGCTGCGCGAGGAGAAGGACTTCGAGCTGCTCGACGTGCTGTCCTCGTTCCGCCGGTATGAGCGCGTGCTCGCGCTGCTCGACAGCGCGGCTCCCGGGCTGCCGGCACGGGAGTGGGCGGTGCGGCGGGCCGTGTGTCTCTGTCACCTCGGACGGGACGCCGAGGCCCGGCACACGCTCGTCGACGCGTGGGGCCGGAGTGAGGACCCGCTGCTCGCCTTCGAGTTCTCCTGGATGGCGAAGCTGCGAGGCTGGGAGCTGGTGGCCCTGCCGCCCCGGGACGACTTCGACTGGTTGCTCGCCGCGAGGTTCGACGCGCGGCCGGCGCCCCTGGACGCGGCCCGGTGGGCGGAGTCCAACTGGCTCTTCGAGGAGGACCGGAAGCAGGCGTCGGTGCCGGACCTCGACGTGGGTCCACGGTACTTCCCGTATGAGCCTTCAGTGGCGCTGTGGACGGCGGTGCTCGCGGTCCGCGGTGGCGCCCCGGTGAGGGACACGGTGGCGGACGCGCTGGAGGTCGCCACCCGGGAGTGGCCGGAGCTGTGGAACGTCCTCACGCTGGACCCGCTCTTCCAGCCCTTCGTGGCTCCGCCTCGCCCCGAGACGCCGGTGCTGCCGGCGCTGCTGGACGAGAAGATGCAGCTCTCGAACATCCTCGAGCTCTCACCCGAGCCAGGGGACAGCGGCGCCGCCATCCCGCTGGGCGTCTACTGCCCCGAGCCGTACGATTTCGACAGCGACCCGCTCTTCTCCCTGCACGACGCGGTGGGCCCGTTCACCCTCTGGGTCAAACGACCGCCGGAGCCCCCCTTCCGCGTCGAGCTGTCTCCAGCGGACCGCCTGGGCCGCTATGACCGGGACGTGCTCGGAACCCTGCGCGCGCTGGCGCCGCACAGCGGGGACGTGTGGTTCATGCTCCGCGACATCAACCACGCGCACGCGGACGAGCTTTGCATCCGAGGAGGCCGGCTGGGCTTCCGCCGCTGGTCGCTCGCGGACATTGAATCCGACCCGGACGGCCCGTTCATCGACCAGGTCCACGCGCTGCTCCGACAGCTGGCCAGACGCCCGGAGGCGCGCTTCCAGTCGGCGGCGTTCCAGCCCTGGAAACACGAAGGCCGGTAGTCCCGAGTTTCCTCAAGGACTACCGGCCTTTACGAGTGAGCGGCGGAAGGGATTCGAACCCTCGACCCCGAGCTTGGGAAGCTCGTGCTCTACCAACTGAGCTACCACCGCAGGCGAAGCGAGGCCCAAAGTAGGGGCGAGGCCCGGCCTTGTCAACGGGAAGAAGCGGCCCCGGGCGCGGGCCTGTCCGTCGCCAGGCGGACAGGGCCTGCTGTGGTCACGTGCCCGGAGGCCGACACGGGCTTTCCGCAGGTGGCACGCGTAGGACGGTCCCTCGCCTGCTGCCCGTAGGGTCAAGGAACTCTATGTAATCCCGGCTACTGAGGGCACGGCGGATGTCAGCCACCACTGCCAGAACTGCTTGCGACGTTCGGCGCTTGCCGCCACATCCCAGGGGGGCCTCCTGCCACGGCGGTCGCCGCGAACAAGGTGGAGTCCATGTCAGTGGCCTCCACGCTGTTGTCCTGTGCCTTGTCTCCTGCCGGTGCATCCAGTCCGAGCTCATCCTCAATCGCTGTTTTAAGCGCTTGGACAGCACTGAACGCTGCGGCTGATGCTGTTTGATCGTTGCCCTCCTCATAGGAAAGCTCGGCGATGTGTTCCCATGATGCGTTCCATCGTTTCTGCGCTTCCGTCGCGCTCAACGCTCCTTCCATGAGCGCTGGGATCGCCGCGAGGGCGCGTTGCGGTGTTTGGTCCGTCGGGTATCTGGCATCCCAAAAGGCAAGCACTTTGAGTGCTGTCACATGCGCCAGTGCAACCCGTCGGCGATGACCAGGGCCGTGAAGCGCCGGAGGGCCCAGTGCTCTCCAGATACGTCGGCGCAGCCACAGTGGCAGGTCATGATCCATGGCGTTGGAGACGAAGCTGTCTGCTTCCGCCAATAACTGATCCAATGTCTTGGATGATTCCAAATCGCTCATGGAAGTGTAGGTTTTGGGAGGACGACTACGGACCCGTTAGGCATGAAGATCCGTACGACGGCTGGATCCTCGACAACCTGTGTCGCATTGCGCTGGCTTGCGAGTACTTTAAAGTAGGCTTGGCAGCTCGTGCACATTTCTTTCGATACGCCGATGGGCTCGTTGGGTCTCGCCACGCTCATTTGTGGCTCGGCGTGGGATGCGGCATAGCGACCAGGAACACCTTGATCGAGCAGCTTGTTTGCTCGGAGAGGGAACTTCATCGCGTCCGACAGTTCTAGCACCCCCTCGGTTGTTTGGGTGTATCCGGGCTTCTCACTCCAGCCGCTGAGCGTTTTTGTACCGTCAGGGATTGCGGCTGTTGTCTTCTTTTGCCCAACTTTGTCCTACGATACGGGCGAATGCGGCTCGCGCGGCTGCAACCGCTTCCTCCTGGGTTGTCGCTGGAGCCTCAGGAGGAGACGTTGGGGAACGGATGGATGCCAGCAATTCCAGGCCGCCAGGACGACTCGGATATCGCGCTTCCAATGCGGCAAGAAACTGACGGTGCTGGGGGGAGGCCTTGCGCCCGAAACCGTCCATGAGCGCCATCACCCGACTCTGCTGGATGACTTGCGTGGACTGGACGCCAGGGGCCCCCAGTGGGACCTCTACGCTCCCTGAAAGCCCCTGTGGCGCTGACACCGCGACGAACAGGGTGTCGATGCAGGAATGGTCGTTGTTATTGGTGAAACCCAGCGCTCCATTGCCGCCGACGCACTCCATCGCGTTGTCCACTGCGATGGCACTACCGACAATCCCTCCACCCGCCAGTAGCGCGGCGCCGCTCTCGGTCGCGAAGAGAACGGGAACGCCCACGATGCTGACGGGTGTCGCGCCATAGAAAGCAAGCAGCGCGCATTCGGCATAACTTCCATGCTGACAATTGTTGACGACTTCAAGCGCTGTCTGGTGCTCGCGCGCTACCTGCTCCTGATTGTCCCCGAAGAGAGTGACGCCTTCGCCCGTCGGGTCGATGTATCGAAGCGGATTGCCTCGGGCGTACGACCAGGGGTTCAGTTCAGTGGGAGTGGAGATGAAGGACTGCGCTCCCAGCGGGTCCTCTGACAGGAATCTGCCAGTGCCTACATGGTACCATCGTGCATGGGTTGTCAGCGGGAGGAGCGCGAGGAGCGCGACCGCGAGGAATCGGAGTTTCAAGGGATACATGACCGGCTTCTCCTCGGCGAAGCTCCAATCCTAGAAATTCGCACAGCGGTTGCCTGGGGACGGACCACAGAGATTCGCGCAGATGCGCATACAGCTCCCGGGATCCCTTCGCGCACTCTCCAAAAGAGCAGGAGGCGCGTCCAGGGTCAGCTGGATGGATTGCCCTCCGGGACGCAAGAGGGAAGCTACGTCGAATGGCTTGGGTGTGGGCCGAGTACCGCCCACCTCAGTTCCTCCTATTGACGAAACGCGTGTCCAGTAGTCCCTGGTCAACGGCGCTGGTGCCCCAAGGCGCGTAGCCTCTTCCGCATGGGCCAGGGCCGCACGCGTGTCTTCCTTCGCCTGGACTTTCCCACCGGGTACATCCACTTCGCCGGGAGTGCGCAACGCGTTGCGCATGGAGGCTCGGTGGTTGTAGGCAATGGCCAGATTCCAGTGAGCTGCGATGCTGTTGGGATACGCCTTGAGCGCCAGTTCAGACAACTGCGCGCCCAGTCCTATGTTCCAGTCACGGAGCTGGCGGGCTGCGGTTTCCGCGATGAGCGCGCCAAGCAGTTCGCGCTTTGTCAGCGAGCGCATCATCGCGCCAGTCTTCAGTGCTTTGGGCGTCACGCTCAGCTCACGGACAATGCGTTCGTCGCTGGCTTCGGCACCATTCGAGGTGGCTTCGATGTTGGAGCGGTCGTCCCCGGATTCGTAGCGCAGGAAGAAATGCTGCGGCGCCTCCACCATTTTTACCGGATATCCCAGTCGCTCGGCGACGGCGTACCAGAGGATGGGCAGGCTGACGCAGTTGCCCTTCTTCGTGCGCAGGAGGCGCCAGAGGGACGATGCATCCAGCCGTGCCCCTAGTGGGTCTTCTTTGTCGTAGGTGTAGCCAGCGACACGGAAAAGGACCTGATTGGTGGCTCGGATGCGGTAGTCGGCGTCGGTGCGGTTGCTGACAAGCACTTGGACCCGGGTTGCCAGTGCATCCACGATGCGCAATCCCTCGGCCAGGTCTGTGTCCCCATCCACCGTCGCGCCAAGCTTCAGCGCAGCCTCTCCGATGTTGAGCTTCTCCTCGGGCAGCGCCAATAGATCCCTTGCGACGCGGACTTCGGGAGCTTCCGGCGGTGCTGCTCGCGAATGTAGAGGCAACAGCACCACTATGAACGTGAAGACAATCTTCACTGAAGGGAGTTGCAAACGCTGGCTAGAATGCATCAGGTCGCCTTATGACACCTCGCTTGCCAAGGCAAGGCAAGGGGGCACACCCCAATCCAGCCTGATTGAAGTGGGTGTTTGAGCGATGCCCTGATGTTGTTTCTGGCGTGCTCGACGCCACGCTCCTATCGATTGCCCTTCTCGCTCATGGCGAGAAGGAGCTGTTACTCACCCTCTTCGACCGTGAGCTGGTAGGAGTCCTGGAAGTTGGCCTCGCGGTTGCGCGCGTCGCGCACCTCGAAGAGGTACACGCCCGGCTCGGCGCTGAAGCGGATGGTCTCCGGCTGGTCACCCTTGGCCCGGTCGGACGTCTGCACGAGGGTCAGCTTCCCGTCCGGCTGCACGCGGTGCAGGTACAGCCCCACGTCCACCTTGAGGATGCCCAGCAGGGTGGCCGTCAGCGACGTGCGCACCGGCCGGTCGGACAGGTCCACCCGGAAGTAGTCCACGTCCTTCGCCGGGTACACCGTGCCGCGCACCGCCTTGCCCAACGTCAGGTCCTGCGCGCGCTCGGCGCTGTTGTTGGGCTCGCGCTCTTCGCTGCCGTTGTCCGGCACCGTCGTCACGGTGATGCGGTAGGGCTGGTCCGCGTTCTCGAAGTCCTTCACGAACTTGCCGCCCACCTTGCGGAAGGACCCCTCCACCCGGAAGTAGCAGGTGCCGCTGCACGCCACGTTGTTCAGCCGCTCGGGCTCCTTGAGCGCGCCGTCGTTGGCCTTCAGGAGCACCGTCTCCTTCTGCCCGTCACCCTGCGGCGGCTCCACCATGGAGAGCGTCAAATCCAACCGGTCCACGCCGGTCAGCTCCACCTTGGCCAGCACCGGCTCGCGCGTCGTCAGCATGAAGTGGTCCACGTCCGACTTCGGCGACAGGAAGCCCTCGCGGTAGCCGGCCGCCGTCAGCGGCGTGGCCTTGAGCAGCTCGTCGTTGGGCTCCAGCTCCGCGTGCGCGCCCGCCTCCTCCTGCGACACCGTCAGCGTGTACGGCACCTGCGCGTTGAAGGTGCGCCGCTGCGCCTTGCCCGTGCCCACCCAGCCGCCCTTCACCACCAGGTAGACGACCCGGTCCGTCGCCCGCACGCCGATGTTGCGCAGCGCCAGCGGCTCGCCCTCCTTGCCCTGCAGGGTGAACAGCGGCGCCTCCGCGGCGGACAGCACGGAGATCTCCGGACGCACCCCTTCGATGGCGGACAATTCAATCTTCAGCGCGACCGACGGCACCTCGGGCGGCAGCGGCGCGCCCGCGTCCACCACCTGGGCGGCCACCGCCCCACCAATCTCTCCAGCAGGCGTGGTCGGCGTCTCCGGGGGCGCGGCGGGCGGCTCCCCTCCCGCGAACGTGCCCTCCGGGGCAGGGGAGGGCGCTGCACCATCGTCGACGACAACGGGCGTCTCGTCCGGCACCGACGGCGGCGGAGTCGCCGCACCCGTGGGAGCCGCGGGCGTCGAGCCTGGGGCCGGCGCTGCTCCGCTGTCCTGCGCGGGGACCTCACCCTCCGGTGCACCCGCGCCGGGCAGCTCCACCCGGTACCAGTCCTCATCCCCCGAGTGCCCCAGGAACGCCGTCACCGTCTGCCCCAGCGGCAGGGCGGCGGCGTCCACGGCGCGGTCGTTCGGCTCGCGCTCCTCGCCGTCGTTGGGCTCGCGGAACTTCACCTCCAGGGTGTAGGCCCCGCCCATGCCCTTGCGCACGGGCGACACCACCACCCAGCGCTCCTTCTCCACGTAGAGGTTGGGGATGCGCTCGCCCTTGCCTTCGCCGTCGCTGTTGACGCCCACCAGCCGGTTGCGGTCCTGGTCGTAGACGTCCAGCTTGATGTCCCCGCCGGGCAGGCCCGTCACCGTCACGTCCGCGATGCGCGGGGTGCCAGGGGCCAGCCGGTACCAGTCCTCGTCCAGCTTGTTGGGCTCCGCCGTCAGCCCCGCCGTCACCACGCTGGCGCGCGTGAGGGCCTGCGCCTGGTCCGGGCGCTCGTTGGGCTCCTGTTCGGTGAGCGCCGAGGGGCCCGTCTCCACCACGCCCGCATCCGGCTCCGGCGGCACGTCCTTCTTGCACGCCGCCAGCCCCAGCCCCAGCACACAGACCCAGCCCCAACGTCGCATCACGTCTTCCTCCTCGGTCGCATCGCCTTGTCGGCCCGGGGGTGTCCGGGTGTCAAGCACCCCCAACCCCCGCCCGGGCGCTTTCATCCGGCCCCTCTCCCGAGGCGTCCCGGGGCCCCTGGAGCGGCGCCAGCGTCCGGTGGCGACGGAAGGTGCGCAGCCGGACTGGAGCCCCGACCCGGGGACGATCCAAGATGCGCCCCATGCGAAGCCTGTCCGTGGCCTCCCTGCTGCTCGTCTCCCCCTCCGTCCTCGCCGCCGCGCCGGCCGCGCCCGGGTATGCCCAGGCGGAAGCCTACGTGGACAAGGACTCGCGCCCGGAGCGCCATGCGCCCCTGAACCTGCTGGATGGCCGCGACACCACCGCGTGGTGCGCGGAAGGGGAGAAGCCCACGAACATCATCATCGGCTTCAAGGACCCCGTCACGCTGGACGAGGTGCGCGTCTACACGGGCGACGGCACGTCCCGCGACGCCTTCAAGGCGAAGGGCCGGGTGCGCAAGTTCACCCTCACCAGCGTGGAGGCCTCCCGCAGCGTCACCGTGCAGGACAAGCGCGGCCTGCAGGCCGTGCCCCTGTCCCAGCCGCTGTTCGGCGCGCGCTTCGTCCTGGAGGTCGCCGACCGCTTCCCCGGCACCCAGGAGGACGCGCCGGTGTGCCTCACCGACCTCATCCTCTACTCGGGGGGCAAGCCGCTCAACGCTCCCTCGCTCGCCACCCGGTACAAGTACGACGCCAAGGTGGCGCCGCTCCTGGGCACCTGGTTCGGTGGCCACGAGGGCGCCCCCGAGCGCTTCCTGTCCTTCTTCGTGGATGGCACCTGGCGCTTCTCGCTGGAGCCCCTGGAGACGCGCGAGCCCACCACGGTCGTCACGGGCACCTACACGGTGTCCGGCCAGCGCGTGACGCTGGACATCCCCAAGAAGGGCCGGGTGCCGGCGACCTTCGAGCGGAGCCCCGCCAGCGACGGACCGAAGGCGTCCGCCTCGCTGACGTTGAACGGAGCGCTCCCCGCCGAGTGGGGGAGCGACTTCCGCAACCATCCCTGAGCCCCCCGGGGAGGGGCCCGGGCGGCGGCCTAGATGGCGGCCCGGGTCTTCTGCTTCCCACCGAAGGCGCGGAAGAAGTCGATGATCTTCTTCTCGGCTTCCTCGGCGCTGTTCGCGTCCGCGAACTCCGACTCCAGGAAGATGCCGCCGCAGGATTCGCAGGTGTCGTAGTGCAGGGGGTGCTGCCGGTCTCCGCCGTCCACGCGAACCAGGTCGACCTGGCACTCCGGGCACTGGCCCGTCAGCGCTTCGGCGTCCACCTTGCCTCCCTGCTTCTCCAGGATGCCCAGGTTGTTGTGGAGCAGGACCCGGTTCAGGTCCGCGACGTTGATCCACAGACCGCCGCACTCTTTACATTCCCGCAACGTCTCGTGATCTCCCTCGAGATCAGTCATCTCGACGCTGCAACCGGGGCAATTCATGGGGCGGCTCATTCTCCTGAAAAGGGGAGCGGTGCTCCCCGGTGAATGGAGAATGATAGGTCGCCCAAAAATTCGGATGCAACCCATCCCGCCGCTTCTGTTGGCAACGTGCCGTCAACCAGCCCCCTGGGCTTGGGTTCTCAGGCCCGTTCCTTCACACGGCGGATGTCCGCGCCCAGCCCCCGCAGCTTGCGCTCCAGGCGCTCGTACCCACGGTCCAGGTGGTACACGCGGCTGACCTCGGTCTGTCCCTCCGCCCGCAGGCCGGCCAGGATGAGCGACGCGCTGGCGCGCAGGTCGGTGGCCATCACCGGCGCCCCGCTCAAGCCCTTCACGCCCTTCACCACCGCCGTGTGCCCCTGGATGGTGATGTCCGCGCCCAGCCGGTGCAGCTCCGGCACGTGCATGAAGCGGTTCTCGAAGATGTTCTCGGAGATGACCGACGTGCCGTGGCTCACCGTCATCAGCGCCATCAACTGCGCCTGCATGTCCGTGGGGAAGCCCGGGTGCTCCGTGGTGGTGATGTTCACCGACTTGAGCGTCTTCGGCGCCTTGCAGCGCAGGCCGCCGCCCTCGGCCGTAATCGTGCAGCCCGCCTCGCGCAGCTTGTCGATGACCGCGTCCAGGTGCTCCGGCCGGGCGTGCTTCACCAGCACGTTGCCCCCGCTGATGGCCGCCGCCACCAGCAGCGTGCCCGCTTCGATGCGGTCCGGGAGGATGGCGTGGTCCACCGGGTTGAGGGACTCCACGCCTTCAATCGTGATGACGGACGAGCCCGCGCCCTCCACCTTGGCGCCCATCTTGTTGAGCACCCGCGCCAGCTCCTCCACCTCCGGCTCGCGCGCGCAGTTCTCCATCACCGTGCGGCCCTTCGCGAGCACCGCCGCCATCATCACGTTCTCCGTGCCCGTGACGGTGATGACGTCGAAGTTGATCATCCCGCCCTTGAGCTGCTTCGCCCGGGCCTCCACGTACCCTTCGGTGAGGTGGATCTCCGCGCCCAGCGCCTTCAAGCCCTTCAGGTGCTGATCGATGGGGCGCGCGCCAATGGCGCACCCGCCCGGCATGGACACGCGCGCCCGGCCGAAGCGCGCCACGAGCGGCCCCAGCACCAGGACGCTGGCGCGCATGGTCTTCACCAGGTCGTAGGGGGCCTCCGGGGTGATGGTCCCGGTGATGCTGATTTCACACGTGTCCGCCTTCTTGCCGGACAGCCGCGCCGCCTCGCACCCCATGGTGCGCAGCACCGCCAGCATCGTGGTGACGTCCGCCAGGTCCGGCACGTTGCGGAAGGTGGTCGTCCCATCCGCCAGCAGCGCGGAGGCGAGGATGGGCAGCGCCGCGTTCTTCGCGCCGGACACCTCCACCTCACCGTGCAGCGGGGTGCCGCCCTTCATGACGATCTTGTCCATGTCTTGTGTGCCTCACCCCTGCGGCCCTCAGGCCGCGGGCTGTGTCCCGAACGCCATGCGTTCGCGCCGCTCCAGGTCCTTCTCCACGCGCGCGTCCGCGTACCCCGCGGCACGCAGGAGCTCCAGGACGGCGCTTCCCTGGGTCTCCCCCATCTCCAATGCAAGCAGTCCGCCAGGCTCCAGCACCTTCCGGGCCCCCTGGATGACCCTCCTGAGCGCGGTCAGGCCATCCGGCCCGCCATCCAGCGCCAGCCGGGGCTCGCGCCGCACCTCCGGGGACAGCCCGGCGATGTCGCCCGAGTCGATGTACGGCGGGTTCGACACCACCACCTGGAAGCGCGCGTCCGGGGGCAGGGGGCTGAACAGGTCGCCCTGGAGCACGGTGACGCGGTCGCCCACGCCCAGCGCCTGGGCGTTCTCCTTCGCCAGCGCGCACGCGTCCGGGGACAAATCGGTGGCGAACACGGTGGCCTGGGGGCGCTCGGCCGCCACGCTGATGGCGATGCAGCCGGAGCCCGTGCACACGTCCAGCACCCGGCCAGGCGCGTCCTTGGGCACCGCGTGCAGGATTGCCTCCACCAGCAGCTCCGTCTCCGGCCGGGGGATGAGCACGCGGGCGTCCACCTTGAAGGGGCGGTTGTAGAACTCCTTCGTGCCCGTCAGGTAGTTGGTGGGCTCGCCGGCGAGCCGGCGTTCAATCAGCGCACGGAACGCGGTGAGCTCCTCCTTCGCCAGGGGCCGGTCCAGGTCCACGTACAGGCGCACGCGGCCCGTCTTCAGCACGTGCGCGAGGAGGATCTCCGTCGTGAGGCGGGGGGCGTCCACCTGGCGCTTCTCGAAGTGCTGCGTCGTCCAGGTGAGGACCCGCCGGATGGTCCAGACGTCGCTCATGCTTCGCCGGAGGGGCGCCCGCTGCCCGTCTGAGCCTTGAGGGCCTCCGCCTGGTAGTGCGTGCGGCAGGCGGTGATCACCTCGTCCACGTTGCCCACCATGATGGCCGGCAGGTTGTGCACGGTGAGGCCGATGCGGTGGTCGGTGAGCCGGTCCTGCGGGAAGTTGTAGGTGCGGATCTTCTCGCTGCGGTCGCCCGTGCCCACCTGGCCCCGGCGCATGGAGTCGCGCTCGTTGCGGATGCGCTCCTGCTCCATGTCGTAGAGCTTCGCGCGCAGCATGCGCAGGGCCATGGCCCGGTTCTTCCCCTGGCTCTTCTCCTGCTGGCACTTCACCACGATGCCGGATGGCTTGTGGATGAGGCGCACCGCGGAGTCCGTGGTGTTGACGCTCTGGCCACCGGCGCCCGTGGAGCGCATCACCTGCATCTCGATGTCCGCCGGGTTGATCTGCACGTCCACGTCCTCCGCCTCCGGCATCACCGACACGGTGATGGTGGAGGTGTGGATGCGCCCCTGCGTCTCCGTGGCCGGTACGCGCTGGACACGGTGGACGCCGGACTCGTACTTGAGCTGGCTGAACACCGCGTCCCCGGAGAGCGTCACGGTGGCGTCCTTCACGCCGCCTGCGTTGCCGGAGCTCATGTCCAGGATGTCCGCCTTCCAGCCCTTGCGGTCGGCGTAGCGCAGGTACATCTGCATCACCTCTTCGGCGAAGAGGGCCGCCTCGTCGCCGCCGGCGCCCGCGCGGATCTCCAGGATGACGTTCTTCTCGTCATTGGGGTCCTTGGGCAGCAGCAGGATTTTGAGCGCCGCTTCCTGCACGTCCCGCTGCTCCTTGAGGGCGGGCAGGGACTCGCGCGCGTAGGCCTTCTCGTCCGGGTCGGAGCTGGACAGCCAGGCCTCCACCTCGGACAGGTCCGCCAGCACCTTGCGGTAGGCCCGGAAGGTCTCCACGAGCCGTTCCAGCGCGGCGCGCTCCTTGGACACTTTCTGGAGCTTCGCCGTGTCGGCGAGGATTTCAGGGTTCGACAGGTCGGCCGTGAGCCGCTCGAAACGGCGCTCGACCTCTTCCAATTTGTCAATCATGCGTGGGTCCCGGGGCGTCTTGCCCCTTTGGCCGCCCCGTGGCAAGGGCCGTGGGCGTCAAGGAAAACCTTGGCCGTCTGGGCATGGGCATGTAAGAACGCCCCCCGTCGCCGCCCGGTGCGGCCCGATTCACGCCCAAACACGGAGCCTTCGATCATGCCTGCACAGAAGGGAAATCGTTCCAAGAAGAAGCTCGCCAACCGCGCCAAGACGCGGAAGACGCAGCTGAAGCGCCGCCGCAACCGTTTCAAGCGCGGCCAGCGCAACAACAAGTAGCACCCAGGCTACTCCCCCCCTCGGACATTGGAGGAGGGGAGCGGCCGGGCCCCTGCCTCCCCCGGTGCTTCGGTGGCCCCAGGCTCCCCGGGCTCCAGGGCCGGCAGCATCCGCTCCAGCCCCCGGTCCGGCGCCTGCGACGCGGTCCGCAGCAGCGTCATCACCCCTTCGGCCTCGGCACCCGTCACGGGCACCGGCTGGACGGGAAACTCCGGATAGCGGTCGGTCCTGAGCGGCAGCACGTCACTGGACAGATAGCCCGTCGGTGAGAAGCGCGCCCTCCACAGGGCGCTGCGCTTGTCCCGGGGGTTCCAGTTGCCCCCGAACACGAAGTTGCCCAGCGAGTAGACCACCGGCGCGCCCCGGTACAGCTCCATGGACTGGAGCACGTGGGGGTGGCTGCCGAGCACCCCCGCCGCGCCCGCGTCGATGGCCGCGTGCGCCAGCCGCACCTGGTACGGCTCCGGGGTGGTGGTGCCCTCGATGCCCCAGTGGAAGAAGGGCAGCACCAGATCCGCCTGGGCCTTCGCGGCGGCGATGTCCTCGCGCAGCATCCGCTCCATCACCTCCACGTCGGAGAAGTGCCCGGCCACGCCCGGCGTGGTGTCCGTGGCGTAGACCTGGGGCGGCTCGATGTTGCGCGTGCCCAGGAAGAAGTAGCCCAGGAACGCGATGCGCAGGCCGCCCGCGGTGACGATGGCCGGGCGGCGCGCCTCGGCGAGGTTCCGCCCCGCGCCGAAGTAGGGGATGCGCGCGGCCTCCAGGGTGGTGAGCGTGTCCAGCAGCCCCTGCGCCCCGTAGTCCATCATGTGGTTGTTCGCGAGGCTCACCACCCCCACGCCGCCCGCCGTCAGCACGTTCACCAGCTCCGGCCGCGCGCGGAAGTTGAAGTTCTTGGGCAGCTTCTCCTCGCTGTCCGTGTACGGGCACTCCAGGTTCACGACGAACAGGTCCCCGGACGTCGCGAACGCCTTCACCTCGCGGAAGCCGTACGCGTACATCTCCTCGCGAGAGCGGCCCTTGCGCACCTGTTCCTGTTCTCTTATACACATCT
>NZ_RAWG01000439.1 GCF_003611735.1 Corallococcus sicarius | reverse complement strand
CCACGCCCATCGCGCAGCCGCCCGCCGCCGCGCCGCCGCCCGCCGCCGCGCCCTTCGTGTTTCCGCCCGACGCCGCGTTCACCTGGCATTCGGAGAGTGACGAGCCCGCGCCCACGCGCCTGTCGCCCGTGGATGACCGGCTCCGCGCCGACAACGCGCTCCAGCGGGTCCGCCGGGGCGAGTTCCTGCGCTACACCGGCGACTTCCACAACGCGAAGCAGCTGCTCGGCGCGCTGGGCCGGCGGCTGGAGCGGCCCTGGCAGGCCCGCTCGCCGCTGGAGGCGTTCCGGGCCGAGCGCCGCGCGCGGCAACTGGAGCACTCCACGCTGTCGCGCATCGTCGTCGCGCTGGACCGCGACTACCGCCTGGAGCTGGCGCGCGCGCCGGATGTCTCGGAGGCATGCCGGCAGGTGTGGGGCAAGCCCACGACGGACTTCACGGCGGTGCCGCTCAAGCAGCTGCTCGGCATGCTGGGCGCCGCGGAGTGGCGGCGCAAGGGATTGGCCGTCCCGGGGCTGAAGGGCCTGCTCCATCCGCACTATGGCGTCTACCTGCCCACGCGCACCGACTACGTGGAGCTGCTGGCGGCGGTGCCGGACGTGAACGGCCAGCGCGTGTTCGACGTGGGCACGGGCACCGGCGTGCTCTCCTTCCTGCTTTTGCAGCGCGGCGCGGCGTCCGCGCTGGCCACGGATTGCGACTCCCGCGCGGTGGCGTGTGCCCGGGAGAACGCGGAGCGGCTTGGACTCGCGCAGCGCTTCCAGGTGATGGAGGCGGACCTGTTCCCAGCGGGAAAGGCGGACCTCGTCGTCTGCAATCCGCCGTGGATTCCGGAGCCGCCCAAGAACCGGGTGGACCGCGCGGTGTTCGACGAGGACAGCCAGTTCCTGCGGCGCTTCCTCGAAGGGCTCCCCGCCGCGCTCACGCCCGGCGGAGAGGGATTGCTCATCCTGTCGGACCTCGCGGTGCTGTTGGGCCTGCGTCCGCCCGGGTGGCTGGAGGAGCAGTTCGCGCGCTGCGGCCTGAAGGTGGTGTGGCGGAAGTCCACCCCGGCCCGGCACTCCAAGGCGAAGGACAAGGCGGACCCCCTGCACGCCGCGCGCTCCCGCGAGGTCACCACCCTCTACGGCCTCGTGCCCGCCGGCCGGTAGCCCCGTTCCTGCATGACCTGCTCATGGAGGGCAGGCGGTGCAGCCCTCAGGGGCACACCCATTTCCAATTGGAGCTGCAGCCGCAGGTGGTGGTGCTGCAAGTGCTGCCGTTGTACCAGGAGCACGTCGTCCTGCCGCCAGCCTTCCCACAGAACGTCATGTTCAGGGCGTCGCAATCCGGCGCAATACACGTGCAGCCCCCATCGGAGCACACCGCGGCCTCGGCGGTGCCCATGGGCTCGTCCGCCAACGCGGGGCCTGAGTCGGGGACCCCACCACAGGCCACCAGCAGCCCGGACAGCAAAGACAGCAGCGCGGACTTCTTCAGATGAGATCGCATGGGTTCACGGTCCTTTGCATGAAGTGGCATTGCGTCGGGAAGCACGGAAAGCCTACCACGAATGGACCTCACGCGGCGTGCGAGAGGGAATGCCGGGGCGGGAAGGCCGCCCCGGCCTGACCGCACTACCAGCAGGCGAACTGGATGTTGTCGTAGCGGACCGATGAGGTGCTGAAGACCAGGGTGCGCATATCCCCCTGGACGAAGCCGCTCTCGCCGCACGCACAGGTCGCCCCCGTGCCCGTGCAGTTGGTCCAGTTCGTGGTCTCCCCGCCGGCTTCCACGCGGTACTCGGCGTTGAAGACCGCCTTGTTGTTGTTCGTGAACCACGTCTTGTAGGCGCCGCACTCGTTGTACTTCTGGCACTGCTCGTTGATGGCGAAGTCGAAGGAGCTGGCGAGCGCGGGGATCTGGTCGACGTCGTTCTTCAGCGCGATGCCCAGACACAGGGAATGGGCGGTGTCGGCCAGCCAGCGGTTGTAGTCCAGCTGGTTCGTCGCCGTGAGCCCCCAGCAGGCCTGGTCGGTGCAGCTGATTTCGTCGTCGTGCGAGTAGCCGTCGATGTTGTCCGGCTCCACCGCATCACAGCCCTTGTTCTTCGCCAGCTGCATGCGGGACGTCATCACCGTCTTCACCGCCGGCTTTCGGTGATCCAACCACCACTCACAGCCGCCGCCGCTCACGCACCAGTCCCCCAGGATGTGGACGGACTGGGCGCAGTTCTCCCCGGGGCTGCAATAGGTGTCCTGCGGGAACTGGTTCGCGTCGCTCCGCCAGTTCTCATAGGTGCCGGCGCTGAAGTAGCAGACCACCTTCTTGCCGGCGTTCTTGTACTCCTGGATCTTCGCGCTCGTCGTGTTGAAGAGGTCGACGACGTAGACCTGCGCGTTGAGGTTCGTGGGCAGGGCGTTGTTCTCCAGGTCCCACGTCCAGGTGGTGCCCCGGGGGAAGGTCGCCTGGGTGCACGCCGCGCCCTGGCCGCAGACGTTCGGGGTGCCGCCACCGCCGCACGTCTCCGGGCTCAGGCAGCCACCGCAGCTTGTGACCGTGCGCGCCTGGCCGCAGTTGTCAGTGCCACTCACCTGCCCGCACGTCGCGCCCAACCGGGTGCAGAAGGCCGCATTCGTCTCCGCGGTGCACGTCGAGGGGATGTCCCAGGACACCTGGAGGCGGAGGCTGTCGAGCTGCGCCGCGTCCGTCCCCGCGCCCTTGATGAGGCGCGCGCGAATGTCACCGGTGCTGGAGACGAAGTTCGAAGCCGTCTCGGTGCCCGGCAGGTTGAGCGTCAGCGCGGGGGTCCACACCCATTCGCCGCGTCCCTGCGAGCTGGCGATGTTGACCCAGCTGGAGGTCGTGAACCGGTAGAGCTGCCACTGGTAGTAGGACGTGGACGCCGCGGGCCCCTGGTACTTCGTCAGCAGCTGGAGCTGGGTGACCTGGGCCGGGGTGGGCGCGGCCTGGGTGATGCTGGAGAGCTTGAAGGTCAGGTAGCCCGTGGAGGCCGGGCTGAACTCGATGTACTGCGCGTAGCAATCCGCGTACACGCCGACCGTGCAATTGGAGCTGTTCGCCTTGAGCACGGTCATGCCGCCGCTCTTGCCGGACGCATCCGTGTTCGCCGTCGTGCTCGCGGAGGTGAAGTCGATGACCTGCGTGCCGGTCAGGGCCTGTTCCTGAACCGCCGGCTCCCGCGCATCATCCGCCTCCATTGACATACACCCCGACATCAACAAGGCAATACATGGGGACAGCCAGACACTCCACTTGAACATCACGCCTCCAGGGTTGAGGCGCGGCTATCACATGGGGGGAGCCCGGGTGCAACTGGATGACAGCAACCCGGGGCCCGGGGGACGGATGGCCAAGGGGGGGACCGGTGCCAGCTTCCCGCCTCCCGACCTTCCCCCACCCAAGGGACGCTTTCATGCAGTCACTGCGACGCTGTCCGCCCCACCTCTCCGTCTTTCTCTTTCTCTCCCTCTGTCTGGGATGGGGGGCCCCGGCCGTGGCCCAACCCCTGGCCCCCCTCGCCCTGCCCGGCGGTTTCTCCTCCGAACTCGTCGTCGCTGGCCTGGAGTACCCGACGACGTTCGCGAGCCTCCCCGATGGGCGCCTCCTCATCGCCGAGAAGGCAGGGGCGGTCCGGCTCTTCAAGGACGGCGTCCTCCAGCCCCTGCCCTTCATCGACCTGCGGGGGCGGGTGAACTCGCACCATGACCGCGGGCTGCTGGGGCTCGCGGTGGACCCTGCCTTCGCCACCAACGGCTTCGTCTACCTGCTCTACACCTACGACGACGATGCCACGGATGACTCCGGGCCCAAGACGGCGCGGCTGGCGCGCTACACCGCCGTGGGGGACTCCGCCTCGCCCGCGAGTGAACTCGTGCTGCTCGGCACCACCGTGGGCAACTCCTGCAATGACTTCCCCGTGGGCGCGGATTGCATCCCCGCGGACAGCGCTTCGCACACCGTGGGCAGCCTCCGGTTCGCGCCGGACGGCACCCTCTTCGTCACGTCAGGAGACGGAGCCCGCTTCGACACGGTCGACGACGACGCGCTGCGCGCGCAGAGCCTGGACTCCCTCGCGGGCAAGGTGCTGCACATCACGCGCTCCGGCGAGGGCGTGGCCTTCAACCCCTTCTGGAACGGGGATCCCCGGGCCAACCGCTCCAAGGTGTGGGCGCTGGGGCTGCGCAATCCCTATCGCTTCAGCCTGCGCCCGGGCACCTCCATCCCCTACCTGGGCGACGTCGGCTGGGGCACCTACGAGGAGATCAACGTCGCGCTCCCGGGGTCGAACCTGGGATGGCCCTGCTACGAGGGGCTCTTCCGCCAGCACGGCTACGAACCCAAGCCCGTCTGCCAGGCGCTCTATGCCCGGGGGCCCGGCGCGGTGCGACCTCCGCTGTATGTCTGGGACCATGGCGTCGGCCAGACAGCCACGGGCGGCGCCTTCTACACGGGCACCGCGTACCCGGAGACGTGGCAGGGCGCCTACTTCTTCGGCGACTACAGCCAGCAGTGGATCCGCTCCCTGCGGGTGGATGCGAATGACCAGCTCGTGCCCGACAGCGTGACGCTGTTCGCGTCCGGGGTGGGCGGCCTGGTCGAACTGGGCGTCGGGCCAGACTCCAACCTCTTCTTCGTGGACATCCTCGCGGGCGAGCTGCGCCGCATCCGCCACACGGTGGACAACACGCCGCCCGTCGCGGTGGCCTCGGCGACGCCTCGCCAGGGCATGCCTCCCCTGCTCGTGCGCTTCTCCAGCGCGGGCTCCAGCGACGCGGACGGTGACGCGCTCCAGTACCGCTGGGACTTCGGGGACGGCTCCCCCGTGTCGGTGCTGCCCAACCCGGAGCACACCTATGCCGCGGCCGGCGCCCACGTGGCCCGGCTGACCGTCAGCGATGGGCGCGGGGGCAGCCACTCCGCCACCGTGAGCCTCTCCGTGGGCAACCTGGCTCCCGTCCCGGCCATCCTCTCGCCCTCGGCGACGTTCCGCTTCAAGGTCGGCGACGTGGTGGCCTACTCGGGTTCGGCGAGCGATGCCGAGGACGGCCCCATTCCCGAGGAGCGGCTGGCGTGGACCGTCACCCTGCGCCACTGCGCGGCGGGGACCTGTCATTCCCATCCCTACGCCACGAGCACGGGAGCGACTGGCTCGTTCACCATCCCGGACCACGGCGACGAGGTGCACTTCGAACTCCAGCTGACCGCGACCGACTCGGCGGGGCTGACGGGCAGCCGGAGGATCACCCTGCACCCACAGCTCGTGCAGGTGACGCTCCAGACGTCACCGCCGGGGCTGGAGCTGGTGTTCGACGGCACGAGCGCCACCGCCCCCCTGGTCCGCCCGGTCATCGTCGGCTCCACGCACACCCTCTTCGCGCCCTCGCCACAAGGCGTCTTCGAGTTCCGCCAGTGGTCGGACGGCGGAGCCGCGCAGCACGTCATCCAGGTCGGTTCGAGCGACGCCAGCCACACGGCCTTCTTCGAGTCCGCCGCCCCCGCGGAGTGTCCGCTGGGACAGTATCGGGCGGAGTACTTCAGCAACCGGGACCTGGCGGACGCCCCCGCGCGGGTGCGCTGCGAGGGGGCACCGCTCGCGCGCTTCTGGGGCACGGGCCGCCCCGTGCCGGAGGTGGGGTACGACGACTTCTCCGTGCGCTGGACGGGACGGTTCTACTTCGCGTCGGGCCTGTACTACTTCCTCGCCCAGGCGGATGACGGCATCCGCGTGTTCGTGGACGGCTCCCGCATCATCAATGGGTGGAGGGACCAGTCGACCACGAGCTACTTCGTGGGCCGCTGGATGAGGGCCGGCGAACACACGGTGGTCATCGAGTACTACGAGCACGGAGGCGATGCCGTGGCCGGGCTCCGCTGGTATCGCTGAGCCCGGGGCACACTTCGAGCCACCCCGGACCGGTGCGTGAGGAAGGGCGCACCGGTCCGCCGGTGCAGCCTTAGTCGTGGCCCTTCGGACAGCAGCCGAGGGTGTCCTTGTCGTGCTCACGCAGGTGGGCCGCGGCGCCGGGCGCACCCACGCAGAGTTCGATCTTCTTCGAGCCCGGCTCGTCGGGCGGCGCGTGGTGGCAGATGCGGACCTTGTCGCCATGGGGGCCGCAAGACGCCGAGCAGTGCGGCGGCGGCTTCGGCGGAGGGCACTGCGGCCCGCCGTCATGCCCGCCCCCGCCACCT
>NZ_RAWG01000438.1 GCF_003611735.1 Corallococcus sicarius | reverse complement strand
CCATTCTGGGGCGCCCCCAATGGAGCGGGCGTTCCATTCCGGCGCGGTCCTCGGGGCGGCGGATTCCTGGTAGACCCGGGGCCCATCATGCCGACGATTGCGTTCTGTACCATCAAGGGGGGCGTCGGGAAGACGACCCTGTGCGCGCACGTGGCGGCGGCGCTGGCGGACACGGGCCGCCGGGTGTTGCTGCTGGACCTGGATCCGCAGGCGCACGCGTCGCTGGTGCTGGGGCTGGAGACGCGGGACGGCCCGTGCGTGGCGGACGCCTTCGGTCCCCGGCCGAAGCACCGGCTGGACGAGATCGTCGTGGCGTCGCCGAAGCGGCAGGGGCTGTTCATCGCGCCGGGAGCGCCTCGCATGGCGGCGCTGGAGCGCGAGCTGTTCGGGTGGGGGCACCGGTTGCAGGCCATTCCTCGCGCGCTGAAGACGCTCTCCTGGACGCCGGACGTCATCATCGTGGACACGCCGCCGAGCATCGGCGCGTTCACGGAGGCCGTGCTGTGCTTCGCGGACGTGGTGGTGGCGCCGGTGCCCACGGGCGCTTTCGCGTTGCAGGGGCTGGGTGAGATTGAAACCGCGTGGCGCGAGGTGCGCGAGAGCGGCGGCGAATTGGTGGCCGCGGTGAACCTGTGGGACCGGCGCACGCCCGCGACCAACGTGGCGATGGAAGAGGCGCTGAAGGACGTGACGGTGCCGGTGCTGCGCACGCGCATCCCGCGCTCGGAGTCCATCAACCAGGCGGGCCTGGGCTACGAGGTGGTGTTCGACACGAGCCCGAACGCGTCCGGCGCCGAGGAGCTGCGCGCGCTGGCGCAGGAGCTGGCGAAGCGTGCGGGCCTGCGCTGACGAAGGACGGACGGCGCATGGACTACCAGGCGGTGTTGACGCAGGTGTGGGACGCGGTGCGGCCGGTGCTGGGGCAGGGCCGCGTGGCGACGTACATCCCGGCGCTCGCGGCGGTGGACCCAAGCCGGTTCGGCATGGCGCTCGCGACGGTGGAGGGGGACGTGTACGGGGTGGGTGACTGGCGCGTGCCGTTCTCCATCCAGAGCATCTCCAAGGTGTTCACGCTGGCGCTGGCCCTGTCGCGGGACGGGGACGCGCTGTGGAAGCGGGTGGGCAAGGAGCCGTCGGGCAACCCGTTCAACTCGCTGGTGCAGCTGGAGTACGAGCAGGGCATCCCGCGCAACCCGTTCATCAACGCGGGCGCGCTGGTCATCACGGACCGGCTGCAACGGCTCACCGGCGACGCACGGGGCACGCTGCGCGACTTCCTGCGCGCGGAGAGCGGCAACCCGGCGGTGGACTTCGATGCCGTGATTGCCGCGTCGGAGGCGGAGCACGGCCACCGCAACAGCGCGCTGGCGCACTTCATGGCGAGCTACGGCAACATGGAGGGCTCCGTCCCGGAGGTGCTGGAGCACTACTTCTGGCAGTGCTCGCTGGCGATGAGCTGCGCGGACCTGGCGCGGGCGTGCGGGTTCCTCGCCCGACATGGCCAGCGCGCGGATGGGGCGCGGCTGCTCACGCGCAGCCAGGCCAAGCAGGTCAACGCGGTGATGCTCACCTGCGGCACATACGACGCGGCGGGGGAGTTCGCCTACCGTGTGGGGCTGCCGGGCAAGAGCGGCGTGGGCGGAGGCATCATCGCCGTCATCCCCAACCGCTGCGCGCTGTGCGTGTGGAGCCCCGGGCTGGATGCGCGGGGCAACTCGGTGGCGGGCGTGGAGGCGTTGGACCGCTTCACGACGCTGACCGGCCTGTCCATCTTCTGAAGCAGCGCCGCTTCAGCGCAGGCCGTCCAGCAGCGCGGCCAGCTTCTCCGGCTGGGACGCGAAGGGCGAGTGCGAGGACTCCAGCGTGTCGACGGTGAACGCGTTGCCGGGCGTGAAGGCGTCCGCCTCGCGGATCATCAGGTCCTGGAGCGCGGGGGCCAGCGCGCGGTCCTGGGCGCAGCGCAGGTAGCTGCGCGGGAGGCGGCCCCAGCGCTCCTTTGTCGCGCCCACCCTGGCCGTCCAGAGGGACTGCGGGAGGTCCGGCGTGAGGGTGAGCGCGAAGGGCAGGAAGCCCGCCGTTTCCACGTCCTGGTAGAAGGCCAGGCGCAGGGCTTCGAGGTACGCCGCGTCGCCACGCGGGTTGATCCGCACCGCGCCCAGCTTCGCCGGGTCTCCGAGGAAGAGCGACTGTCCGTAGCCGGTGCGGGCCTCGGGAAGGGCGCCGTAGCCGCTGGCGCTCTGGAGGCGCAGCGGGCAGTACGCGCTCAGGTACACCAGCCGGCCGATGAGGTGCGGTGCCAGCTCTCCCGTCCGGGTGATGACGGTGCCACCCGCGCTGTGGCCCACGAGCACGGGCTTCGGCCCGTCCTTCAACTTCTCCAGCGCCGACACCACCGCCGTCGCGCAGTCCTCCAGCGTGACGTCCGCTTGCGGGGACCGCTCCTCGGTGAGGCGCGCGGTGTTGCCCGTCAGGTAGGCCGCGGGGAAGCGCGCGTTGAGGCCATGGCCGGGCAGGTCGATGGCCACCACCTGGTGCCCCCGCGCGGAGAGGGCCTGCGAGACGCGGGTCCAGTGCAAGGCGTTGTGCCATGCGCCGTGCACCAGCAGGAACGTCCGGGCCTTGGGGCGTTTGGCCGGGGCAGGGGTGTTGTTGGCCGCGAGGCCGAGTCCCGGCAGCAGGCCGGTGCCCAGCAGGGCGGTCTTCATCACGTCACGACGGTTCATGCGGTGCTCGTTCGGTGGGGGGAAGGTGGGGCTCATTCGCGCCCAGCACGGTGAGGAGCCGCTCCCGCAGGCGCGCGAGGTCGAAGAGCTGCCGGTCGACCTCCGCCAGGCGTTCGCGGTGGGCGGCGAGCGCGTCCGGGCAGACGGCGTTCGTGACCTGACGAAGCATGCAGGGCGGGAAGGTGGTGATCTCCTCCAGCGAGAAGCCCAGGCGGATCATCCGGGCGACCTGCATCACCTGGGGGACCGCTTCGTCGCTGAAGTCGCGGTACCCGTTGTCACGTCGGTGCGAGGCGAGGAGCCCGGCCTTGTCGTAGTGACGGATGGAGCGCGCGCTGGAGCCCGTGCGCCGGGCGAGTTCTCCGATGTTCATCCTGCTCTCCTGGAAACGGACGCTAGCGCCTGACACTGGTGTCAAGGTCAAGCACCCGATGAAGGCCGCCACGAAGCCCTGACGGGATGCCCGAGCGCGTTCTACGGTGCGCGCCCGTGCGTCCTCCTGAATCCGCCCCCCGTCCCGCGCTCCTCACGCTCGCCTACCTGGCGTTCATCAGCCTGGGGCTTCCGGATGCCGTGCTCGGCGTCGCGTGGCCGTCGCTGCGCAGCACGTTCGGGCTGTCGCAGGCGGGCATGGGCGCCATCCTCTCCACGGCGGCCGTCGCGTACTTCGTGTCGGGGTTGCTCGCGGGACGGCTGATGCGCGCCCTGCGGCTGGGGCTGCTGCTGGCGCTGAGCACGGGGCTCGTGGCGCTGGGGCTCGCGGGGTACGTGTCCGTGCCCGTGTTCGCGCTCTTCCTCGTCGCCGCGTGCTGCATCGGCTTCGGGTCGGGTGCCATCGACTCCGCGCTCAACAACTACGCGGCCCAGAACTTCGGGCCGAAACATATGAATTGGCTGCATGCGGCCTACAGCGTCGGAGCGGCGCTGGGGCCGGTGCTGATGACAGCGCTGCTCACACGGGGCGTGGGCTGGCGCTCCGGGTATGCCGTCATCGGCGCGGTGCTGGGCGCGCTGGCGCTGGCGTTCTTCGTGATGCGCAGGCAGTGGGATGCACCGGTGCCAACGACCGGGGAGGTTCCCGCCGAAGCGCCTGTCACGGGCTCCGCGTTCGATGCGCTGCGACGGGCGCGGGTGTGGCTGCAGATCGTGACGTTCTTCTTCTACACCGGCGTGGAGGTGACGGCCGGCCAGTGGAGCTTCACCGTGCTCACGGAAGGGCGGGGCCTGGACACCGCCGAGGCCGGCACCTGGGTGAGCTTCTACTGGGGCAGCCTGCTCGTGGGGCGCGTCCTGTCGGGGTTCATCGTCGAGCACCTGGGCTCGGTGCGGATGCTGCGGGGGAGCACGGCGCTCGCGGTGGTGGGCGCGCTGCTGTTCGCGATCCCCAGCGTGCCGCCCGCGCTGGGGCTGGTGCTGCTGGGCTTCGCGCTGGCCCCCATCTTCCCGGGCCTGATGTCGGAGACGCCGCGCCGCGTGGGCACCGACGTCTCCGCGCACGCGGTGGGCTTCCAGGTGAGCGCGGCCACCGCGGGCGTCGCCGTGCTGCCGAGCCTCGCGGGCATCATCGCGGAGCGGTGGGGCCTTGCGTACGTCGCGCCCCACATCCTCGCGTGCGCCGTGATGCTGGCGCTGCTGCACGGGGTGCTCTCCGCGTCGGCCGACCGCGCCTGACGCGCTCAGGGCACACCGTGCGGGTGGGCGGCGTCAGCTCCCCGCGGGCAGCTCCGCGCTGCCCAGCGTCTGCAGCCCCTGGTCCTTCCACTGGGCCAGCCGGAGCGTCGCCCCCGGCGCCGACGTCTTGGGCGAGACCTCCACGCAGGTGAAGCGGTGCTCCACCCGGGCCAGTTTCTGCCGGGTGGGCTCCAGCGAGGGGTTGCCCTGGAGCTCCTGGAGGTAGTCGCCCCATTCCGCGTCGGGGGCGTCCGGAGCGGGCAGCCGCAGCAGGGAGATCCACGTGCCGGTGTTGGCGTAGACGCGGCCGTTGCCCTGGTGCCAGCGCGCCGCGTGGGTGTGGCCCATCACCACCGCCTGATGGCTGAACTTCCTGCCCAGCCGCTCGCTCTCCGCGAGCTCGTCCTTCGCCGGCTCGAGTGAGAAGTACTCCGTCCCCGTCGTCCCGGCGACCTTCCGGTGCAGGCGTGCGTAGAGCGCGAAGCCCGCCTTGCACAGCTTCAGGCGGGCGCGGCCCAGGGCGTCCGGGTTGTCGAAGGAGTTGAGCGACTGCGGATCCAGCACCGACATCAGGGCCTCCACCTCCTCGTCATCCAGGTCCACCTCCGCGAGCGTCCGCGCCAGCTGCTCGTCCGCCTCCGAAGGCGTGTTCGCGTCCCGGGGCTCGATGGCGAAGGCCGGAGGGAGGTCCTGGTTCTCCAGCATGCGACGGATGAGCGTGAGGGTCCCGCTCGTCATCAGGACCTTGAGCGCGTCCGGCTTGACGCCGAGCGCGACCATCACCGCCCCCTGGAAGTCGGGCTTGAGCAGGTCCATGTACCGCATGCGGTGCTGGTGCTTGAGCGGGTTGAGCAGGTTCTTCACCAGCACGGAGCCCGGCGGGTACTGGAAGCGGGTGCGGTCCGTGGACAGCAGCGAGCCGTAGTCGATGCGGTTGGCCACGTCGTTGTGCTCGCCATGGGTGACGAGCACCCGCGCGCCGCCCACCTCCAGCAGCAGGGGCTCCGTGCCGTCGCGGAACACCAGTCTTGAAGCCACGGCAGCCGGTTGCCCCAGGGCCGCGCGCACCACGGCCTGGACCTCCGGCAGGGCCAGCTCCAGGTCGTGGTTGCCCACCACCATCGTCGCCCGTCCGCCCGCGGCCAGCACCCGGCCCAACGCCTGGAGCGACGGCGCCGTCTGCGCGGAGCCCACCAGCGCCCGGGCCTGCGCGACGGTCTGCTTGGAGTCCACCGCGAGCGGGTCGTCGTTCAGCAGGAAGTCGAAGCTGTCCCCGTTGAAGACGACGTGCGTGGGCGTGCGCGTGAAGGAGTCGAGCAGGGCGGGGAGCTCGGCGGCGCCCGCGAAGATGTCATAGGGCCCTCCGTTGCCGAGGTGGAGGTCGCTGAGAATGAGCGTTCGCATCGGTCCAAGCTCCTTTCAGGGAAGCGGCTGCAGGTCGGTGTGCCGGATGCGCACTGCAGGATCACCCAGCACCACGTAGTTGCGTGCGTCGTTGCGCTCGATCCACTGGTGGAGCAACGCGCGGGGCTCCAGCTTGTTGTTGGGCATGTTGGGATCGAGGTGGTTCAGCAGGAGGTTGTTCGCGGCGGAGAAGCGGTCGCGGAAGTCGCGCAGCGCGTGGCCCACGGGCTCGCCGGCCATGATCCTCGAGAGCGTTCCCGTGAACGCATGGGGGGAGGCCTGGGCCATGTCGAGGGGCTTGATGGAGAAGCCCCAGGCCCGCTCCACGTGGCCGATGACGGCCAGCGCGCCGCCGTTGGGATGAGAGAGGAGTCTCCGGGGCAGGGCCGCGACGAAGGCGGCGGGGGCGAGCACCTCAC
>NZ_RAWG01000437.1 GCF_003611735.1 Corallococcus sicarius | reverse complement strand
TCGCAGGGCGGGGGCTACCCCGAACGGCTCGCCTCACGCCTCCGGCAGGGCGGCCTCCCCGTGGGCCACACCAACCTGGGGCAGAGTGGGGCGCGCATCCGCGACGTCGTCAACCACGCCCTCAAGCGCGTCGTCGCGTTGCAGCCCACGCTCATCACCCTGGGCGTGGGCACCAACGACCTCTGGCGCGGCACCGACGTGGCGGAGTTCCAGGACGACCTGGACCGCATCGCCCGCCGCCTGAAGCAGACCGGCGCGTCCATGGTGGTGGTGAACCTGGCGGACATGGCGCTCGCGCCGGTGGCGAAGCTGGTGCCGAGCGCGCTGTACGAAGGGCGCATCGAGCTCTTCAACGACGCCATCGCCACGGTGGCCCGCTCACACGGGCTGCACCTCGTGGACCTCTTCACCGCCAGCCGCGAGATGATCCCCCGGCGGCCGGACTTCTTCTGCGGGGACGGCTTCCACCCGTCCGCCGCGGGCTATGACGAGTGGGCGGACCTGATGCTGCCCGGGGTCCGCACGCTCACCCAGCGCTGAGCACCCGCTGCGGCCTCAGGCCTTGGCGATGCCCGACGACGCCGGAGGTGAAGTGGGCGCGTCCGTGGGGGGCGCGGCGATGCTGCGCTCGCGGCCGGGGTGCATCTCCATGCCGGCCTCGAACGCCGTCACCCGGTTGCGACCCGTGCGCTTGCTGCAATAGAGCGCCGAGTCCGCGCAGTCGACGAGCCCCTCCTGCGTGTTCG
This sequence comes from Corallococcus sicarius, assembly GCF_003611735.1. Classification (GTDB taxonomy): domain Bacteria; phylum Myxococcota; class Myxococcia; order Myxococcales; family Myxococcaceae; genus Corallococcus; species Corallococcus sicarius. The sequence continues at coordinate 5,555 of NZ_RAWG01000437.1, read as the reverse complement.
CGTCCGTGGGGTAGTGCGAGACGCCGATGGACACGGTGACGTGCCCGCCGGGCAGGCCCGGCCGGTTGAGCATGACGGCCTCCGCCACCGCGCGGCGCAGCGTCTCCGCGACCTCGAAGGCGGTCGCCTTGGAGACCTGGGGCAAGAGGAGCACGAACTCCTCGCCGCCATAGCGCCCCACGGTGTCCACCTTGCGCGCGCGGGTGCGCAGCACGTCGGAGACACGGCGCAGCGTCTCGTCGCCGGCCCGGTGTCCGGCCAGGTCGTTGAGCCGCTTGAAGTGGTCCACGTCCACCATCAGGAGCGCCATCGGCACGCCGAAGCGCTGGGCCCGCGCCAGCTCCAGGTCCAGCCGCTGGAAGAGGTGACGGCGGTTGGGCACGCCCGTGAGCGCGTCCGTCAACGTGAGCTTCACCGTCTCCGCGTGCAGCCGCGCGTTCGTCACCGCCGTGGCGGCCTGATCCGCCACCGCCGTGAACAGCTCGATCTCCTCTCCGGAGAACGACGCCGTCTCCTTGCGCTGGAAGTTGATCACCCCCAGCAGCGTCTCCGCGTGCACCATGGGCACCGCGAGCAGCGAGCCTTCCTCCGTGCTGCCACCCAGGCCGCGCCGGGCGAAGATGCTGGTGCCGTCGGCGAGGTCCGGCAGGTACACGGCCTTGCGCGACTGGGCGGCCCGGCCGCACGCGCCCTCGCCCACGGCGAAGGTGTGCCCCTCCAGGCCCTGGCCCTGGGGCCACGCGTGCTTCACCTCCAGCAGGCCCTCCTCGTTGAGGAGCATGATGGTGAAGTCGGGGATGTGCAGCCGCTCCACCACCAGGCGGGTGATGCGCGCGAGCAGCTCGTCCAGCTCCAGCGTGGTGTTGAGCGAGCGCGCCACGTCGAACAGCAGCGACAGCTCCCGCAGGCGCTCCTCCAACTCGTCCTTGAGCGCCAGCTTCTCCTTCACCAGCTCCAGGTCGCGGTGCGTGTCGATCTCCTCCACCTTCATGGAGGTGAGCCGCGCGAGCATCTGGTTGAAGGCCGCGCCCAGCCGCGAAATCTCATCCGTGCCCCGGGCGTCCGCGCGCACCAGCAGGTCGCCGGACTCCGCGCGCCCCATGGCCTCGCTCAACCGCTTGAGCGGACGCGTGAGCACGAAGCGCAGGCTCAGCCACGTGACGAGCGCCAGGATGCCGACGAAGAGCACCATCGCCCCCAGCGCGTCCCGGAACACCGCCTGCAACTGACGGTGCATCGCGGGCTCGCCCAGGCGCACCTGCAACACGCCCATCCGCTGCGCGGAGTCACTGGCGTGGCAGCCGGAGCACTCCGGGCCGCCCAGGGGACGCACCACCTCCGTGCCGTGCTCGCTGGAGCGCGCCGTCTCCGGCCCCGTCGCCGACAGCCGCTCGGCCTCCGGATGCGGATGGCCCTGCTCGGCCGGGCGCCGGCTCCACCGGATGCGCCCGTTCGGCATCAGCACCCGCAGGTCCTCCACGGAGCGGAACAACCGCGTGTCCGACGCCAGCACCTCCGCCACCGCCGCGTGCGGCGCGGCGCCCGGCGCCTGGGGCTGGGTGAAGGTGGACGCCACGAACTCCGCCAGCGCCAGCGCTTCCAGGTGCGTGCCCTCGTGAACCGCCTGCCGCGTCTCACGCGAGAAGTGACCCACGCCCAGCAACGCCACCACCAGCCCTGGCAGGCCAATGCTCCAGAGGAGCTTCCTGCCAATCGTCTCGGAACCCAGGGCCATGATCGGGCGCAGTCTGCTCCGGACCACGCGTCCTGTCCGCGTGTCGGAGTGTTTAGAAATTGTCAGCGGCGTGACACAACCTGTCAAACGTACTCACGCCGAAATATTGAAACAGGGCTGCTGTTCCACCGTGAGTTCCCGTTTTCACCGGCTGCGCCCGTGGCCCGTTGAAGTCAGAGTCACCCCATGTCCACGCCTACGTCCACATCCACGCCCGAATTCCTCACGTCCGCGCTGCTGCCGGTGCCGCATGGCTTCGCCACCCGGACGGGGGGCGTGTCCGAGGGGCCGTACGCGTCGCTGAACCTGGGGTTCTCCGTGGGCGACGAGCGCTCGCGCGTGGAGGAGAACCACCGGCGGCTGGCGCAGGCGGCGGGCGCGAAGCTGGGAGCGCTGTGCCGGGTGTCCCAGGTGCATGGCGACCGGGTGCTGGAAGCGCGCGGCGAAGCGGACGACGCGCTGCGCCCGACGCTGGGCGAGGCGGACGGGCTGTGGACGGAAGGGGAGGGCAGCTGGGTGGCGGTGGGCACCGCGGACTGCGTGCCGGTGCTGCTGGTGGATCCGCAGGGGCGCCGGGTGGCGGCGGTGCATTCGGGCTGGAAGGGCACGGACCTGGAGATCAGCGCCCGCGCGGTGGAGGCGCTGGGGGCGCGCGGGTCGCGGCCGGAGCGACTGCTCGCGGCGGTGGGGCCCTGCATCCAGGCGTGCTGCTACGAGGTGTCGCCGGAACTGGGTGACCGCTTCCGCGCCCGCTTCGGCCCGGACGTGGTGCGCGAAGGCGTCAAGCCGCACCTGGACCTGCCCCGCGCGGTGAAGGCCTCGCTGGTGAAGGCGGGCCTCAAGCCGGAGCATGTGGACGTGCTACAGGCTTGTACGGCATGTGAGCGTGAGCGGTTCTTCTCGCACCGCCGGGACGCGGGGCTCACCGGCCGGCATCTCAATTTCGTGCTACACCGCTTCTAGCGTCCCTCTGCAAGCCCGGCCGTTTTCTTGACGGTCTCCGACCGGCCTTCCTATCCTCGACGCGGAATCCCCTCCGTCCAGGCTCGTGCCGGTGCGCCCCTTTCTCTTCCGCCTGTTTGCCGCCGTGGCGCTGTGCGCGCCGACCGCCTGCGCCACCACCGCCGCCTCCCAGGCGGAAGTGGTGAAGCTGGAAGCCGAGGTGCGCACGCTGCGTGCCTCCCAGGCGACGCTGGCGGAGCGCCTGGCGCGGCTGGAGAACCGCGACGCCGTGTCCCGCGCCCGGAATGTCACCGCCCCGGCCGCCTCGGCGGCCTCCACTTCGGGCGCGCTGATCGCGAAGCCGGACGAGGACGCGGGCAACGAGGCGCTGGGACTGGCCCCGGCGGAGCTCGCGGTGGTGCGGCTCAAGCCCAAGAAGGAACCCGCCCCGCGCATCGCCACGGTGGTGCCGGTGGTGGAGCCGGATCCGGACCAGATGGAGATGTTCATCAGCCCGGCGGAGGGCTCGTCGGGCGCGGCGTCCCAGTCCCAGGCCCGCTCGGACGGGGTGCCGGACAAGGACCCCGCGATCCTCGAAGCCGAGTACGAGCACGCCGTGTCGCTGCTGCGCACGGGCAACACGGAAGGGGGCGTGGATCAGCTGACGCGCTTCGCGGAAGCGAACCCCCGTCACCCGCGCGCGGACAACGCGCTGTACTTCACCGGTCTGGGGCAGATGGGCCTCCAGGATCCGGCCAGCGCCGCGAAGACGTTCGAACGGCTCATCAAGACCTACCCCGCCGGGGATGCCATCCTGGACGGCATGCTCCGGCTCGCGGAGTGCCGGGTGCGGCTGAATCAGGCCGTGGATGCCCGGGCCCTCTATACTCGCGTCGTCACCCAGTTCCCGGGGACGGCCGCCGCCACGCAGGCGGAGCAGCGGCTCGCCGCGCTCTCGCCGTAAGCCCTTTTCGTGAAAGGACGTCGTCCGATGCGCTCCCGGATCCTCGCCTCCCTGCTCGTGCCCCTCGCCGTCGCCCCGGCGTGGACGGCCCATGCCCAGCAGCAGGACGCGCAAGAGGAGGAACCGCAGCAGGTCAGTCCGGAGACGGAAGGGCAGGACATCTCCGACGACGCCGCGGAACGGCCCACCTCCGTCCAGCTCCCGCCCGGCGCCCCCCAGGGCCGCGAGAGCGCCCCCGGCCAGGTGCACACCGTGGAGGGCGGCGACACGCTGTGGGACTTGTCCCAGCGCTACCTGGGCAGCCCCTGGTACTGGCCCAAGGTCTGGTCCTACAACCCGCAGATCGCCAACCCGCACTGGATCTACCCGGGCAACAACGTGAAGTTCTTCCCGGGGGGCGAAGAGGTGCCCTCGCGCGTGGAGGCCGGGGATCTTCCCTCGGACGACGTGCAGGCGCCCCAGGACGTGAGCGGCGGCAGCCTGGTGTCGGTGGTGGGGAAGATCGGCTACGACCCGTCCAGCTCGCGGCCCGTGACGACCAAGGGCTTCGTGACGGCGAAGGAGCTGGACGAGGCGGGCCGCATCGAAGGCTCCACCTCCGAGGCGCTGATGCTGTCGGCCCCGGAGAAGGTCTACCTGCGCTTCAAGAAGCGCGGGGCCGCCAAGGTGGGGGACCGCTACGTCATCTTCCACACCGTGGAGCCGGTGAAGCACCCGGTGACGGGCGCCCGCGCCGGGTTCCTCACGGAGCTGCTGGGCACGGTGCAGGTCGTCGCCATCAACAACGACATCGTCACCGCGCGCATCACGGAGACGTGGGACCCCATCGAGCGCGGCAACTACGTGGGCCCGTCCAGCGAGCGGCTGTCGGAGCGCGTCTCCCCCAAGCCCAACGCCAAGGAGATCCCCGGCTACGTGCTGACGCCGATGACGCCCGGCCAGACGCTGCTGGGTGAGCACCACTTCATCGTCGTGGACCGCGGCACCGCGGACGGCGTCCAGGTGGGCAACGTCTTCACCATCGAGCGCAAGGGCGACCCCAGCCTCGATGTGCTCGGCCGCAGCGACGTCCGCATGGGCGACGCGGGCAAGAGCAAGCAGGGCGCCTACCCGTGGGAGGGCGTCGCGCAGTGCATGGTCACCGAGGTGCGCGAGCGGACCTCCAACTGCATCCTGACCCGGTCCCTGGTGGAGGTCTCCGCCGGCGACCGCGCCACCATGCGCAAGGACGGAGCCCCCACCGCCAGCCGCTAACCGCTAACCGCCAGCCGCCAACCCGCGGCTCGGAAGCGGCAGGAAAGCTGCATTCCAGCCCGCCGCGGAAGGGCGGGCCGCTTGACCACCGATGTTGCGGTGTTATGTGTCACGCCCCTCCCGGGCCCACCTCCTCTATATAGGTGGGAAACAGGCGGGGGACGGGTATGGCAGACACCGACACGGGCACACTCACGGCAGAACACCGCGCCTGCCTGGCGCTCTGGGCCGTCCCTGGCCTGGGGCCCCGGACGTTGGCGGCCGTGCGGGTGTTCGCCAGAGGGGACCTGTCCCGCCTCGCGTCCACCCCCGTGCGGGACTGGGTGTCCGACGTCCCGGTGCCGCCCGCCGTCCGGCAGCGGCTCGCGACCGTCGCATCCCTGGACGAACTGGCCTCGCAGGTGGACTCCGCCTGCGCCGTGGCGGGCATCCGGGTGGCCTTCGCGGGCACGCCGGAGCATCCCGCCCGGTTGGTGGGCCTGGAGGACGCGCCCCCGCTCCTGTTCTACCGGGGAGAGCCTGGACCGCCCCGGCGGCGGCTGGCGATGGTGGGCAGCCGCCACCCCGACCAGGGCTTCCTGCCGTTCGCGCGCACGTTTGCCCGGAAGGTGGCCGAAGCGGGCGTGGACGTGCTGCGCACGGTGAGCCAGACGTCGCACC
>NZ_RAWG01000436.1 GCF_003611735.1 Corallococcus sicarius | reverse complement strand
GCGACACCTCTTTCTCTCCCTGGGGGTGGAGGCCTTCTCCTGGGGCCGGGTGGACGTGGACGGGCGGGTGGAGGCGCAACTCTTCCACCGGGACTTGAGCCTGAGCGCCGGTGGGCTGGCGACAGCCGTGGGCCAGCCCGGAGCGCGCTACCTCGTCTCCGGGGAGGCCCGGTGGCGCTTGCTGGGAGGCAACCTCTACGCCCTGGGCCAGGGCGGCACGCTGCTGTTTCCCACGCCGGAGGGGACGCCGCGGCCGGGGGCCTTCGCGGCCGTGGGGCTGGGGGTGGACCATGCGCGCTGAGCGACTGCCGCGCGGCGGAGCCAGCCGGGTGCTGGCCCTGGCGCTCCTCACGGCGGGGTGTGCCTCGCTGCCCTCTCGGGCGGGCGCTGGAGGCACCCTGGCTGCCGTCTCGGGCTCGACGCCCATGGCGGCTTTGGGACGCGGCGCCGTCGCGAGTCTCCCCGAGGACGACGCGCTCGAGGACTTCGACGATGAGGAGTCCGCGGCCGGACCGCTCCTGCACCGCCGCCGGACCGCGCCGTCACCCCCGAGCCCCGGCGGAGGCGAGACGACGCCCCTGCGTATGGTGGGCGCCCTGGCAGGTGTCTGCGGGGAGGTGCCCTCGGGCTGGCCGCACCTGGACTCGGAGGACGAGGTACTGGCGCCCTTCCTGGCGTGCACTACGCCCGCGGCCTTCCTGGCCTTGCAACGCCAGACGGACCTGCCGCAGCTGGTGGAGGCCCTCTCGGACTGGAACGCCGTCCGGCTGGGCGCCCTGGGCCCCCTGGAGGCCGAGGCTGCTCGCGTCCTCCTCCAAAAGCGCGCGGCCTTCCTCTCCACCGCCGTCGAGAAGCACGGCCTGGCCCAGGCGGAAGTCCTCGCCCTCTTCGTCCTGCACACCACCCACGACGACGAGGTGCGGCAGCTGCTGCGCCTGTTGGCCGAGGACAAACTGCTCAAGCGCGCGCTGGGGGCCATGGAGGTGGTGCGCGAGGAGCTGACGCAGCGGGGCCTGGCCCTCGCTGACTTCCCGGAGCGGGACTTCCGCGCGGGCGATATCGCGCGCGGGCTGGGACGGGCCGCGGATGACGTCGCGGCCTCCATTCCGCTCGTTGGCGGAAGCCGGAGCGTGGATGCGTCCACGCTGCCCCCGCAGCTGCCACCGCCCTACCGGACCGCGTACGAAGAGGTGGAGAGGGCGCAGTACCTGGGGGCCTTCACGCCAGGCAACGTGGCCCTGGCGTCCTTCGACCACCTCACCTTCGGCGTGCCGCTGGGCTTCTACCATCTGGCGGCAGGGACGGCGCAGGGCGGGGCTTCTCTCGCCAAGGGCGAGTACGAGGAGGCCACGCGGCAGTTGGCGCCTGCGGCCCTCATGGTGGGCCTGTACGCGGGAGGGAAGGGAGCGCGCGCATTGCGTGAAGCGGGCCTCTCCCGGCGGGCGGGGGCTCGACTCCAGGCGGTGGTGCCCCGCGTGGAGGCGCTGAAGGCCGTGCTGGCGAGGTTGGAGGCGCACCTTGGGGAGAGCGCCGTGGGGGAGTTGGCCCGCCACCTCCAGCAGAACCGGGAGGCGGCCCTCCTGGTGAGCGAGTGGGGCGAGGCGGGGGCCCTCGCGCTGCACGAGGCGCGAGGCAACGTCGCTCAAGCACAGGCCACGCTGGCGGTGCGGTATCGCGAGCCCCCGGGCGCCGCGTCCACGGGTGGGGGCGCAGGACGAAACAGCGGCAGTCGGCCCTCGGTGCCCCCCGAGGCGGCCGGACTCCCGGCGGAGGTGGCGCAGGCGAAGTTCCAGCAGTGGGAGGCGGAGTTCCCGGGAGAGCGCCTGCCGATGGATGTGGCGGAGTTGACGAGGCACCGTCAGGCCCTTCAGGCAGCGGCTCCCGCCGAAGTGACTGCGCAGCCACGCTGGGCTGACTACGTGGCGTACCTGGAGACGCGGGCCGCGGAAATCAAGCAAGGGATTGCGCAGAAGGGGCCCCTGAAGTGGGCCGGCTATCGGCTCGTGCGTGACCGGTACGCCCGGGGCCTGGACTTCGAGAGGAAGATGGTCGCCCTCCTGGAGGCGGATGCAGCCCTGCCGCGGGCGCAGCGGCGGTGGCTCAAGGACTTCGACCAGCCCCGCGTCGAGACGCATGTGGGCGTGGCGAAGACAGACCTGCGCTTCGCGGACGTGCTCGTCATCGAGGAGGGGCCCGCTGCTGGCCCGAGGCCGCGCGTGGAGACGTTCAGCCTCAAGAGTCGGGACCTTCGTCGCCTTGATGCGGATGCTCTGGCATCGCAGATGGTTGCGGACGCGAGCAATGCTCTGCGGTATTACGGTGAGGCTCTGAACATCCGTCGCCCCGGTTTCGAACAGACGGCAAAAGTCCAGAAAGTCCGTCTCATCTACGAGGGTGGCGAACTCAAGCCTACTGACGCCAAGACATTGAAAAACACATTGGATAAGGTCGGTGATGAAGTCGAGGGAGTGGAGGTCCTGTTTCAATGAGCCTACTAATGCTGCGGGACTTGGACGCCGAAGACAGTCTGCGACTTTCTTTCGATGGCGCATTCAATCCACAGGCCAAATTGACGCATGAACTGGCGCCTTTCCTTGAAGCCCTTGAAGAGCATGCTGGCGACTGGTTGCCAGATGTTGTCAGAGGCAAGCGGCAACGCAAGTACTCCCGCGAGGCCGTTTGGAAATCGATTGAGGAGCGACGCAGCGAGAGGAGTGCGTCCGTCGGGTTCTTTCATGCGGCAGCTCCGCAGATGTCACTGGCTTTGTATCTAGGGTTTGCTCCCCGGCGGCCCAGACTGAACGTCAGCCTCAATGTGCAACCGCTTTCGCTCTTTGCAGAAGTGGAGCGCTGTCGGAGATTTGTGGAAATGGTACGTGCCTGGGCAGACAGCTATCCGGCGCCCTACGCCTCGGCACACAGCATGGCCGATGATCAGTTGTCTGGAGCCCCTGGTTTCGGTCGGGATGATGAGGTCGCCAATAGAGACGGATTTGACAAGGTCTATGAACTATATTGGTTCAACATCTTCGGCCCGAAGCTGGTAGAGTCCGTAGGGCGCGAGCGAATGCTCTCGACGCCTGCGCACCTCGTGGAGGAGCTGTCCAACGGCGCCATCCTCCTGGTGCTATGGCCCACCGCCGCGGACTTCGCGAGCGACGAATCGCGTGTGGCCCAGGCGCGTGCCCACGTCCACCTGCGGCCGGACCTGGATTTCGACACCGTGCTGCACACCCTGCGCGAGCGCAGTGCCGCACTCGCTCCCGTGGAGCCTCGCTTCCACCCTGACCTGGCACCGCTCCTCTCGCGACTGCCGGACGCGTTCGCCATCAGCGAGCGGCAGCAGAAGATTGCCGAACTCAATGCCTTCCAGCCGCCCGAGCCGCAAGAGTGGCTCCCAGTCGCCCTCCCCTCGGACGTGGAGAATCCCGAGCGCGTCCGCAGCGACTACGGCGACCTGTCCGAGAGCCTCGTGGCTGCGCTGCATACGAAGGTGCCCAGCCTCTTCGACGCGACACCCGAGTGCCTCACGGACCTGGACTTCTACTTCTGGCGGGAGAACTTCCCGGAGCGGTACCAGCGGGACCTCATCGACGAGCACACGGCGCCGGCGCTCGGGGCCTTTCTGGGCGGCATGCTGGTGCGGCGGCTGGGCGGAACATGGGTGCCGCGGCAAAAGCGGGAGGAGTCCCAGGTTCGCGTCGGCAAGCGCGTTTGGCTGCCCTTCCTTCGCGCTCACCGGTACATGGAGTCTCGCCAGGCGTTACTGGACTACTCGCTCACCCAATTCTTCCGGGAGGCGGAGCGGCATCGCTCCTGATTGGGAGCGCCATCTTCCGGTCGTCCGGAGTGGGTGGCCCACCAGCTTCCCAGGTGAGCGAGGGGGATGAGCGATTCGAGACCGAGCGTTTTTACCGTGCGCTGTATGATTCGGAACGGCTTTACGAGGTTGGCGAATGGAATGAACCACCATCCAATCGCCCAGCCCGGCGTTGCGCCAACGTCCAGTCCCAACACGCCTAGCTGGCGGACGACACGGTATTCCCACATCAGAAATGCGACAGGCGCGAGCCTGTATGAGAAGTAGTCTACGAAGGCGATGGTGTAGGTGAGAGGGGTCAGGGTGTCGAAGACCTCGGAGAATGAGGGGTGCTCTTCAACGTCGGTCAACAGGAGTGCGGCGCTGAAGAGCAGATTGATGACTGCGGATCCTCCCGAGACGAGGAGAAGAATGGACGTCCATCGGGCCCGAGCGGCTGAAGAGGGTACTGCCGCCACCTGGCTACGGCACTCCTCACAGCGCCCGTTGCTTCCTGCGCAGTCAGAGCAGGCGTAGCTTCCGCAGCGCTCGCACGCAGTCAGCGCAGCACGGTCTGGATGTCGGGGGCACGTCGGCCGCAGGTCGGTTGTCGTCGGAGAGGTGTCTGCCATGGGGCCTGGTCAGGCGCGTTCTTGATGAGTCGACGGTATGTATTGTTGAGGCGTTCGTGGGGGAGAGCCTGGTGCGTAGAAGGTGTGCGAGCGCCGGATGAGGCGGAGCGGCACCGGCGGTGAGGACCGCGAGGACCTACGGGAACGTCACGTTGCCGAGGAGCACGGTTCGGCCCCCACCCTCTTCCCAGAGCTTGAGCGTGTAGGGGCCCCGGGCGTCTTCTGTCCTGGCCTCTGCTTCCACCACCACGTGCCCAGGATTGGACGGATCCGCGTTGATGGGCCCGGATGACCACACGGGCAGCACCTTCAGTTCTGCGCCCCGCCGGCCTGTCAGGGCCGCACCCGCCACCGCGAAGGGTGGCGCATTCGCGAGTCCGTTCACTTCGAACTCCACAGCGACACGCCCGGCGGCCCGGTAACTCCGAACGCGAAACACGGAGAGCACGTTTCCCGGTGCCTTGGTGACAGCCTCGGTCAGTACCTTGGGAAGAACGCCTTCCTCGTCCAACTGCTTCGCGGCGAGGAGACTCCTCAAGCCCCCCGGCCCGGTGCGCTCCGCCTGGGTGCGCTTCAACTCGTCGTAACACTGTGCGGTCCGTGCCCGCGCTTCCCTTGCTTCCTGTTGATAGGACTCCACCGGGCGCGCGTTCCGGTACACCTCCACCACCTGCTCCGCCTGGACCGGATGCACCACGAGCGTGAAGGCCGCACCGGAAGGGGCCGCCCTGCCGGCGAAGCGCACCGTCAACCGCAGCCGGTCCCCCGGCATCGACCCCTCGGAGGGAATGAGGCGGAGGGTCATGAGGCCCGCGTCCACGAGCGCGAAAGCCTCTCGCTTCTCAAGGGTCACCGTGTCCTTGCCTTCCGCCGTGCGCAGTAACTCCGAATCGAACGTCAGGGTGGTGGACCTCCCCGGGCTGATGAACACCTCGGGCGATTCGCCGCCCGGTTCTTCCGCCAGTTCAATGGGCCGAGGGCTCGCAGTGAGGGATACGGACGGCGTCTGCGCGTTGACAGGCAAGCCCAGGAGACACAGCGCCAGGACCACGGCGAAACAAGGTGCGGGCACGGGACAAAACCTCCAGGGTGGAGCAGGAAGAGGCGAGCGCGGGGCGGCTCCTATCACCTCGCTTCATCGTTCGCCGCCGGGCCGCCTCTTCAGAGGACGCCTCACTTGAAGCGGCGCACCGGCACCACGTCGAAGGCGTTGAAGATGCGGGCGGAGTCGGCGTTGCCATCGTCCTTGCGCACCACTCCGAGCTTTCCATCCTCGTCGTGTAACTCAAAGCAGACGGGCCAGGTCTTTCCGGCCTTGGTGCGTGCCCAGTTGCAGTGGCCGAAGACGCGCTCTCCCAGGGTGATCCGGCAGGACAGCACCGTTCCGCCTGGGAATTGCTCGCCATAGCCACCGGTCGCCAGCTTTATCGAGCCGCTTCCTCCACGCACGGTGATGACCCGGGGATCTCCCGTGTAGCCGGTGAACGTACCGATACGGTCGTCCCCGATGTCGATGCCCAGTTCCTCCATGGCGGTGAGCGCCGCCTGCGGGCAGTCCTCCGGATCCGGCGGCGGGAGCACCTGGGCGCCACTCGCGCAGGCCAGTGCAAGGGAGGCACCGGCCACGCACCCGGCGTTTCGCAACGACTTCTTCAAGGAGGAGGTGGGGGGCTGGGACTTCTTCATGGGAGCGCTGTCCTCCGGGGGCGCCGCGACGGACGCGGCGGCCACGACGGTGGATGCCGCTGACAAGGGCGGTGCCGTGGCCCGGTCAGCTTCAAGCGGCAGGTGGGGGGGCGCCACTTCCTGGACGGGCGCGGACACCTGCCATGGCGCGCCCCACCCCACCACCACGGCGGCCACCGCCAGCAC
>NZ_RAWG01000435.1 GCF_003611735.1 Corallococcus sicarius | reverse complement strand
CGGATGGAGGGCTGGGGCTGCGGATGCCGGGCCCGAAGCGTCCCTCGTTCTGGCAGGAGGTGGCCGGGGTCCTCCTGGCGCAGGCCCACGCCCAGGGATTGCTGGGGGGGGGGACGCTGGGCCTGAGCGCGATGGATGCCTTCCCCGGCGGCACGGCCCACGCGTGGGGCGTGGTGCGCGCGCCGGCCGAGGACGAGACGCGCCTGCAGTTGATGGCGCCCGCCGAGGCCACGCTCGGACAGCCGGTGGAGGTGGACCTGCCGTACCTGCAGCCCATCGGATTCAGCGCGCGCTACGACGCCAATGCGGCCCTCTCGCAGCCGGCGGGTGAGCCGGTCACCGCGAGCCTCCAAGGGGTATCGCCGGACGGCACGTCGCTGGCGCCGGGCGCGGGGGCGACGTGGATCACCCAGCAGGCCAACGAAGCAACCCTGGCCACGACGGTGGCGCTCGTGCCGGGCACGACGACGCTGGTGCTGCGGGGCGCGACGCGGTTCGACACGCGCGCCATCGAGCTGAAGGCGACGCTGGTACCGCTGCCGACGGATGGCGGCGTGGGCGCCCCGAAGCGCGCGACGCTGACCCTGCAACGGGCGGAGGTGAGCTCCCAGGGCGAGACGGATCCGCTCCGCGGCGCGGCGCGGTTCCAGGGCGTGCGCGTGGACATCACCAGCGTGAACGACAGCGCGGCGATGACCGGCGAGGCAGGCAAGTACAGCACGTTGCTGCAGGTGCCTTCGCCCAACACGCAGAGCATCGCCTGCGCGGACATCCCGCTGGGGCCCCGGTTCGTCGCGCGGCTGGACGAAGCGGGCAACACCCGCTTCGACAGCGTGAACGGTTCGTTCTCCGCGTGCTCCCCCATGTTCTGGCTGTACCCGGGCGGGGCGACCCGGGCGGACGTGCTGGTGGACGTGCGACTGCTGCACGGTCGCGTCACCTTCAAGCACAAGGACGGACAGCAGGTTCCGGCGGTGTGCCAGGGCGCGGCGGCGACGCAGCGCGACCCCCAGACGGGAGAGGTGCTGCGCATCTCCGAGGCCGATGTGGCCACGACGGAGGTCCACTTCTTCCGGGAGGGGGACCTGGAACACCCGCTGGCGCGCTACGCGGTGACGCGCCCGTCCGTCCAGGCGTGCCCGGATCCGCAGCAGCCGCCCGAGGTGCCGCAGGGCCAGTACTCGCGGCTGCGGCTGGGGCCCACCAACTCCGTCTCCCGTGCCACGCGGGCGCGGTGCGAGCTGCTGCAGGTGGACGGCGCGAAGACGGCCGAGGAGCGCCTGTTCCTGAAGAACGAGTGCTCCGAGAGCAACAGCGGCTTCCTGCGACTGTCGGAAGGCGACCGGCTGGTGGTGTTCGCCGTCAACCACGCCACGGGCTACTCCGGCATGTCGACGGTGACGGTGCCGGCCATCAACCGCAACGCGCGGGTGGACGGCAAGTGCCCGGCGGATGCGAACGGTCCCTTGCAGCTCCAGGAGGGTTCACAGACCTTCTCCATCTCCCACTGCACGCAGCAGGAGCTGGGCATCCCGGGGGACGTGGACCTGTATCCGCCGGAGATCGACGTGCGGGTGCAGCGGCGCGCCCAGGATGACGGCGTGGCGCAGGCGGCGAAGAAGCACCTCATCCGCACGGGCAGCGCGGGGACCACGCGGGACGACTACGTCCAGGTGGTGACCCACTGGCGGGTGCGTCGTCAGCGGCAGCTTCCGGTGGAGCCGGGGGCGGGGACTCCGGACGCCGGTACGGCGGGCGGGGACTGTGTGCGGGGCTTCCAGGCGGACGGCGGCGCGTGCGCGCCGGGCATCCTGACGGACGATGACGCGGACGCGGGCGTGCCGCTGGAGGTGTACTGCTCGGAGCTTCCGGCGACCGCGTCAGCCCTGCAGCGGGCCTCGTGCCTCCAGGATGATCAGGAGCTGAGCGATGTGCCGGCGGGCGTGCCGCCGCTGGCCGGACAGATCATCCGGGTGACGGGCAGCGCGGTGGAGCAGCCCGCGGTGACGACGTTCGCGGTGGCGCCGGGGCAGAACACGGTGCATGTGGAGGCGGCACTGCGCCGGCTCAACGTGGATGGCAAGACGGAGACCGTCAACAGCCTGGTGCGGGCGAACTACTACCTGCACGTCGTGGGCAGCCGCCTGCTGGAGCGCGACCAGGACGGCGACGGTTGGGTGAGCCGCGCCGAGGACGTGGCGAAACCGGCGCACTTCGAGGAGCCGGAGCCCCGGGGAGAAAACCCGCCCGGCCTGCCTGCGCAGGCCATCGTCCTGAAGAACGTCTTCAAACGCTACGACGCGAAGGGCGCGTTGTCGGAGCAGTACGACCTGGCGCGCGAGCACGAGTTCCGCATCCTCGACCTGAAGCCCCAGAAGGTGCTGGCCACGGGCGACGGCGTGGCGCGTGACCTGACGCAGGAGACGGAGCCGGCCGCGAAGGAGCGCGACCTGGCGTACGAATTCCTGGGTCAGTTGCTGGAGCCGGATGACGCCGGCCGTGCGGGCACGCTGAGCGGCGACTACCGGGTGCGCCTGGGCAGTGACGCGTTCGGCATGGACTGCCCGCTCACGCTCAACCCGACGACCCACTCCCTCGTGGCCCACTGCGGCGGCGAGTACCTCGCGGAGGTCCTCAGCGCCAGCGACATCCTCTACCTGGAGCTGTATCTGAGCGGGAACGCGGAGAACGTCCTCTACCGCTTCAACCTCTTCGGGCTCGCGTCGCGCAAGGACGTGCTGGCGGCGTCGACGGAGCACCTGGCCGAAGCGGCCGTGGCCCCGGATGAAGCGGACGGCACGGCGGCCATCGGTCGTCCCGTGGGGCGCCCGGCGATCACCACCTTCTTCGTGGAGCCGGAGCAGTTCAGCGCGGGGGTGTTGAAGCTGTGCCGCACGCCGACGTGTGAGCAGGCCGGCGGCAACCTCCTCAAGGAGGCGCTGTTGTCGCGCGCGGTGGACGGGACGTTCCATGTGGAGGAGACGCTCCGGGGACGGGTGCGCGAACAGCTGCAGCAGGCGTCGCAACCCTCGGCGACGGGGGCGGTGCGCTTCCAGCTCGCGCTGCCGCCGGACCTGTCGAGCATGCCGGGCAGCGCCCAGGGGGCGCAGTCCGTGTACCTGGTGCTGGAGCCCGTGACGCTCGTGGCAACCGAGCGCACGGTGACGGCGCTGGGCAAGCCCGAGGGCTCCTACAACGCCGCGACCGCGCGGGCCGTGGGGCAGGCGTCGGTGTCGGGGGTGAGCGCGTCGGACGGGCACCTGTCGTTCTCCCACGAGGACTTCTCCCTCCCGTTCCTCAATGGGACCTTCGGGTTCTCGCGCACGTACAACAACCAGGACAACGAGCTCACGCCACTGGGTCTGGGGTGGCGGCACAACTTCGAGGGCTTCGTCCGCGAAGAGCGCTTCGGGCGCTACGTGGTGGTCGTCAACGGCCAGGCCTACGGCTTCCCGGGGTGCGCGATACCTTCGCAGTCCTCGCAGCGGGGCAACGCGAGCGCGTGCACGACGGACAACACGCACGGCTTCACGCTGACGGTGGAGGCGCCGGTCGAGGCGCCCGAAGGCGACAACGTCGTCCTCGTCACCTCCGGGGGAGAGCGTTTCGAGTTCAACCGGCGGGCAACGGGGCCCTGGGGTGAAGGCAAGCGCCGCTGGTTGCTGACGCGCTTCGGGGATGCGCACGGACGGGAAGAAGGCAAGGGGTGGACGACGCTCACGTACCTGCCGGCTTCGGACCTCGTGTCCACGGCCACGAAGAAGGGGGACACGGGACAGGTGCAGCTGTCCTTTGGCTATGACCCGGTGGACCTGGAGGCGCCCAACGTCTCGCCGTTGTTGCGGCTGATGGTGCGCAGTCAGGGCTTCCAGTGGCTGAGCACGGTGACGTTGTCGGGGGGCGAGGAGGGCGCGTACGGGGTGACCTTCACCCGGGATGGTCTGGGCAATCTCACCCGAGCGGTGCGGACGCCGGGCGTCCCCTTCCTCATCTACAGCTACGACTATGAGCCCGTGCCCGCGTCGCTGGGGGCCACGCAGCGCTGGGCGGCGCTCAACGAGTTGTCGGTGGCGCGGCTCATCCACGGCGAGACGGCATTGGCGGTAGGCCCGGCGCAGTGGACGGCGACGTACCTGCGGCAATCACCCCGAGCACCGCACCCGCATGTCGCGGTGCGCGAGGTGGTGTCGGAGGTGGTGGAGACGGGGATGGCGGGAGGGAAGCTGACGATGGCGTACGGCGCTGGAGGCAAGCGCTCCGTCACGCGGCCGGACGAGATCCAGGTGGACCTGCAGCTCAACACGTCCAACAACCTGGCCACGAGTACGACGGCGGTGGCACAGACGACGCAGCAGTGGTTCAGCAGAACAAAGGGCCAGCCGGTGGTCGTGGAACGTTCGGTGTCGCCGCTGGGACGCGTGTTGAACATGACGCCCGACACGAGTCTGCGATTGACGGATGTGGTGTTGACGAAGGGGCCGGACAACAGCCTGCCGGTGGCGGGACTGGAGACGGACCGCAAGCTCGTGCACCTCGACCTGGATGCGCGCTTCGGCACGCCGTCCACGTCGACAGTGAAGGTGGGGCCGGGTACCGCGAGCATCTCGAGCCCGCGCGACGCAGCGGGTGACTTGATGTCGCTGTCGCTGACGAACACCGAGGGCACCGAGACGCTGTTCCAGGCGCAGGAGTACGACGCGGACGGCCTCCTCGAGCGCTTCACGGACGCACAGGGCCGGACGGTGCTCCACGAAGAGTTCAACAGCCTGGGGCAGGCCCGGAAGACGGTGATGACGTTGGCCGGTGCCACCGGGCTGGGCACCCTGACGCGAACGGTGGAGTATGACGTCTATGGCCGGGTGAAGCGCTCCGAGGAGTTGGAGACAGGCACCTACGAGGCCTGGACGTACGACGGGCTCGGGCGGGTGTTGACGCTGGAGCGGTCGGGGTCGCCGGCGGAGAAGTGGACCTACACGTACGAGGCGACGGAGTCCCAGGAGGGCAAGCCGGTCCTCACGGTGACGGAGACGCTGGCGCAGGCACCTGACGGGGGCACGACGTCCGCGCACCTGCGGATCATGTCCTACGTGGACGGGCAGCTGGAGAGCGAAACGACGCGCGTGGGCGACCCCGAGCGGCTGGTGACGCGCTCGTATGCGTATGAGAAGGGCCAGCTGAAGAGCACCACGGATGAAACAGGGCGTGTGCGGGTCCATTTCTACGACAGTGCGGGCCGGCTGGAGCGGGTCACGGTCAACGGCGTCACGGAGACGAAGTACACGCTGGACGCGGAAGGCCTTCCCCGGGTCATCACGGACGCGCTGAAGCGCGAGACGAAGGTGGCCTACGACGAACTGGGCCGAGCCGTTTCCTGGGACTGGGGGGATGGCGACACGGAGTCGGTGACGCTGGATGGGCAGGGCCATCCGGTGCGCCGTGTGCAGGGCCCGCCGGGGACCCATGTGCTCAAGATGACGGGGTTGGACGCACTGGGGAGGCCGGGCTTCACGGACAGCGAGCGGGTGGACGGCGCGGTGCATGAGCGGCGCCAATACGACGCGGCGGGCCGGGTGAAGCGGGTCGAGGACGCGGAGCTGGGGCTCGTGGAAGAGCGGGAGTACTCGGATGTCCTGGGCCGGCTGACGCGCATGACGCGCACGGTGCAGACGTCCAACGCACGAGCGCTGACGCTCGTGGAAACGCGGACCTACGACGACCCGAACCGACTGGTGACGCTGACGCGCACCATCGACACTGGGAGTGGCCCGCGCACGGAAACGCAGACGCAGCTCATGGACACCGCGGGCCGGGTCCTGGAGTCACGGCGCCTGGTGGATGGGCATTCGGCCGTGGACACGTTCCGCTACACGGAGCGGGGCGATGTCTATTGGCATCAGTCGCCGACGGGGGCGGTGACGCGCAATACCTACGACCCGGCGGGCCACCTGCTGCGGACGGTGGACCCGGAAGACTACGTCAAGACGTACGTGTGGGACGACGCGGGGCGGTTGAAGACGGAAACGGGCCCGCACCCGGGCTACGTGAGCACGGTGGTGGCGTACGACGCGCTGGGGCGCCCGCTGGAGCGCACCGTGGCGGCCTTCGGAACGACGCCCGCGATGAAGTGGACGTATGCCTACCTCCCTGCCACGCACGAGACGGTGGAGACGGCGGACCTGGGGAACAACAAGACGATCGTGACGACGCGGCGCCACAACGCGCGGGGGCGTCTGGTGAAGGAGACGGTGTCGGGAGGGGGGACGACGCGCGATGTGACGGTGGCGTGGGAGGGCCCCTGGGAGAAGTCGCAGGTGGTGAC
>NZ_RAWG01000434.1 GCF_003611735.1 Corallococcus sicarius | reverse complement strand
GGGCCTGCCGCCGGAGCGGCACCCGCGGGGGCTCCCGGAGGACGGGGCGCGCCACCAGGGCCCGCCAGCGGAGCGGCACCCGCGGGGGCTCCCGGAGGACGGGGCGCGCCACCAGGGCCCGCCAGCGGAGCGGCACCCGCGGGGGCACCGGGAGGACGAGGCGCGGCACCGGGGCCCGCCATGGGCGCTGCGCCGGCAGGGGCTCCCGGAGGACGAGGAGCAGCACCCGGGCCTGCCGCCGGAGCCGTACCCGCAGGGGCTCCCGGAGGTCGAGGCGCGCCACCAGGACCTGCCGTCGGAGCCGTACCCGCAGGAGCTCCGGCAGGCCGGGGCGCGCCACCAGGACCCGCAACGGGCGCTCCAGGGCCGGCGGTGGGCGTTCCAGGATGCGCGGGCGCGGCGGGTCTGGCGGCCACGGGTGCCGGACCTCCGGCGGTGGACCCTGGCGGCGCTCCTGGCGCGGCGGGCCTCGCGGCCTGCGGAGGCGTGGCGGCCGTGGCTCCAGCGGCCGTGGGCCCCTGCGTGCGCGAGGCCGACGCGAACGACACCCCGTTCAGCTCCTTGAGCAGGAAGGCGAGGCGCAGCAGGTGGTCGGCGTCCTGCGGGACGTCCTGGAGGAGTTGTCCCAGCGAGCGCACCCCGTCGATGAACGCGAGCGCGCGCACCTCGTGCGGCGTCAGGCGCAGGTCACTGGCCGCCACCCGGCCCCCGGACTTCATGATGGGCAGCGGGAGCACCGGGGCCAGCCGCCGCTTGAGGTCCGACGTCGGGATGCGGCGCACCTGGTCGCTGAGCACGGCCCAGCGGTTGCCCAGCGGCATCGCCTTCTGCGAGGGCAGGTCGCGCACCTCGAAGGTGAAGGTGCCGGACTCGGCACGCAGCACCCGGGCCAGGATCGCCCCTCCCCGCTGCGCGAGCTGCGTGAAGGCCGTCGCCGGCTGGAGGATGCCCAGGCCGAAGAGCGCCGCGAGCAGGTCTCCACCAAAGCGTTCGCGCGAGCCCTCCGCCTGCTGGAGCTGCTCCGCCGTCAGCAGCCGGGCCGTCATCAGCGACACGCCGAGCGAATCCTCCGCGTGCGACGAGTCCACGAACTCCGGATTGCCCTTGCGGAAGTGGACCCACAGCGTGCGGTCCGGCAGTCCGAGCGTCAGCAGGCCCGTGTGCTCGCCCGCGGCGATGCGTCCGTAGAGCTGCACCGGGGAGTACTGCTGGAGCTGGCCCTGCGGCGGCACGACGTTGGTCCCGTCGTCCAACACCGCCTGCGCGGCCTGCGGCACCTGGTCCACCGGACGGGCCTGCGCGGGCGGAGGACCGACCACGGGCGCCCCCGGACGGGGTGGCGCGCCGGGGCCCGCCACCTGCGTGGCGATGGGACGCCCCGACGCATCAACGCCCGCGCGGACCGCCGGTGCCGGGGCCCGCATCGCGCCGGGACCGGCCGTGGGCGGAGGCCCCGCCGGACGCGCTGCGTTCACGGCACCGGGGCCTGGACCCGCCACGGGCGCGGCGACGGGAGCCGAGGGGCCGGGCGGAGGCGGGGCTCCGGACGCGGACTGCTGGAGCGACGCGGGCGCGCCGTCCCCCCACAGCTCGCGGGGGAACGCGTCGCGCACCTCGGGGAAGCGCCACGGGAAGGCGAACTGCAGGCCGTCGTTGGAGACCTGGATCCTGCCCTGGATGGCGCCGCTGTCGATGAGCAGCTCGATGGTAGGCGCGGTCAGGGGCCCCCACGTGGTGCCCCGATCGTTGCGGACCCAGTACTGCCGGACCTCACCCTCCGCCATGTGCCGTCCTGCTCCCAATCCCGCGCCTTCCGGGGTGACGAAATTTAACCGCCGCGCCCACGAAGGTCCAAGCCAACGCGCCCTCCAGGGACTCCAAAGCCCATGGGGCGTGTCGAATCACGGCGTGGCGCCCTCGAGCGCCGCCAGGCCCACGTTGGCCAGGCAGGCCGCGTCGGCCTGCTGCTCGGCCGGCGGGTCGAAGCAGTACACCTCGCTGTCGAACACCTTGCACATGCCCGCCGGGGTGCGCGAGCACGCCACCTTGCCGTAGGCCGTGGTGCAGTTGTAGCCGCACACCGGGCCCGTCTCGCTCAGCTTGCACTGCGGCGCCGGCAGGCCCTTGCCCCACGCGCAGAGCGCCGCGGGCGTCGGGTCGAAGCAGGTGACGGTGCCGTTCTGGGCCTTGCACACGCCCGCGGGCGTCTTCGCGCAGCGCACGCCCTCGGAGGCGTTCACGCAGTTGAAGCCGCACGCCAGCTGCATCCCGTTGCTGACGCACTGGGCGCGCGGCACCTGCTTGCCGTACACCGCGAACACCGCGGCCGGCGGGTCGAAGCACGTCACGTTGCCGCTCTGGCTCCGGCACACGCCCGCGGGCGTCTTCGCGCACTTCACCTGGCCGAAGTCGGTGACGCAGCCGTAGCCGCAGCCCACCACCCCGTCGATGGTCTTGCACTCCGACTCCGGCAGACCCGCGCCGTAGGCCTTCACCACGTAGGCCGGCGGGTCGAAGCAGACGGCCTGCCCGTCGATGACGGAACACTTCCCCTGGAGCGTCTGCGCGCACCGCACCCGCTGTCCATCCGACTTGCACGCATAGCCACAGGACACGTGCCCGTCGATGGAGCGGCACGTGGCGGTGGACGCGTCCGGCGTCGAGGGCGGCGCGGCCAGCGTCAGCGCCAGCACGGTCATCAGGGTCGCGAGCATGACCGCATTGACCCCCAAGCTTCAGCGCGACGCAAGCAACCGGCCAGGACGGCGCGCCGCCAGGGTGATAAGCGGGCGCCACCCGCTGGGAGGCGGGCCCTGCGTGGACCTGGAAGTCAGCGCGTTGAAGCTGGGGTTGCTCTGCCTCGCCGCGTTGAGCGCGGGCTTCGTGGATGCCATCGCGGGAGGCGGCGGGCTCATCACGTTGCCCGCGCTGCTGACGGCCGGCCTGCCCACCCACGTCGCGCTGGGCACCAACAAGGGCCAATCCGTGTTCGGCTCCGGGGCGGCGCTCGTCCGCTTCGCCCGGGCGGGGCTGGTGGACAAGAAGCTCGCGCAGGTGACGTTCCCCTTCGGCCTGCTGGGCGCGCTGGGCGGCGCGGCGCTGGTGCTGCTCTTGAGCCCGGAGGTCCTCAAGCCGCTGGTGCTGGTGCTGCTCGTCGCGGTGGCGGTGTTCCTCGCCTTCCGTCGCGCGCCGCCCCGGCAGGACGGCGTGGAGCCCTCGCCCCGGCCCCGCGCGCAGGCCATCGGCGCGCTCATCGCGCTGGCCATCGGCACCTATGACGGCTTCTTCGGCCCGGGCACGGGCACCTTCCTCATCGTGGCGTTCTCGTCGCTCTTGGGCCACGGGCTGGCGCGGGCGTCCGCGGACGCCAAGGTGGTGAACTTCGCGTCCAACCTGGCGTCCATGACGCTCTTCGCGGTCCGGGGCGTGGTGCTGTGGAAGGTGGCGCTGCCCATGGCCGCCGCGCAGTTCACCGGCGCGTGGCTGGGCGCGCACGTGGCGGTGAAGGGCGGCGACCGGCTGGTGCGCATCGTCGTGCTCTGCGTCGTGGCCGCGCTGGTGCTCAAGCTGGGGCGCGACGTGTGGTTCAACTGGTCGGAGGCGTAGGCGGGCCCGCGCTCAGCCGATGTGCACGAGCAGCGCGTGGCCGCGCTTCGCCACGGCGGCGGTGAACTTCCGCAGCTCCACGAAGTAGGAGATCAGCTCCTCCAGCGGATCCACGTCCTCCGCCGGCTCCTCCTCTTCCCAGGTGCCGGGGTAGATGTCCTCCGCCTGGAGCGTCGCGGGGTTGAACCGCTGGCGCAGCGTGGCCTCCGGCACCGTCTTCAGCGCCTCGGCCAGGGCCTTCACCTCGGCGGGGGGGAACACGCGCGCGGTGCCCTCGTCGGACGGGATGTCGCCCACGTCCTCGCCGCCGCGCACCAGGAAGTCCAGCGGCGGGGTGCCCTCCCACGCCGTGCCGGTGAGCAGGAACTGGAGGCCGTGCCACGCCTCGCCAATGTCCAGCTCCAGGAACGCCGCGCCCTTCGCGTCGCCGAAGTCCTCCTCATCCTCCAGGAAGGCCTCCAACCGGCGAGGGGCCTCGCGCAGGGCCAGACGCTGCGCCTCGGTGGTACTGCGCAGCGTGCAGAGCATGTCCATGGGGCTACTCCACCACGACGAGCTTCGCGTTGTTCTCCACGGGGGTGCCTTCCTTGGCGAACACCTCCGTCACCTTGCCGGCCTTGGGGCTCTTGAGCTCGTTCTCCATCTTCATGGCCTCCACGACCACGAGCCCCTGGCCCTCCGTCACCTCGTCGCCCACCTTGACCAGCACCTTCACCACCTTGCCGGGCATGGGCGCCAGGATGACCTGCCGGCCTTCGACGGTGAACCCGCCGGCCGCCGCGCGCATCCGCAGCCGGCGCTCGTCCGCCACGTCCGTGCGGTTCACCTGCCCGCGCACGAGCGTGCCGATCTCATCGCCGTTCTCCTCGAACTCGATGTTGTACGACTGGCCGTCCACCAGCAGGGACAGCGAGCCGTGCTCCAGCGACAGCGCGTCCACCTGGAACGTCTTGCCATTCAACGTGAGCCGGTAGCGGCCCTGGCCCTGGGACTCCAGGTCCACCGGCACCGCTTCCTTCTGGCCCTGCTGCTTCGTGAAGTAACGCATTGAAGAGGTCCTTCCGGGGGCTTGCGGCAGGAAGACAATCAGCGGCGACGGTTCTTCAGCGCCAGACGCCACGGGCTGATGCGGCCGGTGCCTCCGGCGCCCGCGCCCGAGGGCAGCGTCTTCGCGCGCTTCTGGTCGCGCTGGAAGGCGTGCAGCGTGCTCGCGAGCATCGCCACCTCGCTCAGCTGCGGATCCTCGTCGCCGAGCAGCGTCGGGTGCTCGCGGGTGAGGAAGCTGGTGTCGTAGTCGCCGCCCACGAACTCCGGGTGCGACAGGATGCCGTGCAGGTAGCGGATGTTGGTGGTGATGCCCTTCACCACGTACTCGGACAGCGCACGCTTCGCCCGCGCGATGGCCTCCGCGCACGTGGGCGCCCACACGGACAGCTTGGAGATCATCGGGTCGTAGAAGTTGGGGACCGTGAAGCCCCCGAACACGCCCGAGTCATCCCGCACGTTCGGTCCGCCCGGCACGCGCAGGTGGGTAATCTTTCCGGGGCTGGGCATGAAGTTGCGCGCGGGGTCCTCCGCGTACACGCGCACTTCGATGGAGTGGCCGCGCGGCTCGGGGGCCTCGAAGAGGGGCAGCTTCTCCCCTTCCGCGGCGCGGATCTGCATGGCCACGAGGTCCAGGCCCGTGACCCACTCCGTCACCGGGTGCTCCACCTGGAGGCGGGTGTTCATCTCCAGGAAGTAGAAGTTGCGGTGCACGTCCACCAGGAACTCCACCGTCCCGGCGCCCACGTAGTTGACGGCCTTGGCCGCCTTCACCGCGACCTCGCCCATCTTCGCGCGCAGCTCCGGCGTGAGGATGGGGCTGGGCGTCTCCTCCACCACCTTCTGGTGGCGGCGCTGCGCGGAGCACTCGCGCTCGTTCAAGTGGACGGTGTTGCCGTACTGGTCGGCGAAGACCTGGATCTCGACGTGGTGTGGCTTCTCCAGGTACTTCTCGATGTAGACCGAGTCGTTGCCGAAGGAGCTCATCGCCTCGCTCTTGGCGCTTCTCCACGCGGAGTCGAAGTCGTGCAGGCCCTCCACCCGGCGCATGCCCTTGCCACCGCCGCCGCCTGCGGCCTTGAGCATGATGGGGAAGCCGATCTGCTGCGCGTACTCGCGCGCTTCCTCGGGCGTCTTGATGGGTTCGGTGGAGCCGGGGACGACGGGCACGCCGGCCTGGATCATGTTGGCGCGCGCGCGGGTCTTCTCGCCCATGGCGTCCATGGCGGCGGCGGGCGGACCGATGAAGATGATGCCGGCCTTCTCGCAGGCGCGCACGAAGGACGCGTTCTCGGAGAGGAAGCCGTAGCCGGGGTGGATGGCGTCCGCGCCGGACTGCTTCGCGACCTCCAGGATGCGCTCCTGCACGAGGTAGCTCTCACGCGAGGGCGGGGGCCCTACGAGATAAGCCTGGTCGGCGGTGCGGACGTGGAGCGCGGAGCGGTCTGCTTCGGAGAACACCGCCACCGTCGCGATGCCGAGCTCCTTGCAGGTGCGCATTACCCGGATGGCGATCTCGCCGCGATTGGCGACGAGCACTTTGCGGATCTTGGGCATGGGCGCCCCTGTAGCATGGGGCGCCCCTGTTTGGCCTGCCCTACTTGCGGAGGTTCAGGTACTGGGCCATCAGCTGCTTGGCCTGGGCCAGCTTCGCTTCCACGAAGCGGTCATCCTCGTCCGGCTCCGGGGGCTGGGGCGGG
>NZ_RAWG01000433.1 GCF_003611735.1 Corallococcus sicarius | reverse complement strand
ACGCCAACCCATGCCACACCCCTTGCAATCAGGCCTGGGAGGGAGGGTGGGTCGTGCAAGGGGATCCGCCAAGTACCCCCGGGTCGGGGCCGTGCTCGCCTGCTTGGACCTACGTGGTGTACGGCAGGGCCTCGCACCGCGCGGTCGGTATACTGCGCATCCCCATGAAGACGGACACGTTGAAAGCGCAGATCAAGCGCACGTTGCGGCGCGACCTGTGGCTCGCCATCGCCCCCGCGGCGCTCCTCATCGCCGCCGCGTTCGCGGTGACGCTCTACTTCGTCAAACCCGCGCCCCCCAAGACGCTGGTGATGGCGCTGGCGCCCGAAGAGGGCGGCTTCAACTACATGGCGAAGCGCTACCAGAAGTTCCTCGCGGAACACGGCGTGACGCTGGAGCTGCGCCCCACGAAGGGCTCCGTCAGCAGCGTGGCGCTGCTGGACGCGGAGGACAGCGGGGTGGACATCGCCTTCGCGCAGAGCGGCACGATGGGCGGCAAGGACCAGGCGGTGCCGGAGCACGTGGTGTCGCTGGGCAGCCTCTCCTACGTGCCGCTCTGGGTCTTCTACCGGGGCGAGCGCATGGACGACGTGCGCTCCCTGGCTGGCAAGCGCATCGCGGTGGGCCCGGAGGAGAGCGGCACGCGCGCGCTCGCGATGACGCTCCTGCAGGCGAACCGCGCGGACACCGCGCCCACGCAGTTGCTCCCGCTGGACCGGGATGCGGCCATCGACGCGCTGCTCAAGGGGAGCATCGACGCGGTGTTCCTCGTCTCCCCGGCGGAGTCCCGGCGCATCCAGAAGCTGGCCGCCGAGAAGGACATCCACCTGTTGAACTTCGCGCGCGCGGAGGCCTACACGCGCCGCTACCCGTACCTGTCCAGGCACGTGCTGCCCCGGGGCGTGTTCGACTTCGCGGCGGACGTGCCGGATCAGGACGTGCAATTGCTCGCGCCCAACGCGCTGCTGCTGGCGCGCGACACGCTGCACCCGGCGCTCGCCTATCTGTTGATGCGCGCGGCCAGCGAGATTTCGGGCACCGCGGGCATCCTGGACAAGACGGGGGAGTTCCCCGCGCCGCTCGCCGCGGGCTTCCCCCTGAGCAGCGAGGCGAAGCGCTTCTACGCGTCCGGCGTGCCGCTGCTCCAGCGCTACCTGCCGTTCTGGGCGGCGAACCTGGTGGACCGGCTGTGGGTGATGCTGGTGCCCATCATCGCGGTGGTGGTGCCGCTGATGCGCGCGGTGCCGGCGGCGTTCCTGTGGCGGGTGCGCTCGCGCATCCACCGCTGGTACGCGCGGCTGAAGGAGATTGAAATCCAGCTGGAGGAGGATCCCGACCAGGAGATGCTCCAGGACATGCTCAAGCGGCTGGAGGAGGCCGAGCGCGAGGTGAACCGCATCGCGGTGCCGCTCGCGTACGCGGAGAACCTCTACTTCTTCCGCGAGCACGTGGACGTCGTGCGCCGCCGCCTCACCCGCAGGCTCGCGGACTCACCGGAGCACAAGGACCTCCCCCTCCAGGTGAGCGCCTGATGGACGGAGGGTTGGACGAAGAAGAGGTGTCGCTGGTCGGGTTGACGGAGGACATGGGCGTCAACGCGGTGCTGTTCGGCTTCGTGGGGCTGTACGCGCTCACGTTCCCGGGCCGCGTGCGGGCCTGCTACCTGGTGGGCAGCCACGCCACGAGCGAGGCGGTGGGCGAGAGCGACCTGGACCTCACGCTCGTCTTCAAGGACACGTTCCTGCCGGGCGAGGAGGCCCGCTTCGAGCGCTTCCGCATGGCGGTGGGGCCGCTGGCCCGCTACCCGCTGGACCTGAGCGCGGTGGAGGAGGCGCGGCTCTTCCGCGAGGGCGAGGTCAACCTCAAGCAGAACGCGCTGCTCATCGCGGGCGAGGACGTGCGCGACCGCGTCCCGCTGATGCCGCTGGAGGCGTGGACGCGCCACTGCATGCACCAGCCGTACAGGTTCATCGAGCGGGCGCGCGCCCGCGCAGAGGACGCGCCCCTGCGCTTCCCGCTGGAGTACCCGGACGCGCGGGGCGAGCTGTACGGCTACGACTACCGCGAGGTGATGGACGCGCAGGGCCAGCTGCACCGGGGCTTCAAGGAGCTGGTGACGCTGGCGTGCCGGATGGCGACGGCGGCGGTGGCGCTGGACGCGGGCCGCCACACCTTCTCCAAGCGCGACGCCATCCAGGCGCACCGCGAGCACCTCCACGACACCTGGACGCCGCTGTACGAGTCCATCT
Source organism: Corallococcus sicarius (assembly GCF_003611735.1). Taxonomy (GTDB): domain Bacteria; phylum Myxococcota; class Myxococcia; order Myxococcales; family Myxococcaceae; genus Corallococcus; species Corallococcus sicarius. Next base: position 4,115 of record NZ_RAWG01000433.1, on the reverse strand, counting down.
TCGCGAGCCGCCAGCAGTGGGGCTACCGCGTGCCGGAGGACGCGGCGGCGCGGGCGAAGCTGCGCGAGGCGTGCGCGCGGATGCTCGATGCGGAGAACACCTTCCTCGCGCGCTACCGCGACTTCCTGTTGGCGGAGGTGACGCGGGGGAGGGTGGAGGACCGGGTGTTGGCGGCCCGGCGGTTGGGGGACATCGCCTATCCCGGCGAGGACGTGCCCCAGGCGCTCCAGCGGCTGCTCGACTCGTCTGAGCCTGGGGAGCCCGTGGACGCGGCGCTGCGCGAGGCGGCCCGTGAGTCGCTGGCGCGCTACCGCGGCGTGAAGCCTTCTTGAAGGAGTGTGGATGTCGCGCCCCCCGGTGTATCTGAAGCAGAACGTCGTCGCGGAACCGCTCCACAACCAGTGGTACGCGTGGTGGTTCCTGGCGTCGCCCATGACGGCGCCGCTCTTCGTCGCGAACCTCCACGTGAAGATCATGGAGTCCTTCGTCGCCAACCCCGCAATCCACGTCGCGGCGCTGAAGAGCCCGGCGCTGCGCGGGGGCCCCTACCTGAACTGCGGCGTGGAGCGGGTGGGGGAGGTGAAGGCGCTCCTGGAGCGCACGCTGAAGGAGGAGGCGCTGGCGCTCGGGTACGCGCAGGCGATGCGGGAGCTGGACGCGCTGCTCGCCTCCGCGGAGGGCTTCTCCCTGGAGGAGCTGTACCCGCGCGTGCCGGACCTGCTGCGCGGCTACGTGGAGCTCACCTATGACCTGAAGAACCGCGCCTCGCCGCGCTTCTTCGAGTCGCTGCTCTACAAGAGCCCCTTCCACCGCGAGTCCTCGCAGAGCCTGTCGCTGCGGCTCATCCACGAGGACGCGCGCCCGTATGTCTTCAGCACGCCCCGGCTGGACGACACGAAGGATGGCAGCCTCCAGGTGCGCCTGCCCTTCCGGCACGAGGCCTGGGACACGCTGTTCGCCATGCGGCGCACCCCGGCCCCGATGGAGGCGGTGCGCGACGCGCTGGGCATCCCGCCCCAGGAGGGGGACACCTTCGCGTCGTTCTTCACGCCCGAGCCGCCCCGGCCCGCCCCCCGCTACGACGGCGACGGGGTGCGCGTGCGCTACTTCGGCCACGCGTGCGTGCTCATTGAATCGCGCCACGTCAGCGTCCTCACCGACCCGGTGGTGAGCTACGACTTCCCCAGCGACCTGCCGCGCTACAGCTTCGCGGACCTGCCGGAGCGCATCGACTACGTGGTGCTCACGCACGGCCATGCGGACCACCTGATGTTCGAGCCGCTGCTCCAGTTGCGCCACCGCATCGGCACGGTGGTGGTGCCCGCGGGCGGTGGCGGCGCGCTGGTGGACCCGTCGCTGCGGCTGATGCTGCTGCACGCGGGCTTCCGCAACGTGGTGACGCTGTCGGAGCTGGAGTCGCTGCCGGTGCCGGGCGGGGAGCTGTTGGGCCTGCCCTTCCTGGGCGAGCACGGCGACCTGGATGTCCGCGGCAAGCTCGCGCACCTGGTGCGGCTGGAGGGCAGATCGCTGCTGATGGCGGCGGACTCCAACGCGCTGGAGCCCCGGCTGTATGAGCACGTGCACCGGCACGTGGGCCCCATCGACATGATGTGGCTGGGGATGGAGTCGGAGGGCGGGCCGCTCAGCTGGATGTATGGGCCGCTCCTGCCCGCGCCGCTGCCCAGGAAGATGGACCAGTCGCGGCGGCTCAACGGCTCCAACGCGGCGCGCGCCATCGACATCGTGCAGCGGCTGAAGCCGAGTCAGGTGCGCATCTACGCCATGGGCCGGGAGCCGTGGCTGGGGCACGTGATGGTGATGGGCTACCACGAGCAGTCGCCGCAATTGGTGGAGTCGCGCAAGCTGCTCGCGTACTGCCGGGAGCAGGGGCTGGACGCGGACATGCCCTATGGGCAGGCGGAGTCCTTCCTCCGGTGACGACGATGGCGCCCGGGGCCGCCGCCCCCGTCTCCGCGCGGCGCCTGCTGGGCCTGGCCTGGAGGGAGCGGCGCGCGCTGGGCGTGGGGTTGTTCTTCCTCGTCGTGGCCACGGTGCTGTCGCTGGTGTTCCCGCAGGCCCTGCGCGTCATCGTCGACGAGGCGCTGGGCGCGAAGGACCAGGGGCTCATCGACCGCACGGCGGTGGCGCTCACCGTCGTCTTCGCGGTGCGCGCGGTGGCGGACGCGCTGCGCTTCTACTTCTTCAACACCGCGGGCGAGCGCACCGTGGCGCGCCTGCGCGAGGACCTCTTCGCCCGGCTGGTGGACCAGGAGGTGGCCTTCTTCGACACGCGCCGCACGGGCGAGCTGACGAGCCGGCTGACCGCGGACACCACGGTGTTGCAGCACGCGGTCAGCAACAACATCGCCACCGCGCTGCGCAGCGGGGCCCAGGCGGTGGGCGGCCTGACGATGCTCTTCTACACGTCGCCGTCGCTCGCGCTCTTGATGCTGGGGGTGGTGCCGCCGGTGGCCATCGCGGGCGTCGTCGTGGGGCGGAGGATCCGTCAGGCGTCGCGCCAGGTGCAGGCCGCGCTGGCGGACGCCACGGGCGTCGCGGACGAGGTCTTCACCGGCATCCGCACCGTGCGCGCCTTCGCCGCCGAGCGGCACGAGGTGGGGCGCTACCGGGGGCGGCTGTCGCAGGTGCTGTCGTTGATGCACCAGCGCTCGCGCCTGTCCGCGGCCTTCATGGCGGGCAGCGGCTTTGGCGGCCTCTTCGCCGCGGCGCTGGTGCTCTGGTACGGCAGCCGGCTGATGCTCCAGGGCGAGCTGTCCATGGGCAACCTGACGTCGTTCCTCGCGTACACGCTGCTGGTGTCCACGGCGCTGAGCGGGCTGACGGACCTGTGGGGGGACTTCATGCGCGCGTCGGGCTCCGCGGAGCGCGTGTTCGAGATGATCGACCGCGTGCCCGCCATCCCGCTGGAGGGTGGCGTGCGCCTGCCCGTGCTGGAGGGGCGGGTGGAGTTCCGGGACGTGCGCTTCGCGTATCCCTCGCGGCTGGATGTGCCGGTGCTCCAGGGGTTGGACCTGGAGCTGGCGCCGGGCGAGGTGGTGGCGCTGGTGGGGCCTTCGGGAGGAGGCAAGTCCACCATCGCCGCGCTGCTCGCGCGCATGTACGACCCGCTGGCGGGAGGCGTCTGGGTGGATGGCCACGACCTGCGCACGTTGGATCCCGGTTGGCTGCGCCGGCACCTGGGCGCGGTGGCGCAGGAGCCGCTGCTGTTCTCCTGCTCCATCGCGGACAACATCCGCTATGGCCGCCCGGATGCCACCGACGCGGAGGTGGAGGCCGCCGCGAAGGCGGCGAACGCGCACGACTTCATCGGCCGTTTTCCGGAGGGCTACCGCACGGAGGTGGGCGAGCGGGGCGTGCAGCTGTCCGGCGGCCAGAAGCAGCGCGTGGCCATCGCACGGGCGGTGCTGAAGGATCCGCGCATCCTCGTCCTGGACGAGGCCACGTCCGCGCTGGACGCGGAGAGCGAACACCTGGTGAAGGACGCGCTGGAGCGGCTGATGCAGGGCCGCACGACGCTCATCATCGCGCACCGGCTGTCTACCGTGGCCAACGCCCACCGCGTGCTGGTGCTGGAGTCCGGCCGCGTGGTGCAGAGCGGCAGCCACGCGGCGCTGATGGCCCAGGACGGGCTGTACCGCCGGCTGGTGGAGCGGCAGTTCGTGGCGGCTTAGGCTTAAGGAGCGATGCCGAGCAGCTCGCGGATCTGCCGCATCATCTCGATTTCGGCCTCGTGTACTTCACCATCCCGGCTGACGAGCGTGTGGACGGCGTCCATGACGTCCTTCGGGTTGTCGCGCAGCAGTCCCACGTTTGGGGGAGGCAGCGGCTTTCCCTCCTGGAGGCAGCGGGTGAGGAGGCTGAGCTCCGTGAGGGGCACGCTGAACCCGCGTGCGGTGTCGATGATGTGATCGATCTCCTCGCGGGTGACGCGGTCATCGCTGGTGGCCACCTGGAGCAGCAGCTTGATGACCTCGATGTGGAAGCGGGCGTCAGGGTTCTGCGGGATGGCCATGCGCGGTGGGTCCTCCAGGGCGGTCCAGGCTGACCTGCCCGGGGGCACCCGTCCAGAGGGGATTCCGGGGGGGGACGGCCGG
>NZ_RAWG01000432.1 GCF_003611735.1 Corallococcus sicarius | reverse complement strand
GGCTCCCCCTCCGGCGCGGACTTCTTAGCCCATGCGGGACACGGAGCGTCCTGACCTTCTAGGCTTGAAATGCCGGTCCTTCGAGGACCTGGCCCCAGTACGCGAGGACCCGCCCTTGAAGCCCACCCTGCCCCTGCTGTGCGCCCTGCTGCTGGGGCCCGTTGTCGCCCTGGCGGACCAGAAGGTCACCGTGCCGGTGGACGTGGGTGTGGGCCCGGCGGCGTTCCTGTTCTTCGGGCCTGTCTTCGACGACCAGCCCATCCACACCGGGTTGAAGCTGTCGGTGGACGCGGTGCTGGACAAGGAGTGGCTGCGCAAGAACCAGCGCGTCATCCCGAACCGCTACCGCAAGCAGTCCCGGAAGGTGGAGGAGATCCGCATCTCGCCGTCCATCTTCATCCCGGACTCTTTCATCATCTCCCCGAAGTATCGCGACACGGGGATGTACGGCGTGACGTTCAAGCCGCTGGCGCTGGGGCTGCCGCTGTCGTCCAGTCCGGTGCGCTTCTCGGTGGGGGCGGGGCTGGTGTTGACGTACGCGTACATGTTCTCCGACACGCTGCCGGACACGCACTTCCTGCGGCCCGGCCTGGACGTGGGCGCGGACCTGGAGTTCCAGCTGTCGAAGAGCTTCCTCATCAGCGTGGGCTGGGAGTCCACCCTCTACGTGCCGCAGGAGCTGGGGGGGCTGGGACTGCCGGACTCGGTGGGGGACGGCATCTTCCACGTGGGGCAGGCATACCTGCAGTTCCACTTCCGGTTCCCGTACACCACGCGGCTGTAGCGCTCGCGCCGGGAGGGGGCTCGCGTCTAGCCTGCCGCGCACCATGCCCCTCGTCCTCGCCACCGACGCGCAGAAGGCGCAGCGTGACACCGTCACCCATGCCGCGTGGGGTTCACCCCTCAGCGTGGCGCAGTACCAGGAGCGCGAGGCGCGGCTGCGCGCCCACCCCTGGTGCCGCGAGGGCATGAACACGTGGCTGTGGGTGGCGGACGACGGCGCGGTGCTGGCCTCGTGCGAGACGTTCCACACCGACAGCTTCCTGCGCGGCGCGGACGGGACGTTCACGCAGGGGGACAGCTACGCCATCGCCAGCGTCTTCACGGAGGACCACCTGCGCGGCCGTGGCCATGCGACGCGGCTGATGGACGGCGTCGCCGCGGAGCTGGAGCGCGTGGCGCCGCGCCCGCACTCCGTCGTGCTCTTCTCCGACGTCGGGGCGCCGCTGTATCGACGTTCGGGGTACGTGGACGTGCCCGCGTGGGACTGGCACCTGGACGCTTCGGAGGTGCCCGAGGGACGCCCGGTGGACGGTGGGCTTCAGGAGACGGACGTGGCCGCGGCGCTCGCGCGGATGCAGAGGCCCCAGGCGCCCTTCTACCTCTGGCCCAGCGCCGCGCAGGTGGACTGGCACCTGGAGCGGGAACGCGTCTACGCGGAGCTGCTGGCACGCCCGAGGCCCCAGACGTGCGGCGCGGTGGTGGGCGACTCCACCGCGCTGTGGTCCATGGTGGCCCGCTACGGCGACCTGGTGGTGCTGATGCTGGATGCGCGCGACGCGGCGGACGCGGCGGCGCTGCTCACGGAGGCGCGCCGTGTGGCGCACCGGGCGGGGCTCCAGCGCGTGGTGTGGTGGGAGGAGCCCGCGACAGCGCCGCTCGTCGCGGGCGTGCCCGGCGCGGTGCGGGTGCAGCGGGACGGTTCGCTGCCCATGCTGCGGCCCCTGCGCGCGGGATTGCCTCCCGCGCTCGAAGTCCCCTTCCCTCGCGCCCTCTGGGTGTGAGGCGCGCGGCGCGATTGCGTCAGGCGACCAGGGTGGAGAGGCCCTGGAACAGGGTCCGGGCCTGGTCGCGCGACGGCATCCCCGCCTCGCGGATGAGCTCCTCCGGCAGCCGCTGCGCTTCCACCTCATCCCCGAGGATTCGCAGCGCGTCCTGACGGGCCTGGAGCAACCGCTGCCGCTGCGCGGGCGTCAGCTTCTCCTGGGCCCACGCATCCACGGCCCACGCCAGCTCCGCGTGACGGACCTCGTCCCGGGCGATGGTGCGCAGCGTGCCGCGCACCTCCGTGTCCTGCGCGGTGCGTGACTGCCAGCCCGCCACGAAGGCGCCGAAGGTCTCCCGCACACAGCCTTCGACGGCATTCTCCAGGATCATCTCCTCCAGCGAGCGGGACTCGAAGGGCGGCAGGTCCACGTCCGGCATGGTCGCGCCGTGACGTTGGGCGAGCGCCTGCATCGCGCGGGTGTGGCGGACCTCGTCCCCCGCCGAGCGGCGCGCCGCCTTCACCAGCGACTCCGGCGCGCCGTGCGCCTTGAGTTCGTCCGCGAGCCGCAGGAAGGCCGGGACCGACGCGGCTTCCAGCCAGGCCGCGTGCGCGAAGAGGGCACCGAGCGCGTCCCCTGACTGCGACGCGAGGGCGTCCCTCAATCCCTCCGGCCGACGCCCATCATTCATGCAGGTCAGGTATCTGCAGGTGATGTCCGCCCGGCCAGCGGTCTCGGACTTGCTCCCTTCGCAGCGAAGGAGGAGGACTCGGTCGTCGGACTGCTTGGGGCATTTGGCGCAGGAGACCTCGCTCGGAACGGTGCCATCCGGATTGAGGGGAACGGTTCCACCACTCAGGCTGCCATAGCCGGACCCGCAGTCCTCGCCGCTTCCGCAGGCCAACCCCAAGGGCAGCAGCGGAGCCGCCACCAGCAGGCCATAGAGGGTACGGCGCAACAACCGATGCTTCGGAATCACAACCCGCGTCTGACTCGGCATGGAATCCCCCTCGCGGTTTCACTCTGGAAACCGGCTCGTGTCCCCAGCGCCGGCCCGGCGGAGACTTGAGGGGCGCAACACTATCCCAGACGTGTCAGGGGGCAACAGGTCCCCTAGGATGCATCCATGGCCGAGCGAAGGCGCATCATCGAGGGCTCGTGGAACTGCACATCCTGTGGCGCCAGGAACATCCCGGCCCGTCACAAGAACTGCCCCTCGTGCAACAACCCACGGGAGCTCACCGGCAAGGAGTCGGAGTTCGACTTCGGTGACGTGGACCCGGTCACCGGCAAGTCCACGCGCGAGGGCGTCACCGACGCACAGGCCCTGGACCTGGCCGGCGCGGGCGAGGACTGGTTCTGCGCCTACTGCGGCGCCTCCAACCGCGGGGACGCCAAGGTGTGCCGGCAGTGCTCCGCCGAGCGGGGCTCGGACGCGAAGGCCGCGCCCGTCGCGGACCTGTCCCCGAAGCCGCCGCCGGCACCGGCCCCCAAGCCCCGACGGCTGAGCAAGGCGTGGATCATCGTGCTGGCGGTCCTGGGCTCGTGCTGCTTCGGCACCTGCGCCGTGGGCTACTGGGGAAACCTCGAGCATGACCTCCAGGGCGAGGTGGTGGCCACGAGCTGGCGGCGCGCGGTGGTGCAGGAGCGCTTCGTGCCAGAGACGCACACGGGCTGGAGGGATCAGCTGAGCACCACCGCCCCGCGCATGCCGGTGAACGGCGCGGGGGAGGTCCCTGGCGTGACGAACATCCGCGGCTGCGTGTCCCGCCAGCGCGGTACGCGCCGCGTGGCGGACGGCACCGAACGGGTGTGCCGGACGAAGACGCGCAAGGTGGCGTGTGGCACCGAGGAGAAATGCAGCCGCCGCGACAAGGGCAATGGCTTCGTCGAGGAGGTCTGTCACGACGTGACGAAGTACTGCAACGAGTCCTACGAGGACTGCCAGACGGAGACGCGCTACCGCAACGAGCCCGTCTACGCGCAGCAGTGCGACTACGACACGTATGCCTGGAAGCAGATGGACCAGCGGGAGCTCAAGGGCACGGACGAGCCACCGCGCTGGCCGCAGCTGAGCGCCGGAGCGAACGAGCGGGTGCGACGCGAGGAGTCCTATCGCGTGAGCGTGCGCTATGAAGACGACGGCGTGAAGGAACACGTGCTGGAGCCCACGCGCGAGGACGAGTTCCTCCAGTGGAAGAAGGGCCAGGGCGTCACGCTCACCGTGACGAACCTGGGCAAGGTCGAGAAGGCCGTCCGGCGCTAAGGCATTTCGAGGGAGTTCCATGGAGTGCACCCGCTGTGGCGCCTGCTGCGTGGCGCCGGACATCGCCGCGCTGGACAAGCCCCTGGGGCTGAGGTGCCCGCACCTGGGCGCGGACAACCTCTGCACCGTCTACGAGCAGAGGCCGCAGGTGTGCCGCGACTACGCGGCGGACGACGTGTGCCGGCGCATCGAGGCCCCCACGCTGGAGGAGCGCGTGCACAACTACCTGGCCCTGTTCCAGCTCACCGGCGAAGCGGAGGCCGTGCGGACCTCCGGCTGCGCTTCCATGCGGAGTGCTCGGGCGGTGGCGGCCCTGTCGTCGCGCACGCGGGTGCCTGGAGGCGTCGCGTGAAGTTCCAGCCCACCGAGCCCTTCGTCCCCGCGCCGGGGATCCGCGGCGCGCATGCGCAGACCATCTACGCCTCGCTCGCGCGCCCCACCCGGGTGCCGCCCCTGCGCCGGGAGCGGCGCGAGTTGCCGGACGGAGACTTCGTCGACCTGGACAGCTTCGACGGCCCCACGGGCGCGCCGCACGTGGTGGTGCTGCATGGGCTGGAGGGCTCGTCCCAGGCCGGCTACGTCACGGAGGTGCTGCGGGGCGCGGCGAAGCGCGGCTGGGGCGCCACCGCGATCAACTTCCGCTCGTGCAGCGGGGAGCCGAACCGGCTCGCGCGGGCGTACCACTCCGGGGACACGCACGACACGCTGCTCGTGATGGAGGACGTGCGGGCGCGCGTCACCGGCCCGATGCTCGCGGTGGGGTTCTCGCTGGGCGCCAACGTGCTGTGCCGGCTGCTGGAGGAGACGGGCGACGCGGCCCCGGTGGCCGCCGCCGTGTCCATCAGCGCGCCGTATGACCTGGCGGCGTGCTGCCGGAAGCTGGATGCCGGCAGCGGCTTCCTCTGGCTGTACCGCATGCGGTTCCTGCGCACGCTCAAGAGCAAGTCCCGGGAGAAGCTCGCGCGCTTCCCGGGCGCGTTCGATGGGAAGGCCATGCTGGCGGCTCGGACGATCCACGGCTTCGACGACGTGGTGACCGGGCCGCTGCACGGCTTCGAGGGCGCGGATCACTACTACCGGGAGGCGTCCTCGGGGCCCCGGCTGGGGGACATCCGCCGGCCCACGCTGCTGCTCAGCGCCGCGGATGATCCGATGCTGGAGTCGCCCGTGATTCCGGCCGCGGCGCGCGACAACCCGTTCCTCAGCGTGGTGCTGACCGAGCACGGCGGCCACGTGGGCTTCGTCGCGGGGCGCCTGCACCGTCCCTCGTTCTGGGCGGAGGACCAGGCGCTGAGGTTCTTCGAGCAGGTCCTCGCGGAGCGTCCGGCGGCGGTGTAGCGCCTGCTCGAACGCCGGGATTCAGCCGAAGAAGAGCGCGAAGCCGAGCTTCGCGGAGGGCTGCAGGGTGCGCATCATCCACGACCGCGTCTCCACGGGAGACAGCGAGTCGCGGAAGGGCTCATCCAGATTCTGGAGACTGGGGACCGCCATCTCCATGAGGCTCATGCCGCCGCGCACGAAGAAGCTGAGGCGCCGCGTGGCATTGAACTCCAGGCCCAGGTGCGCGCTGGCGTACGAGTAGCCCACGCGCTCCATGGAAGAGGCGGGCAGCAGCGTCCGGTCCGCGAGGCGCCGGTTCAAGGTCTTGGTGCTCGCGGCCTGTGCGTGGCCAAGCTCCAGTGAGAGCGAGGGCGAGAACTTTCCGCTCAGCGGCAGGAGCGTGAGCCCCGCGCGAGCGGCACCGCGCAACCCGTTGTGCGCGCCACCGATGTGCAGCCGCAGGTGCGGCGACGGCCGGAAGACACCAGAGAGCCCCGCGCCTTCAGGCATGCCCGCGTCGAGCATCAGGCCGAAAGGAGCCAACCGCTCCGGATCATTCGTGCGACGCCGGACGACTTCTTGTGTCTGGGCAATGGCCGTTTGCGCCGACAGGACGACCACCGCCGCGGTGAAGATGGACACCGCTCCCATGAGGCTTCTCCCCGTTACAGATATCGCGGCTGCGCGCGATGAGAATTGCGAGGCGTGCCAGCTCCCGAGAGCGACCCATCCGCAGGACCCGGCTTCTCTTCGTTCCCCCAACCACCACTCATTGCTGTCTTTGATCCACGTCGTGTACCGGCGGTCGCGTTCCTGTCATCCGCCGTGAGGCGTGATTGCGACTGCTACCGCACCGACATGCCCTGCGTGCGTCACTGATCTTCACTCCCGTCCGGCACGCTGCGACCTGCTTGCCGGACTCCCCCAAACTGCGCACTGCCCCGTCCCGCCGCCCAGCCCCGTGTCGCGTGATGCTTGCTGCCTTGCTCGACCGCGCTGCGTGTTGCCCCGACC
>NZ_RAWG01000431.1 GCF_003611735.1 Corallococcus sicarius | reverse complement strand
GTGGGGGCGGGCTCCACCGGTGTAGGCCCGGGTGGACGGGGCTTGCCGACCGACGTCAGCCGGTCGGAGTCCCTGCACCCGCTCATCCATCCCGCCAGCAGAAGAACACCCGTGAGGATGTGTCCGCGTCTCATTGCGCCCCCAGCCTACGGTGACCCATCGGGTCCACCGCACCCCAGCCGTCCTCCCCCGGGAGGACGTCGCCCATTGTGCGCAAGGAAGGTGGGCGCGATTGCCCCGAGAGGCAACTGTCTTGGATTGGTAAAACGCGGTTACACTGGTGGCACTTCTTTGCCCATCCCATGCGGCTGCCGACAGCACTCCTGCTCCTCTTCTTCCTGCTGCTGTGCGCTGCGCCGGCGCAGGCAGACACGCGCATCACCTTCCTGAGCCGTCAGTTGGAAAAGGGACGGGATCCGCGTGCTCGCTCACAAGCCGCGCTCGTGTTGGGCGCCACCGAAGACCCCGAAGCGGTGACGCCGCTGTGCACCGCGCTGAAGGACCCCAGCGAGCTGGTGCGCTCGGCGGTCGCCAAGGGACTGGGGGCGCTCCTGGAGCCGGGCGGGCTCGACTGCCTCCAGGCGTACCAGGGGGAGACGGATGCGTCCGTGAAGGCCGCGGTGGAGGACTCCATCAAGGCCATCAAGGCCTACCAGGCCCGCAGGCCGCGCTTCTACCTGTCGCTGGATGCGCTCAAGGACAAGACGGGCGGCATCCCCGCGGACGTGGTGAAGCTGTCGGAGGCGCGCCTGCGCTCGAAGCTGGTGCGCCGGGGCGCGATGATGGCGCCCGTGAAGGAGACGAAGGCCGCGGCGAAGGGCGCGCTGAAGAAGATGGGCGTGCACGGCTACCGCATCACGGCGGAGATCCAGGCCACGGACAACGGCGGCCTCCGCATCGCGATCCTTTGCATGAGCTACCCGGAGCAGTCATTGATGGGGCAGGTGGAAGCCCATGCTGCGGGAGCACCGCCCGCGGATCTTCTGAAGGCCCTGATTCCCCGCGTGATTGAAGAAGCCGCGGCGACCTTCGAGTGGAGCAGCGAGACATGACGACGACGACCGCGCCGGCTCCGGAACCCACACCGGCCCCGGCGCCCACCCCGGCCCCGACGAAGCGCCGCTGGCGCAACTTCCTCCTGGACGCGCCCTTCCAGCTCAAGCTCACCGGCTACATCGTGGGCGTGTCGCTGGTGCTCGCGGCCATCCTCGGCATCTTCCTGGTGCGCGCGGCGAACTCGCTGATGCACGAGACGGCGACGGCGGTGGATGCCCGCTCGCGCGCGGCGGAGGTGAGCCGCGAGCTGTCCGGGGCCACGCTCTCCAACGAGCTGCTGGCCCACATGGACGACCCGTCCTTCGAGGCGAAGTTCCGCGAGCAGGCGCAGGCCATCGACGCGGGCTACGAGGCGGAGCGCAGCGCCATCGTCGCGCAGCGCGCGGAGCTGGAGCGCCACCAGCGGCTGACGTGGTGGGTGCTGGGCCTGTGCATGGTGGGCTTCATCGTGGTGGTGGCGGCGGCCACCATCGTGGTGACGCACCGGATGGCGGGCCCGCTGTTCCGCATCAAGCGCATGGTGCGCGAGGTGGCCGAAGGCCGCCTGCGCCCGCCGCAGCACGGCCTGCGCGAAGGCGATGAGCTGCAGGACGTCTTCGAGGCCGCGCGCGACATGACGCAGCGGCTGCGCAACCAGCAGGAAGAGGACGCGCGCGTGCTGGCGGAGGCGCTGGCGCAGGCGAAGCAGAAGGGCGTCACCGGGCCGTGGGTGGACGAGCTGAGCGCCCTCGAAGCGCGCTACCGCGAGCGGCTGGCGCGGTAGGCGGGGGAGGCCAGTCCCGGCGGTGCGCCCGCTTCACGGCAAGCGGGCGCGCGCCGCCTCACACCCGCGCGGTGTCCGCGGCCAGCCCCATCTGCATCAGCTCCGAGTGCAGCAGCAGCCGCGCCTGGGCCCAGGGCATCGCCACGACGCGGTAGCCCGCGAGCGCCTGGAGCAGCAGGGGCCGGTAGCTGGCATGGCCGGGGTCCGCCACCACGACGATGCCCCGGTCGGTGGTGGAGCGGATGAGCCGCCCGACGCCCTGGCGCAGCAGCAGGAGCGCGCGCGGCAGCCGGTACTGGAGGAAGCCCAGGTACTCGTTGCCGCCCCGGGCGAGCGGCTCCTCGCGCGCGGCCACCAGCGGCCGTGTCGCGGGCTCCAGCGGCAGCTTGTCGATGAAGACACACCCCACGCCGCGCCCGGGGATGTCCACGCCCTGCCAGAAGCTCTTGGTGCCCAGCAGCACCGTGCCCGTGTCGCGCTCCTGCCGCGCGGCCAGCGAGCGCCCGTGCCCGCGCGACTGGCGCAGCACTTCAATGCCGTGCGGCTCCAGCCGCGCCTGGACCTCGCGGGCCACGCGCTCCAGCCGCCGCGTGGAGGCGAAGAGGCCCAGCACGCGCCCGCCCATCACCTGCGCCAGCCCGGAGATGCGCCCGGAGGCCCAGTCGATGAAGGGCTCCTCGTGCGCGCGCGGCGCGTCGGTGACGAGCACCACCAGCGCCTGCTGTCCCAGGTGGAACGGCGAGGGCGCGCGGAACAGCGGCGGCCTGAGCCCCAGCCGCTTCAGGACGAAGGGCACGCTGTCGCCCGTGCCCAGCGTGGCGGACGCCATCACCAGCGCGCGCTTGTTCGCGGCGAAGTCGCGCGACACGGACTCGGACACGTCCACCGGCTGCGCGCCCACGCTCCAGCGCCCCTTGCGAGGCTCCGCGCGCGCCGCGTAGCACCGCTTCACGTCCGGCTCGCCCGCCAGCTCCCCCGCGAGCACCGCCAGCTCTCCCAGCTCCGTGGTGGCCCCGGCCAGCTCCCGCTCCAGCGAGGGCTGCTTCACCGCCAGCTCCGGCAGCGCCGCCAGCGCCCGCACCGCGAGCAGCGTGTGGATGCGCTGGAGCGCGCCGCGCACCGCCTCCAGCCCCTCGCGCACGGGCTCCCACGCGGGCAGGGCGCGCACGGCGTCCGTCACCCGCAGCTCCGGAGCGTAGGCCGCCTCGTCCGCGTCCTCACCGGGCATCGCTGACGCGGGCTCGCACAGCGCCGTCACCTGCTCGCCCAGGGCGCGCGCCTCCTGGAGCAGCGTGCGCAGCGCGTCGTCCACCTCGCCCATCAGCGCGCGGGACTCGTCGCGGCGCGTGGCCGCCAGCGCGCGGCGCAGCTCCGCGAAGAGGCCCCGGCGTCCGTCGCGCCCGTGCAGCCGCTCCGTGAGGCGCAGGAAGGCCAGGTCCGACAGCTCCACCGTGAGCGCGGTGGTGGCCACGTCCTCCAATTCGTGCGCCTCGTCCAGCACCAGGTGGTCCAGGCGCGGGTAGCGCGCGGGCCACGCGAACGCGAGCGACTGGTTGATGACCAGCACGTCCGCCTCGCGCGCCTGGGCCACCGCCGAGTGGTAGAAGCACTTGTGGTGGTGCGGGCACCGCTCGCCCAGCGTCGTCGCCGCCTCGGAGCGCACCGCGGGCACCAGCCCGTGCATCCCGGGGAAGCGCTCGCGGAACCAGTGGGAGAGCCGGTCCAGGTCCCCGTCCAGGCTGCGGCGCAGGTACGCGCGCACGTAGGCCCGGGGGGCTCTCGCGGCGTGGTTCATCCCCGGCTCCACGCGCGTGGCCTCCAGCGCGCGGCGGCGGCAGAGGTAGTTCGTCTGGCCCTTCAGGAGCGCGTAGCCGAACGCGCCCCCCGTGGCCTGGTGCAGCCGGGGCAGGTCCTTCTCCAGGAGCTGGTCCTGGAGCGTCTTCGTGTGCGGCGCCACGCCCACCTTCAGCCCGTTGCGCGAGGCGAAGAGGGCCGCGGGCGTGAGGTACGCCAGCGACTTGCCCGTGCCGGTGCCGGCCTCCACCGCCACCTGCCCGCCGTCCGACAGCGTGCGCGCCACCAGCTGCGCCATCTCCACCTGCGCGGGGCGTGACATGAACCCGCCGCTCTTCTCCAGCGCGCCGTCCGGCCCCAGCACCTGGGCCACCTCCTCCGGCCGCACCGGCAGCGGGGTCGCGTCCGCCTCCGGTTCGGGGGGAGGCCGCGCGCCATGTGCCCGCCGCCGCTCCGGCCGCGCCCGCAGGAAGCCGCCCGTGGCCTCCAGGCCCAGCGGCACCGGCGTCGCGCGGCAGGCCTCCCACAGGCGGGAGAGCAGCTCCACCAGCGGGCGCGCCTCCGCGTCCGTCGCCAGGTCGCGCGCGTCCTCCGGGGACAGGGCCGCGTCCAGGAGCGGCGTGGGCCCCAGCGAGGCGCGGGCGCGCGGGTCCAGGGTGGAGAGCAGGTCCGCCACGTCCTCGGCGCGCCCGTCACGCACGCAGCCGTCCAGCGCGTGCACCAGCACCCCATGCACCGCCGCGCAGTCGTGGAGCGCGCGGTGCGGCTGCTGCGAGCCCAGCTTCGCCCACCGCATCAGCGACTCCAGCGAGTGGCTGGGCAGCTCCGGGTGCAGGTAGTGCATCAGCTCGCACGAGTCGAGCACCGGGGCCTGGATGGGGCCCAGCACGTCCGGCAGGAAGCCCTTCTCGAAGGGGGCGTTGTGCGCCACCACCGTCCAGCCCCTGAGCCGGTCGCGCAGCTCGGCGCGCTCGGTGTCGAAGCGGGGCTGCCCGGACAGCTGCGCGTCACCCAGCCCGGTGAGGCGGCGGATGGTGAGGTTCAGCGGGCGCGACGCGGAGTACAGGCGGGAGAAGCGGTCCACCTCGCGGCCGTGCTCGAAGAAGAGACAGCCCACCTCGATGACCTCGTCCACACGCGGGTCCAGCCCCGTCGTTTCGAGGTCGAGGAAGACATGCCGGGTGAAGAGCTCCGAGCTGCCCATGCAGGGCGTCGAGCCTACCCGGCCGGGGGGACATCGCCAGTTAACGGCAGGCCCCGCGGCGCTCCCCGGCGCTACTCGACGACGAAGGTCCCGGCGATCATCTTCCCCATCGCGCACCCGTACCGGAGCGTCCCGCCCTGACTCGGCGTGAAGGCGATCTCCACCGGCGTGTTCAGCGGCAGCTTCGCGTCGATCTTGTACTCGTCCATCACCAACTCGGTGGCGCACGTCACGTCCGTCTTGCGCGTCACCACCAGCTTCACCGGCTCGCCCTTCTTGAGCTTCACGGCGCCGGGCTCGAAGCCCTTCTCCGTGACGGCCAGGTCCACCACGTGCACGCCCTTCTCCCGGCGTCCCGCCTCCACCGCTTCGGGACCTTCCGGGACCTTGGCGGCCGCGTCCTTGGAGCACGCCTGCTGGGAGGCGCCCGCGAGGATCGCCGCCACGGTGAGCGCCAGCCAGGGCTTGATGATGCGGGAGAAGAACGGACGCATGGGCAGGACTCCGTCAAGGAAGAGAGGGCGGCCCGGCCTGGAAGCGGGGCCGCCCGGCGGGGACGACAACAGCGGACCTCAGGCCCCGGAGTCCGGCTCCGCGGCGCTGTCGGCGTCGGAATCGGAGTCGTCGTCGGGCGCCGGAGGCGCGTCGAAGCGCAAGAGGGCGTGGAGCGGGATGAACAGCTCGTGGCCCGGCTCGCCCAGCAGCACGTCGAAGCGGCCCACGCGCAGGAGCGGCGCTTCCACCGTGATGCCGTTGCGCAGCACCATCTTCACCGTCTGCCCGATGTGCGGCAGGAACGGCCGCGGGTCCGAATACGGCCGCTTGTCCGGCTGCCGTGCCACCTGCGCCGGCTTCTGGGTCAGCTTCGCGTCGCGGTCCAGGTTCGGCATCAGCCGCTCCCAGTCACCCCGCCGCGCGATGAGCACCACCTGGAGCTTCTCCAGCCGGCCCGTGCGCTCGAAGGTGAAGGCGATGGCCTCCTCCGCCAGCAGCGTGTCCAGCAGCGAGCGCTCCGCGAGCACCACCGACAGCTCGGTCTTCTGCTCGATGAACGCGCCCAGGAAGTCCGCCACCAGCGCGTTGTCCACCTGGCCGCGCGCCTGCTTGATGGCCGCCTTGCGCTGGCTGCGCTCCTTGCGCGCCATGAACTCCGCCACGGTGAGGCCGCTCTGGAGGATGCCGAACGCGTCCCCGAGGGACAGGCCCGCCGTCTGGCCCATCAGCTCGTAGACCTGGTCGAAGCGCTTCGCCTCCTCGGCGTGCAGCTTGCGCCAGATGCGCGCCTTCATCTTCCCTTCCAGCTCGCCCTTCGCGATGCGCGCCGGGACGTGCTCGCGCGTGGCCAGCGCCAGGATCTGCTCCGGCGTGGGCGGCGGGCGCGGCGTGGAGGGCCGGGCACCGAAGCGGCCCGGAGGACCGCCCGTGCGCGGAGGACCGCCCATGCCGGGCGCCCGGGGCGCGGAGGGCCGTGCCCCCGGCGTGAAGCCTCCGGAGGTGGACGTGGGCGCGGCGGGCGCGGCCGTGGAAGAGGCCGGCACCGGAGACGGCCGGGGCGCGGGGGCTGAAGCGCTCGCGGGGGACAG
>NZ_RAWG01000430.1 GCF_003611735.1 Corallococcus sicarius | reverse complement strand
AGATTGTATAAGAGACAGGTCGAGCCGGTACGTGCCCTCCCTGCGCTCGGAGACGTGTACGACCTGGACGAGGAGGCCTTCGTCGCCCAGGCCCGCCGCGACCTGGAGGCGCTGCGCCAGGGTGCCGAGGGGCTCCGGCGGATCCAGGCGGAAGCCGCCCGCTCGCGCGCGCTGTACCGGCAGAAGCAGAGCGTGCCGTACACCCCGGACGAGAAGCAGCTGCTGGTGTCCACCTGGGCGGCCTTCTTCGACTGCTTCGTGGCCACGGAAGGGGTGCGCCAGCGCTACTGGGAGTTCCTCAAGGTGCCGTCGCTCACCCAGCCCCGGAAGCACGCCTGGGGCTTCCTGCTCACCCACGCCGCGCTCGCCGCGGAGCTGGCCCAGGGGCTGCGCTACGTGGAGCTGGCCGCGGGCCAGGCGCAGTTGGAGGTCCTGCTGGACGAGCCGGTCCCCCAGTACGGCCTGCCGCCGCGCACCTTCGGCCGCTTCAAGGAGCACGTGCTCCACGTGGGCACCACCACCCAGCTCTTCACCGGCGACGGCTACCGGGGCACGCTGCACCCGCTGCTCGCGAAGGCCGGCGTGCTGGACGACCCGGGCGTCCCCGCGCTGCTCCAGGCCATGCGGGACGACAGCCGCGCCGCGCGAGGAAGCCTCCTCAAGCGCGGCCCCGTGATGTTCGCCCGGGTGGTCGCGGACCTTACCCAGGACACCACCGCGCGCGCGGTGTTCCCGGTGCAGAAGACGGTGGCGGAGTGGATGGGCGACACCCGCGTGCGCCGCGCGGGCAGGCCCCTCATCTCGCGGGAGCAGGCGCTGAAGCTGCTGGAGCGCATGGCCCCGGGCGACGTGGTGCTGGCGCGGCAGAACTGGTTTCTCTCCAACATCGGCCTGCCGGGCTTCTGGCCGCACGCGGAGCTCTACGTGGGCACGGCCCAGGACCTGGCCCAGGCCTTCGACGCGGATGCGGACGTGAAGGCCTGGGTGGCCACCCTGCCCGGCCAGCCTCCGACGTTCACCGCGCACCTGGCGCGGGCCTTTCCCGCCAAGTGGGCCGAGTACACCGGCAAGGACGCCCACGGCGACCCGGTGCGCATCATCGAGTCCATCAGCGAGGGCGTGAGCTTCACCGGCGTGGAACACGGCCTGCGCGTGGACTACCTGGGCGTGCTCCGGCCGCGCCTGTCAAAACGGGACAAGGCCCGCGCCATCCTGCGCGCCTTCACCTTCCAGGGCCGCCCGTACGACTTCAACTTCGACTTCTTCTCCGACCAGACGCTGGTGTGCACGGAGCTGGTGTGGAAGTCGTACGCGCCCGCCAAGGACATGATGGGGCTGAGCATCCCCCTGGTGAACGTGGCCGGGCGCCGCACCCTGCCCGCGAATGAAATCGTGCGCCTCTTCGACGCCGAGTACGGCACCCCCACCCGCCAGTTCGACTTCGTCGCCTTCCTGGACGGACGCGAGGCCCGGGGTGACGCCATCGAAGCAAACGCCGAGGTCTTCCGTTACACCTACCAGCGCATGAAGTGGGACATCGCCCAGGAGTAGGCCACACCATGACGGAAGACACGGCGAACGAGCTGTTGGAGCTCGCCACCGCCCTCTACGAGCGGATGATTGCCCAGCAGCAGGCGAAGGTGCTGCGCCTGGCGCGCGAGGCGGTGCCCAACATCGGGCCGGAGGAGATGCGCAACCCGCACGACTTCCCCCAGCTGAAGGAGCACCCCTCCTTCGAGTTCGAGGACGGAATCCTGGCCGGACTGATTTCGGCGCACATGGCGCTGCGCGCGGAAATCAAGGGCCGGTTGCCTGCTACTCCCCCGGGGGCCTGACGCTCGGCTGCCTGCCTTTGCCGTAGGAGCTTCCGTGGGTTACTGGTGCGCACCGTGAGCTTTCCCTCTGGATTCGGCCCGCCGCTGGCACGCGAGCGGCTGGTGTCTTCCCTGGCCGCTGACCCTCCGCGCCTGGACCTGGCCGCGCTGGCCATCGCCACGCTGGGCCGGGTGGACCTGGACGCGGCGGCGTGTCTGCACACGCTGGACGCGCTCGCGTGCCGGGTGCAGCTGGAGGCCGAGAGGCTCAGCGAGAAGGGCGAGGCCCTGGCCTCCCTGCGCGCCCTGCGCCACGTGCTGGCGGACATCGAGGGGTTCCGGGGCAACGAGGACGACTACCACGCCCCGGACAACAGCTTCCTGGACCGGGTGCTGGAGCGGAAGGTGGGGCTGCCGATAACGCTGTCGGTGCTCTACCTGGAGGTCGCGCGCCGCGCGGGCATCCCGCTGTACGGCGTCCCCTTCCCCGGCCACTTCCTGGTGGCGTGCGACGCGGGCGACCACAAGCTGGTGATGGATCCGTTCCACCACGGCGACATCCTCACCGAGCACGGCTGTGAGGAGCTGCTCAAGCGCGTGGCGCCGCAGCTCAAGTTCGACCGCGCGATGCTCGCGCCCGCGCCGGTGGAGCTCATCGCCTACCGCATGCTGTCCAACCTGCGCCGCGTGTACCTGGGCCGCGACGAGAGCGAGCAGGGGCTGGCGGTGGTGGACCTGCTGCTCCTGCTGGCGCCGGACCACCCGGGAGAGCTGCGCACGCGCGCGGCGCTGCTCACCACGATGGGGGCCTACCGCGCGGCGCTCAAGGACGTGGAGCGCTGCCTGGAGCTGTCACCGGACGCGCCGGACCGCGAGCGGCTGGAGCTGCACGCGCGCGAATTGCGAGCGCGGGCCGAGCTGCTCAACTAGGCGAAGTCCCCCTGTGTCCCTGGCTGGAAGGAAGTCCCCGCATGTCGTCGGAGTCCGAGCCGAAGCTGAAGCCCTGGCCGCGCCTGCGCCGGGGGTTGGAGCATGACTTCGGCGTGGTGAAGGTGCGCGAGGACAAGGTGGCGGATCCGCGCACGCAGCAGGAGCACCCGCGCGTGCGGATGGAGTGCCCGGACTGGGTCAACGTCATCGCGGTGACGAAGGCGGAGGAGCTGGTGATGGTGCGCCAGTTCCGCTTCGGTATCGACGCGCCGACACTGGAGGTGCCCGGCGGCTGCATCGACCCGGGAGAGACCCCGGAGGCCGCCGCCGCGCGCGAGCTGGAGGAGGAGACGGGCTACCGCGCCGGGCGGCTGGAGTCCCTGGGCGCGGTGCACCCCAACCCGGCCTTCCAGCCCAACCGGTGCCACACCTTCCTGGCGCTCGACTGCGAGCGCGTGCACGAAGGGGACCCGGACGAGGGCGAGGACATCCTCGTGGAGCTGCACCCGCGCGCGGACATTCCCCGGCTCATCCTGGAAGGCCACATCACGCACTCGCTGGTGGTGGTGGCCTTCTTCCTGGAGCGGCTGCGCGCGGAAACAAAGCGCTAGGGAGCCTCGCGCTCCCACGTCCCGGAGCGACCGCCGGACTTGTGGTCCAGCTGCACGGCCTCAATCACCATGCCCCGGTCCACGCTCTTGCACATGTCATAGACGGTGAGCGCGGCGGCGCACGCGGCCGTGAGCGCCTCCATCTCCACGCCCGTGCGGTCCACCGTCTTCACCCGCACGCGGACCTCCAGCCCTTCGTCCACGGGCGTGAGCGTGACGTCCACGCCCGCGAGCGCGATGGGGTGGCACAGGGGCACGAAGTCCGGGGTGCGCTTGGCGGCCATGATGCCCGCGATGCGCGCCGCCGCGAGCACGTCCCCCTTCTCCACCTGCCCCGCGAGGATGCGCTCGCGCGTCGCGGGCAGCATCCGCAGCCGGGCCGTGGCCACCGCCACGCGCTCCGTCTTCGGCTTGTCGCCAACGTCCACCATCTTCACCGGCCGGCCCCCTTCGCCACCGCGGCGAGCAGGTCGTCCGCGACGTCGTCCGGATCCTCCAGCCCCACGGACACGCGGATGAGGCTGTCGCGGATGCCCGCCTGCGCGCGCTCCTCGGGCGTCATCCGCCGGGCGCTCGCGCTCGCCGCGTGCATCACCAGCGTGCCCACGTCCCCCAGCGACGGTCCGGGCTTGCACACCCGCAGCGCCTCCAGGAACCGGTCGCCTTCCTTCTGGCCCGCGCCCCGGATTTCAAACGCCACCATGGGCCCGAAGCCGCCCTCCAGCATCCGGCCCGCCACCGCGTGGTCCGGATGGGACGCAAGGCCCGGGTAGATGACGCGCTCCAGGAGCGGCGAATCCGACAGCCGCTTCGCCACGTGCCCAGCGTGCTCGTTGTGGGCCTTCATGCGGACCGGCAGCGTGCGCAGGCCGCGCAGCGTGAGCCACGCCTCGAAGGGACCCAGCACGTCCCCGGACAGGATGCGCGCCGAGCGCAGCGGATCCATCCGCGCCTTCGAGCCGCTCACCGTGCCGCCCAGGGCGTCGCTGTGGCCGTTGAGCCACTTGCTGGTGGACTGCACCGCGTAGTCCGCACCCAGCTCCAGCGCGCGCTGCCCGAAGGGTGACGGGAACGTCGCGTCCACAGCGAACACGGCCCCTGCGTCGCGGCAGGCCTCCGCGAGGGCGCGGATGTCCGGCACGCGCAGCAGCGGGTTGGAGATGCTCTCCGCCAGGACCATGCGCGGGCGCCACTCGCGGATGCGCGCGGGGGCGTCCGGGTCCGTCTGGTTGAGCGGCCGCAGCTCCACGCCCCAGCGGGCGCACAGGTTCTTGTAGAGGAGCCGGGTGACGCCGTAGCCGTCCGTGGGCATCACCAGCACGTCCCCAGCCTTCCACGGCTGCGCGTCGAAGAGCGAGCGCAGCGCGGCCATGCCACTGGCGTACGCGACGCACGCCTCGGCCCCCTCCAGCGCCGCCACCGCCTCCTCCAGCAGCGCCGCGTTGGGCGCGCTGATGCGGGCGTAGGCGTAGTCCTTGCCGTCCAGCGCGTCGGACAGGTCGTCGCTGCTGTCGAACCAGTTCACCGCCGCCGGGAAGATGGGCGGCATGACGGGCACGGCCTTGCTCCCGGTCAGCCGGGAGCCCGCGTGCACCGCCACCGTCTTCTGATTCGATCTCTGCTTCGTGCTCATTCGCCGTGCTCGATGAGCCAGCGCTCCGCGTCGATGGCGGCCATGCAGCCGGTGCCGGCGGCGGTGATGGCCTGGCGGTAGTAGCTGTCCTGCACGTCGCCGCAGGCGAAGACGCCGGGGATGTTGGTGCGCGTGCTGCCCGGCACCGTCTTGAGGTAGCCGCCCTGGTGCGTCTCCAGGATGCCCTGGAACAGCTCCGTGTTCGGCGTGTGGCCGATGGCGACGAACAGGCCCGTGGCGGTGACGAGCTGGCTGTCGTTCGTCTTGAGGTTGCGCACCACCGCGCCCGTCATGCCCTTGGGATTGCCCACGACCTCTTCCACCGCGGAGTTCCAGAGGAAGGAGATCTTCGGGTTGTTGAGCGCGCGCTCCTGCATCACCTTGGAGGCGCGCAGGGAGTCACGGCGGTGGATGATGGTGACGTGGTTGACGATTTTGGCCAGGTACGTGGCCTCTTCCATGGCCGTGTCCCCGCCGCCCACCACCAGCACGTCCTGCTTCTTGTAGAAGGCGCCGTCGCAGGTGGCGCACGCGGACACGCCGCGGTTCTTGTAGGTGTCCTCGCCCTTCACGTTGAGCCACTTGGCGGTGGCGCCAGTGGAGATGATGACCGTCTCCGAGCGCACCTGCATGCCGCTCTCGCTCTCCAGCAGGAAGGGCCGCTGGGAGAAGTCCACCTTGGTGATGTTCTCCATGTGCAGCGCGGTGCCGAAGCGCTCCGCCTGCTTCTGGAAGCGCTCCATCAGCTCCGGGCCGGTGATGGCCTCCGGGAAGCCGGGGTAGTTCTCCACGTCGGTGGTGACCATGAGCTGGCCACCGGGGACGCGCTGCGGGTGCTCCAGGGTGGGGCCACCGGCGAAGACGACGGGCTCCAGGTTGGCGCGCGCCGCGTAGATGGCGGCCGTGTAGCCCGCGGGACCTGAACCGATGATGGTGACCTTCTGAATCTTGTCCTGCGACACGGCGCCTCCTGCGCTGTTGCGTTTTCGGGCTGGGACGGTACCAGACGCCGTCCTTCAGGCCATGTTCCGTACCTGGACCCTATGGATGCCGCAGTCCTCAAGAAGGTTGCGCTCTTCGAGGGATTGACCCAGGGCCAGCTCGCCAGGGTCGCCCCTCCATACTCCCCTGGACGTTCGTCCGCACGCTGGGCAAGCGGCTCCGCGAGCTGAACGACAAGCTCAAGGGCTTCTTCGCCATCTCCTGCTTCTAGCGGTCGAGCCTCCCGTCTCCTCGCGCACTGAGAGCGCGGGTGGAGCACCGTTGTCCGTCTCACGCCCTGGCCCCTTCGTGCGCGCCTGGACGGGGCCCGCTCGCACGCCCCGGAGTGGGACGTCAGGGCACATGCCTTGCTCTGGGATGGCGGCGTGGAGGGAGGCGGGATGGAACAGGGCG
>NZ_RAWG01000042.1 GCF_003611735.1 Corallococcus sicarius | reverse complement strand
GCCCACGCCCGGGGCTTCGACCGCCAACGTGCCGGCCCCGCCGCCGCCGGCCACGCTGGACGGCTTCCTCGCGAGCCTGCCCCGCGAGCAGCAGCAGTTCCTGGCGAACGCGCTCGCGGTGTACCGCGGCAGCACGCCGAAGCTGGCCGCCTACCCCGCGCGCCGCCTCTTCGGCCCGGTGGAGGCGCCGGTGAAGGTGCTGGAGTGGACCGACAGCAAGTGCCCCCACTGCAAGTCGCTGGTGGAGGAGCTGGCGCTGCTCAAGAAGCACGCGCCGCAGGGCTCGCTGTCCGTGGAGGCGCGGCACTTCCCGCTGGATGGCGCGTGCAACCCGGCCATCCCCAAGCGCGGCCTGGACGCGCCCAGCGTGCGCTGTGACGCGGCCCGGGCCATGGTGTGCCTGGAGGGCGCGAAGGACTTCTGGGAGCTGCGCGAGAAGCTGTTCGCCGCGCAGGCCTTCCTGGACACCGACAGGGTGATGGAGATCGCCAGCTCCGGCTCCGTGGCGCGTCCGCAACTGGAGGGGTGCATGTCCTCGCCGGAGACCGTGGGCAAGCTGCGCCAGGACGTCGAGTACGCGCTGAAGTACAACATCCAGGCCACGCCGCTGGTGCTGGTGAACGGCCGGGAGGTGCCGCCGTCCGCGCCGCTCATCTACGCGCTGGTGCTGGCCCGGGGCGACGCCAACCACCCCGCCTTCAACGTCCTGCCGCAGGCGATGGCCATGCCGTCCGGCCACGAGGGCCACGCCCACCCGTAGGCAGGAAGGGGCCGCACGTCATGGGCAAGCGCGACAAGAAGGCCGAGGCCCCGCCAGCGCCGGGGCCCTTCAACAACCCCTTCGCCGCCCTGTCCGCGCAGCGGGAGGCCCTGCCCGCGGGGCCGCCTCCGCCAGAGCCCCGCGCGAAGCCCGAACCCAAGGGGCCCGCGCGCGCCGTCGTGCGGATGGAGCGCAAGGGTCGGGGGGGCAAGGAGGTGACGGTGGTGGAGCAGCTGGGGCTGCCGGCGTCCCAGCTCGACACCTGGCTCAAGGCGCTGAAGGGCGGCCTGGGCTGCGGCGGGGTCGTGGAGGAGGACGCGCTGGTGTTGCAGGGCGACCAGCGCGAACGGCTCCCCGCGCTCCTGGAAGCGCGGGGGGTTCGCAAGGTCATCGTCGGCTAGGGGGACTACAGCGCGGCGATGATGGCGTCGGTGAACTCGCGCGTGGTGGCGCTGCCGCCCAGGTCGCCGGTGCGCACCTTCGCCTCGCCGCCGTAGACCTTCTGGATGGCGCCCTGCATGCGGATGGCCTCGTCCTTGAGGTCCAGCCACTCCAGCATCATCACCGCGGACATCATCAGGGCGGTGGGGTTCGCGATGCCCTTGCCCGCGATGTCCGGGGCGGTGCCGTGCACGGCCTCGAAGACGGCGGTGCGCTCGCCGATGTTGGCGCCCGGCACCATGCCCAGGCCGCCGACGAGGCCCGCGCACAGGTCGCTGACGATGTCGCCGTACAGGTTCTCCGTCACCAGCACGTCGAACCGGGTCGGATCCTTGACGAGCTGCATGCAGAGGTTGTCGACGATGACCTCGTCGTACTGGATCTCCGGGAACTCGCGGCCGACCTTGCGGCAGCAGTCCAGGAAGAGGCCGTCGGACAGCTTCATGATGTTCGCCTTGTGGACGGCGGACACCTTCTTGCGGCCGTTCTTCTTGGCGAACTCGAAGGCGAAGCGCGCGATGCGCGTGGAGGCCTTCTCCGTGATGATCTTCAGCGCTTCGACGACGCCCGGGACGATGATGTGTTCCAGGCCGACGTAGAGGTCCTCGGTGTTCTCACGCACGACGACGAGGTCGACGTTCTCGTAGCGCGTCTTGACGTTGGGGACGCTCTTCACCGGGCGCAGGGACGAGTACAGGTCCAGCCGCTTGCGCAGGCCCACGTTCGCGGACGGCAGGCCGCCGCCGACGACGGTGCCGGTGGGGCCCTTGAGGGCGACGCCGCTCTTGAGGACCGCTTCCACGGTCTCATGGGGGAGGTTGGTGCCGAACTTGGCCACGACCTCGGTGCCGGCGTCCTTGAACTCGAACTCCAGCGGGACCTTGAGGGCTTCGAGGACGCGAATGGTGGCCGCAGAAACTTCGGGACCGATGCCGTCGCCGTTGATGACCGTCACAGTGCGCGTGTTCGCCATGGGGGCGGTTCACACCACAAATCCAGGGGGGCCGGAAGGACGAAAGCGGGCCCCGTTCAATCGGGAGGCATGGTCCCCATCAGCCCCGGGCGGCCCGCTCCCCTGCCTCCCGGGGGTGCGAGAGGGAGCCCCTCGGGGCGGACCTGTGCCTACCCGGGTCTCCGGGGCTCAGGGGACGGGACGCCGCTCAGGGGTCGAACGGGGCCGGAGGACGGGGCTGCGTGGGGCGGTTGCCCATGGCCCCCGTGCGGCGCGTGCGCTTGCGGCGCTGGATGGCGTAGGGCCGGTAGAAGGTCTCCCACAGCGCGGCCCGGCGACCCCGGGGGCGCGTGCGCAATTCGCCCAGCGGTGCCCGGATGAAGAAGGACGCGGTGAAGAGGTAGGCCGCCGCCACCGTGAGGAACAGCAGGGAGCCCATCACGATGGGGCCAGGGAGCCACGCCACGTGCGCCCGCTCCACGAAGTCGCTGAAGTCCTTGGGCGGACGCGGGTGGCTGTAGACCTTGAAGAACCACGTCACCAACAGGACGATGAGGATGGGCCCATACGCGCGGTTGAGCCGCGTCGCGATGGCCGACCCCAACGACAGTTGGATCTGCGGCCGCGACATCTCCACCGCCAGCTCGCGCAGGGCATCCGGATCCACCGGCTCCCGCCGCAGCATCGGCGCCCACCACCCGTCCTCCAGCAGGCGCACCCGGCGGTTCCACAGGTCGTAGTAGCGATAGCGGCGCGCCTCGATGAGCAGGAACGACACCACCATCCAGATGCCCGCCAGGAACGTCACGTGCGAACTCTCCGGCGTCGCGAAGCCGAAGGAGATGACCGCCGCCGTCGTGGTGAGCGCCCAGTTGGTCGTCGTGTCCAGGCGCGTGCGCCACGTGTCCGAGCGGCTCAGCTCCCCACGGAACAGCTGCGCCATGGCCTGCTGGGAGACCAGGGGCTGCTCCAGATCATTCGGCCTGCGCTCTTTCACGCTCATCCGTGCCGGGGAAGGTGGGGATGATCCGCGCCATCAGCCAGGGCAGCCGGCCAGCCAGGCGCTCAAGCCCCCTGGTGGCCCCGGCGGTGTGCAGGGCTGGACACTGGCGCGCGACCCCTCCAGGGGGGCCGGGTGGCTGCGAGCAGGGAGAGTGCGCATCGTCCGCCCTTGAGCGTGCCTTCCGATACCGCCATCACCGCACTGTCGGGCCTGCTCTCGGACGAGGGCGAGCGCATCACCCGTCTGTGGGCCAAGCGCCTGCGGGCGGAGACCTATGAAGTGGAGGTGCCCGGCCGCGACCTGCGGGCGCCCCTGAACCACCTGCTGGAAGAGCTTGCCCGCCTGCTCCGGGACCGGGGCGAGGACGCGATACGGCTGTGGCCGGAGGTGGTGCGCTCGCACGGGGCGTTCCGGTACGACCAGAACTTCGAACCCGAGGACCTGACGCGCGAGTTCAAGTCGCTCCAGGAGGTGCTGCTGTACGTCTACGCGCGCCGCAACGGGGGCCTCATCGACGCGGAGGTCGCGGAGCTGGTGTCGGAGCTGGTGTGGGAGGCGGATGCGTCCGCGCAGGCCTCCTACGCGCGCGTCCTCAAGACGGAGGAGGTCCGCTTCCGCGAGGCCGCGGTGATGGAGTCTGTGCTCAACCACGTGGAGGTGGGCATCCTCCTCGCGGAGACGGACGGCATGGTGTCCTTCGCCTCGCCGCCGGTGAGCCGCCTGATGGGTGTGCCCATGCGCGCGGTGGTGGGCGCGCGCGCCGCCGGCTCGCTGTCACCCGTGCTCACGCAGGTCAACGCCCGGCACCCGACGGGCGAACCCTTCCGCGTGCAGGACATGCCGTTCCTGCGCGCGCTGCGCGAGAAGGGCCCGGTGCGCGGCGTGATGATGGTGGTGGAGCGTCCCGGCGGCACCGACGCCACGCTGGAGATGAGCGCCACGCCGGTGTGGGAGGAGGACCATGTCCTCGCCGGCGTCATCCAGACCTTCAGCGACCGGACCGAAGCGGCCGTGAAGACCAAGGCGCTGGAGAGCGCCCACGGCGAGGTGCGCAGGCTCCAGGGACAGCTCCTGCGGCGCACGCGGCAGCAGGCGCTGGGGCAGCTGGCGAGCGGCGCCGCGCACGCGCTCAACAACTTCCTCAACGTGCTGCGGCTGCGCATCACGCTGCTGCAACGCGAATACAAACCCGAGCACGTGGAGGCGCTGGACAAGACGGTGCGCCAGGTGGGCGAGCTGGTCGCGCGGCTGCAGGAGTTCGGCGTGCAGCGCACCGAGGAGCGCCTGGCCAACGTGCCGGTGGACCAGACGGTGCGCGAGGCCCTGGAGCTGGCGCGAGGCGAGCTGGAGCAGCGCGAGCACCCGGTGCACACGGAGCTGGACCTGGGCTTCCCGTGGGGTGTGAAGGCAGACGCGGGCTTCTTCCGCGAACTCATCGTCAACCTGTTGCTGTCGGCGCGGGACCGGATGGAGGGAGGCGGCATGCTCCAGGTCCGCACGCGTCCGGAAGGGGAGGGATGGCTGTCATTGAAGCTGGAGGACGGCGGGCCGCCCTACGCGGTGGATGAGCTGGCGCGCTTGTTCGACCCGCTGCGCCGGGACCCGGGCGCGCCCCAGTTCTCGCTGTTCCTGGCGGTGGCGCGCACGCAGGTGCAGCGCTGGGGCGGGGAGCTGACGGTGGAGAACCGGCGCGACGGCCCGGGCGCGAGCTTCGTCGTGCGGCTGCCGCGCTACAGCGACACGGCGGCAGGCATCGCTGACGCCCAGGCGCCGGTGCGGATGGCCCCGGGAGGCGTGCCGCGCCTGACGCGGCCCGCGCGCCGCGTGCTGGTGGTGGACGACGACCTGGACAACGCGCGGATGATGGCCGAGGTCCTGGGCGAGGAGGGCTACGACGTGCAGGTGGCGCACAGCCCGGAGTTGGCGCTGCGCATCTGGGAGAAGCATCCGTTCGATGCGGCGCTCCTGGACGCGGTGATGCCGGAGATGACCGGCTGGGAGCTGGCGCGCGAGCTGCGGCAGCGCTCGCCCCAGACCCTGCTGGCCATCGTCACCGGGATGGACGTGCGCGGGCAGAACCGCGCGAGCCTGGCGTTGGTGGACGCGGTGTTCCGCAAGCCCATCGACGTGGGAGCGCTGGACGAGTTCCTCGCGCAGACCCGGGGTGAGGAAGCGCCCGCCGAAGGGCTGGGCGCTCCGGGTGGAGGCCACTAGAGTCCCCGCGCGTGATGCCCCTGGCGGAACTGGAGCGCCTGCGCCGCAAGGTGGAGGCGGGAGACGCGCTCAGCGACGCGGAGCTGGCCGCGCTGCGCGCCGAGGCCGCATCGAGCCCCGGCCCCACGCTGCGCCTCGCCGTGGCGCATGCGCTGGTCAACGCCGACGCCGAGCGTGAAGCCCTGCCGCTGATGCAGGCCCTGCGGCGCGACTTCCCGGAGGACCTCCAGGTGCGACTGGGGCTCGCGCGCGCATTGCTGGGGCTGGAGCGGCACCGCGACGCGGAAGGCGAGCTGCGCGAGGCGCTGGTCCTGAACCCCGGTGACCCGGAGGTCCTCAAGGTGCTCGCGGTGCTCGCGCTGCGACAGGGTGAGGCCGCACGCGCCCGGGCCTACGTGGCGGAGGCCGTGGAGCGCGACCCCTTCGACGCGGAGGCGAAGCTGCTGCGCGCGGAGCTGGAGGCCGCGGACCTGCCACCGTCTCCCGCGCCGCAGGAGCAGGTGCTGCGCCCGGAGTTCACCGCCGCGCTCACCGCCGCGTTGGGCCGCGCGGGCGTGACCTTCCGACGCCAGGGCAAGGACCTGCTGGTGAAGCTGGCGTCGGGCGGCGTGGGGCGCGTGGACGTGGGCTCGCTGTATGCGGCGTATCGCGAGGCCCCCGGGCCCTCGGGGCTCACCGCGCATGCGGAGGCGCTGGCGGCGCGCCTGGGGGGCCTGTCCTCGGGCGTGGGTCCGACAGGCGTGGCGCTGGAGTCGCTGCGGCCCGTGCTCAGGCCGGCGGGATTCGTGGCGGGAACCCAGGGCGCGCTGTTCCGGCCGGGGCCAGCGGGGCTGGAGGTCTTCTACGTGCTGGAGGACGCGGAGTTCGTGCGCTACCTGCCCGCCAGCGCGCTGGTGGATTCAGCGCTCACGCTCGAAGCCGTGGACGCGGCGGCGTGGCGCAACCTGGAGGCGCATCCCGCCGACGTGCGGCCCGTCGTCATCGACCAGGGCGAGGTGCGACTGGCCGAAGCCTTCTCCGGCGTCTGGGCCGTGACGGGCGGCGACGGGTACGACGGAGCGCGGCTGCTCACGAAGTCGCAGCGTCGGTGGCTCGATGCCGCCACGGGCGGTGGACGCCTGCGCGTGAGCCTGGGCCGGCGCGAGGTGGCGCTGCTGTGCCGGGCGTCGGACGCGGATTCGGTGCAGATGCTCACCGCGTTGGGACATGCGCCGGATGGGGTCCCCGGCCTGTTGCTGATGGACGGGGAAGGACTGCGGTCGGAGTGAAGTCCTGCGCTCAGGATTCGAGTGCCCGCTGGTACACCTTCAAATCCCTCTCACTGTGGAGCACCACCGTGACCCGCTGGAGTGAAGGCAGACGCTCCAGGGCGGCGAGAATCTCCTTCAGCGCGATCCGGGCGGCCCGTTCAATGGGGAAGCCGTAGGCCCCGGTGGAGATGGAGGGGAAGGCCACGGTGCGCAGGCCGTGCTGCTCCATGAGGACGAAGACGTTCCGGTAGCACGCGGCGAGCACCGCGTCCTCGTCGTGGGTTCCGCCCTGCCACACGGGCCCCACGGCATGGATGACGTGGGCCGCTGGCAGACGGTAGCCTCGGGTGATGCGGGCCTCTCCAAAGGGACAGCGGCCCAGGGGGCGGCACTCCGCGAGCAGCTCCGGCCCCGCCGCCCGGTGGATGGCCCCGTCCACACCACCGCCTCCGGACAGCGCGGAGTTGGCTGCGTTCACGATGGCGTCGGCCTTCACCTGCGTGAGGTCGCCCTGCACCAACTCCCATCGAGCCGTCATCGCGAAGCCCTTTCGCAGGCCTCAGCCCGCCGCGCCCAACGGCAGCGTGTCCACGAAGCGCACCTCGCGGAAGCCCAGCGTGAGCAGCAGTCCCCGCAGGGCGCGCTCCGCGGACTGGCGCGCCTTCTCCTGCAGCCGCGTGTCCTGCCGCACCTCTTGCTCGAAGGCGAGACGGGCCTTCTCCAGCAACTGCGCCGTCTGCGCGCTGTCCAGGTTGGAGTCGATGATCTCCGTCTCCCCCGGCCGCAGCGCCACCCTCACCTCCATGGGCGGCAGGAGCACGTCCACCCGCGTTCCCGAGGCGTGCAGGTGGCTTGCGTCGAAGCGCTGGAAGTCGAAGCCCAGGTGCGCATCCGCGAACACGATGGCGCGCCCGTGCGGGTTCTGCAGCGTGTAGCTCGCCCAGAGCAGCACGTCCTTCCACAGCGCATCAGTGGCCGCCGGCTCCGGCGTGAAGGTGACCTTCTTGTAGAGGGCCACATCCAGCGTCTCCAGCCTCGCCACCTCCCGCATCTGCTCCACCACCGTGGCGCTGTCCGGCAGCTTCGGAGCGGCCGGGCGCAGCAGCACCCATGCGACCAGCGCGCCGACCGCGGCGGCGGCGAGGACGGAGAGGACTCGCGAGAGGTTCGCCATGGCCCGGCAGTCTACCCGCTTCCTTTGCACCGGCGTCCTGGGGCAGCGTGTCGCCTGAGTTCCTGGCGGGCTTTGGAGGCGGGATGGACCTGACGGACGCGGAGGTGGAGGCCCTGGGCTCGCATGGATACTTCCTGCGCGACGCCTTCCTCGGCGAACCCCAGGCCCTCGCGGTGCGAGACGCGGCGCTCGCTCGCGTGGAGGCGGGCGTGCTCCGGCCCGCGGGCATCCGGCGCGGCGCGGACCACTCGCTCGATACCTCCGTGCGGGGCGACCACATCGAATGGGTGCTGCCCGGCGCGGACCCCGCGCTGGAGACCCTGTGGCACCACTTCCGCGAGCTCGGCGACGCGGTGTCCTCCGCCGCGTACCTGGGCCTGGGGCGCTTCGACGTGCAGCTCGCCTGCTACCCCGGCGGCGGTGCGCACTACGCGCGGCACCGCGACGCGTTCCCCGGACAGTCCAACCGGCGGCTCACCGCCATCTGGTACGCCAACGCCGGCTGGACGCCCCCGGACGGCGGCATGCTGCGCCTCCATCCCGAGGACCCCGGCGACCCGGTGGACGTGGCGCCGGTGCTGGACCGGCTCGTGGTGTTCCTGAGCGAGCGGCTGGAGCACGAGGTGCTGCCCTCGCACGCGACCCGCCTCGCCCTCACCGCCTGGTTCTACGGCCGGGGCGCGTAGCCTGCGTCGTAGGATGGACCCGGGCCCGCATCCCAGCCGGAGCCCGCATCCCAACCAGGGCCAGGACCCGCGTCATACGCCCCGCCGTCAATCTCTCCAGGGCGGCCCTCCAACACACCGATGATGTAGATGTCCCCCGTCCCCGTGCCCGGGCAGTTGTGCGGGTTGCGCTTCAGCGTGAGCTGCGCGTACGACACCGGCCCGTCATACACATCCACGAACGCGCTGCCCGCGTACACCACCAGCCCCGCGGTGTTGTAGGCCCGCACGTCCACCAGCCGCTGCCGCCCGGCCGGGACGTCCTGGATGCCGCCCTCGATGTAGCCGTTCTGCACGAAGAGGGGCTCGGGCCCGATGGGCATGAAGTCCGGAGCGGACACGGTGGCATCCGCGCTCACGACGCCGCACGCATCCCCCTGCAGCGAGATGCGCATCTTCACGGAGTCCTCGCCCAGCTCGCCGTCCGGCCCGGTGTCCCCCTCCGGCTGACAGGCCGCGCCCAGCAGCGCACAGCTCATTCCCAACACGACTCCCCATCCGGCTCGCTTCAAGTTCCCTCCCTGGTGGCGCATCGACCGCGCGCGGTTGAGACACGCTCGCCCGCCAGGTTGGGACATGGCTTTTTCCAGAAAGGGCTCCGGGACCGGGCAACGCCTGCCTACCCCCCAGGCAGGTTCATTCGGGAGCTGCACTCCCAGCGGGGAATGGGGCACCTGGAGCGTCCGGAATGCCTGTCCCTGGGTCCGACAGTGCCTAGCTTCTCCCAAAGTCATCTGCGTACGGGAGGTCCAAAGCATGATCCAGAACAGGACGAAGCGTCATTGGGTGACGGGCGTGGCGATGGGGGCATCGCTGGTATTCCTCGCGGGCTGCGGAGGTTCCAAGGCCACGCAGGTGGACGACAAGATGATGGCCCGGATCCCCGAGGATCAGCTGGGGGACGTGCGGGAGGCCCAGCAGGCCCGCACCAAGGCCGCTGACAACGTGACGCGGGCCGAGGTGGCCGTGCGTGACGCGGAGCGCGCCGCGGACGTCTCCCGCCGCAACGGGGACGCCGCACGCAGCCGCGTGGAGGCGGAGCAGGCCGCCGTGCAGGCCGCGGAGGCCACCGGCCAGTCGAGCCCCATCGCGCAGGCGAGGTCGAGGCTCCAGGGCGCGGAGGCGGGACGCGCCGCGGCCGAGGCCCAGGTCGCCTGGCATGAGCGCAAGACGGACACGCTCAAGGCGGAGAAGGACCTGCGCGACGCCGAGCTGAAGGCGGCGGAGTCGGAGCTGAACCTGGCCGAGTACAAGGCGCTGGAGCAGTCCGGCGACGTGCGCGCCAAGGACATGTCCGAATCGAACTTCCTGTCCGCCATCGCCGACTCCAAGCGGGACGTGGAGGACGCGCGCCGCCGCGTGGACGAGCAGATGCGCACCGAGCAGCAGGCCCGCGCCCAGTGGGAGCAGCTGCGCTCGCAGGCCCCCCAGGCCTTCGGTGGCAGCGGCTCCGTGGACTGACGCGCCCGTCGCTGACGTCATGAACCGCTGGAACAAGCAGGACGGGCCCCTCGCACCTCGTGTGCAAGGGGCCTGTCTTGCCTTTGGCGGTCACTCCACCCGCAGCGTGACAGCGCCCTTCAGGTCGCGCTGCAGGGTGAGCCAGAGCGCCTTGCCGGCGGTGTCCACCGACGCGAAGTAGTCCGTGTTCGCGGTGAGCTTCTGCCCGTTCAACGTGACGGCGCCGGGCGCGCCCGTGGCGGTGTAGTCACGCACCACCAGCATCGGGTGCACGAGCGTGCGCCCCGCGGTGTCGAACGCCAGCGCCACGCGGTTGGAGGCGGCGTTCACCTCCCACGTCGCATAGACGGGGTTGTAGCCCGCCACGTCGTACGTCACCTCGTCCGTGCGGCCCACGCCCCCCGGGCCGCGCGTGCGCACGGTGCCTTCGGTGGTGGAGAGCCTCACGCCCTGCCACGCCTCCACCTCCGACGCGAGCGAGAGCACGGGGTTCGCCGCGTGCGTGCCCAGCACCATGAAGACGGAGTAGCTCTGGTACGGGTGGCCGGAGAGCATCACGCCGTCATCGCCCAGGCGGGGGTACTGCCGCTTGCCCACCGCGCCGAAGTTGCTGCCCCACGCGAGTCGGTGGGAGTTGGTCACGAAGGGCAGCTCGTACTGGTTGAGCTGGTAGGGCCAGTTGTAGTCCGCCGGCATGGGGCCGGCCTCGTGGCGCGTGCCCCACTCGGGATACAGCCAGTAGCCGCCCGCGGGCTTCTGCTGCCACGTCTGGGTCTGCACCACGCCCATCTCCGCGTCCGGCGCGGCGGTCCACATGCGCGTGTAGGGGACGACGTTGGGTTCGCGGTAGTCCCAGCCGGTGTTCATCCTCACCGGCGAGCCCAGCGTGACGAAGCGGTAGCGGTCACCCCAGCCCAGGCCCGCGATGTCCGCGTTGGCGTTGCCGTCGAAGGCGAGGTCGCCGTAGGGCGAGCGCACGTCGGCCTCAATCCGGTCCGCGGGGAAGCCGGACGCGTCGTGGGTGATGGCGTAGAGCGGGTGGTCGCGGCCGGTGGCGAAGAGGTACTGCACCGTCACCTGCACCACGTTGCCATCCAATGACAGCGGCCACTTCAATTCGTGCAGCGCGTGGTGGGCGCCCTTGAAGATGGTGCGCCCGGTGCCGCGCGTGCCCTGGGTCCACGCGCCCCACGGCTGGCCGTCCTTCAGGTGGCTGGTCACCATGCCCCAGCCGGGCACCTGCGGGTTCTGGCCGTCGCAGGTGCGCTGGGCGCCAGCGACCTCGTATGTGTAGCGGCGGATGTAGCCGCCATTCCAACCGGCCGGATCCGCCGCGTCGTTGCGCACCAGCGACACGGAACGCAGGCGGCACGCGTGGTCGCGCCAGACGTAGCGGTCCGTCTTGAAGCCGCCCAGGTCCTGGGCACACTGCAACCGCACCGGCGCGCACGTCCCGCTGGCCGGGTCCGTCCCCGGCAGGCCCGTGGCGCAGACGTCCAACGCGCCAGAGTCGTCCGGGTTGACGTCGTCGGGGTTGGCGTCGTCGGGGCGCACGTCCTTGCTGCCGCAGGCCGCCAGTCCCAGGGCCAGCAGGAGCAGGGCGCGTCGCGCGGAGGCAGGAGCGGGGTTCATTCCAGGAGTCATGGCGGTCCCTAGTGAGGAGTGCCTGGGTCTCCTGTCACCCTCACGCAGGGTGATGCAAGCCCCCACCCCCCGCCGTGCTCGGTTCCCCTCAACTCCCAGCAGCCGGGCAGCCGGGCTGGAGTGGACGCGGCAGCAGGGCCAGAGATGGGGATGCTCCTCTGGCAGGCCGGCGGCGCGTAGCCGGCCAGCGCTGCTTCAGACCGACGGGGTGAGCAGCACGACGGAGTAGCCCACCGCCGTGCGCGTCCCCGGGTTCTCGTACGAGTGCTTCTGGTCGCCCCGGAAGACGACGACGTCACCCACCTCGAGGACGAAGCGCTCGCCGCTGGCAATCAGCGCGAGCGTGCCGGACTCACAGGCGAGGTACTCGCGGGTGCCGGGCGTGTGGGGCACGCCGGTGATGCGCGCGCGGGCCGGGAGCTCCAGCCGGTCGAACTCCATGCCGGGCAGCGGGTCCGGCAGGAGCTTGCGCAGCAGGGCCGCGCCGCGCTGACGGACGAGGAGGCTTTCACGCGGGTAGTGCCGGGCGCTCGCCTTGGGCCGGGCGAGCAGCTCCTCCAGTGAGACCTGGAGCGCCCCCGCCACCCGGTGCAGCACGGAGAGGGTGGGGTTGGCCGCGCCGGACTCCAGATGGGCCCAGGTCGCCCGGGGCACGCCCGCCAGCTTCGCGAGCTGCACCTGCGTGGCCCCACGCGTCTCCCGCAGCGTCCGGAGGTTGCGCGCCAGCCTGCCAGGAAGGTCCTCGTCGCTCATGCGCTGGCATTCTGCCAACCCATTGGCGGCGATGCCATCCGATGGGAGCGCCCCGGCTATTCGTCTTCCCAACGGAGGAGCGAACCATGGACTTGAAGCAACAAGCGGTGCTGGTGACGGGAGCGAGCCGGGGGCTGGGCCGGGCGCTGATGGAGGGCTTCGCACGCAAGGGCGCCCGGGTGGTGGGCGTGGCCCGCGAGGCGAAGGCGCTGATGGCGGCGGTGACACCGCTCCGGGCCGAGGGGCTCGCGGTGCATGCGCTGGCCTACGACGTGGGGGACAAGCAGGCCATCTACCCGTTGGTGGGCGCGGCCACCGCGCTGGTGGGGCCGGTGGACGTGCTCGTCAACAACGCGAGCATCCTCGGTCCCACGCCGCTGCCGCTCCTGTTGGACACCGCCTGCGAGGACGTGTCGCAGGTGCTGGAGGTCAACCTGCTGGGCCCCTTCCGGCTGAGCAAGGCGGTGGCCGGGAGCATGGTGCTGCGAGGGCGGGGCCTGGTGCTCAACATCACCTCCGACGCGGCGGTGTCCGCGTATCCCCGCTGGGGCGCCTACGGCGTGTCGAAGGCGGCGCTGGAGCACCTGACGCGCATCTGGGCCGCGGAGCTGGAGGGCAGCGGCGTGCGCCTGCTGGCGGTGGACCCCGGCGACATGGACACCCGCATGCACCGGGACGCGCTGCCGGACGTGGACCCCGCGACGCTGGCGAGACCGGAGGCCGTGGCCGCGCGCATCCTCGCGCTGGTGGAGGCGAAGGACGCCGTGTCCGGGCAGCGGTTCGAGGCCGCGAAGTGGGAGGCCGCATGAACGCCGCCCGCTGGCCCCGGGAACAGCCCGATGCGGCGAGGCTGCTGCACGTGGAGCCCCGCGCGGGACGCTTCACCGACGCCGTCGCCTCCGACCTGCCCCTGCTCCTGCGCGAGGGAGACCTGCTGGTGCTCAACGACGCGGCCACGCTGCCCGGCTCGCTCACGGGCCGCACCGGCGCGGGCGCCGCCATCGAGTTGCGCCTGCTGTCCCACGAACCCGACGACACCTGGACGGCGGTGCTCTTCGGCGCGGGCGACTGGCGCCGACGCACCGAGGACCGGCCCCCTCCGCCCGAACTGCCCGTGGGCTCGCGCCTGGAAGTAGGAGGCCTCACGGCGCGGGTGGTGGAGGTGCTGCCCCCGTCGCCCCGGCTGCTGCGCGTCGCCTTCGACCTGACCGGCGCGGCGCTCTGGCACGCGCTCTATCGAGCCGGGCGGCCGGTGCAGTACGCGTACACCGCGGGGCCACTGGCGCTGTGGCACGTGCAGACGCTCTACGCCGCGCGCCCGTGGGCCGCGGAGATGCCGTCCGCGGGCCGGCCCCTCACGGCGTCCGTGTTCCAGCGGTTGAAGGCGCGCGGCGTGCGGTGGGCGTCGCTCACGCATGCGGCGGGGTTGTCCTCCACGGGGGACGCGGCGCTGGATGCGGCGCTGCCCCGGCCGGAGCGCTCGGACATTCCCGCGCACACGGTGGCGCGGGTGGAGGAGACGCGGGCCCGAGGCGGGCGCGTGGTGGCGGTGGGCACCACCGTGGTGCGGGCGCTGGAGGGCCGCGCGACGCAGCACGGAGGGCGTCTGGTGCCGGGCGAGGACGTGACGGACCTGCTGCTCGGGCCGGGCTACGTGCCCCGGGTGGTGCACGGGCTGCTCTCCGGCGTGCATGAACCGGGGAGCAGTCACCATGCGCTGCTACAGGCCTTCGCGCCGCTGCCGCTTTTGCAAAGGGCGGCGGCGCACGCGGAGGCCGTGGGCTACGTGGGGCACGAGTTCGGGGACACGTGCCTGCTGCTGGATGCCTGAGCTGTCACTGGACGGTGACGCCCGGCTCCAGCTCCACCTTCACCCAGCCCGGCTTGCGCAGGTCGAAGTTGCGGTACGCGTCGATGGCGGACTCCATCGTCTTCACGTGGCTGAGGATGGCGGTGGGGTCCACCGTCCCGGCGCGCACCAGCTCCAGCAGGCGCGGGACGTACTTGCGGTGGTTGCAGTTGCCCATGCGCAGGGTGAGGTTCTTGTTCATCGCGTCGCCAATGGGGAACGCGTTCATCGTCTGCGGGTAGACGCCGATGATGGACAGCGTGCCCGCCTTGGCCAGCGCCTGCACGGCCCACTGCGCGGCCTGCGACGGCGCGTCACCGGGCACCCAGTTGTCGCCATCCGGCTTCGTCTTGGGGGCGACCTGCGCCACCTCGCGCTTGAACTCGGGCGCCTCCGCCCTGGCCTTCTTGGCGGCGGGGCCGTGGTGCGCGTGCATGGCGTCCACGCCCACCGCGTCGATGGCGCGGTCCACGCCGATGCCCGCGGTGAAGCGCTTGAGCGTCTCCACCGGGTCCTCCTGCTCGAAGTTGATGATCTCCGCGCCCTGGCTCCGCGCCAGTTGCAGCCGGTCCTCATGGCAGTCGATGGCGAACACGCGGCCCGCGCCCAGCAGCTTCGCGCTCACGATGGCGAACAGGCCTACCGGGCCGCAGCCGAACACCGCCACGGTGTCGCCGGGTTTGATCTCCGCCATCTCCGCGCCGAAGTAGCCCGTGGGGAAGATGTCGGAGACGAGGATGGCCTGGTCGTCGGTGACGGTGTCGGGCACCTTCACCATCGTGACGTGCGCGTACGGGATGCGCGCCTTCTCCGCCTGGAGGCCGTTGAAGGGCCCCGTCGTCGCCGGGCCGCCGAAGAAGGCGGTGCCCGCGGTGGGGCCGTTGGGGTTCGCGTCATTGCACTGGGCGTAATAGCCGGAGCGGCAGTAGGAGCAGTTGCCGCACGCGATGGTGGAGCAGATGACCACGCGGTCGCCCACGTTGAAGTTGCGCACGTCCGCGCCCAGCTCCTCGATGATACCCACGCCTTCGTGGCCCAGGACGGTGCCGGGCTTCATGCCGGGCATGGTGCCGCGGATCATGTGCAGGTCGGTGCCACAGATGGCGCTGGCGGTCAGCCGGACCACGGCGTCGGTGGGGTCCTTCAGCTTCGGCTCCGCGACCTCATCCAGCCGGATGTCCCCAATCCCATGGAATACGACAGCCTTCATGATGTGCTCCTTGCCCCGCCAGGGCTTCGAAAGACGAAACGGTCCACGGCGCGGCGCGCGCGGACACGTGTCCCTGGACGCTGTCCATGGACGCGGGGTGGGGCAAAGCTTGCGTTGCTCCCCTTGCCGCAGGGCAGGCGGGGAGCCGGTGGCCCTAGCGCCCGGCCGAGTGGACCTGGAAGGCGAGCCGCTTGCCGAAGACCTTGCGGAAGGCGGCGACCTCGCGCTCGGCGTTCCACAGCTCCAGGTCCAGCGGCTGACGGGCGTGCAGGTGCAGCGTGACGATGTCGCGCCCCTGCGTCACCTTGAACTCGCGGATGGGCTGGTGGTGGCTGTGGTCCAGCGCGTTCGCCAGGCGCAGCAGCGTGGCCAGCTTGCGCACGCGGCGCGCTTCGGACGGGGTGAGGCCGGCCATGCCGGAGTGGGACAGCTCCGGCTGGGAGCGCCGGTGGTAGCGGGCGACGCGGGCGATGAGCTCGCGCTCGCGGTCCGCGAGGCCGGGGATGTCCGCGTTGTGGATGAGGTAGTACGTGTGCCGGTGGTGGCGCTCGTGGCTGACCGCCGTGCCGATGTCGTGCAGCAGCGCGGCGACCTCCAGGTGGGGGCGCACGGACAGGGGCAACTGGTGGAGCGCGGCCAGCCCGTCGAAGAGGGCCAGGGACATGCGGGCCACCTGGCGGGCGTGCTTCTCGTCGAAGAAGAAGCGCTGACCGATGACGAGCGCCGCGTCCGCGAGGCTGTGGTCATCGCGCGTCTCGTCCTGGCGGTAGAACAGGTCCACGAGCAGGCCGTCGCGCAGGCCGCGGTTGACGACGCTGACGGACTCCACGCCCAGGTGGCGGGCGACGCCCTCCAGGATGACGGCGCCGGAGACGATGATGTCCGCGCGGCGCGGGTCGAAGCGCTTGCGGCGGCGCTCCGGCGGCATCGAGGCCAGCGTCTCCACCGCCTGGGTGAGCTGGCGCACGGTGGCGTTGCCACCGTTCTCGCCCACGGCGAAGCCCGCCACGGCCTGGATGGTGCCGGACGAGCCCAGCGCGATGCGAGGCAGCGCGGGCAGCTCTTCGGGGAGGGTCTTGTGGAGCACCTCGTTGACGAAGCCGCGCATGAGGCGCAGCTGCTTGGGCGTCACGGTGCGCGAGGTGTCGAACACCTCCGTGAGGCGCACCGAGCCGAGGGTCAGGCTCCAGAGTTCGTCGGGCTTCTCGCCGGTGGCGATGGCGATCTCGGTGCTGCCCCCGCCGATGTCGATGAGGAGCGAGCGGGCGTTGGCGGGCTTGCGGTGCAGCACG
Organism: Corallococcus sicarius; assembly: GCF_003611735.1. Taxonomy (GTDB): domain Bacteria; phylum Myxococcota; class Myxococcia; order Myxococcales; family Myxococcaceae; genus Corallococcus; species Corallococcus sicarius. The sequence goes on along the minus strand of NZ_RAWG01000042.1, from coordinate 28,341 downwards.
CCGAGGCAGATGAGGCGGGCCTCCTCCTTGCCGCTGACGACCTCCAGTTCGATGCCGGCCTCCTCGTGCACGCGGCGCACGATGTCCTGGCGGTTGCGGGCCTCGCGCAGCGCGCTGGTGGCGACGGCGCGCACCTGGGCCTTGTGACGGCGGCAGAGGGCGGCGTAGCGGCGCAGGGTGGACAGGAGGCGGTCGGCGGTCTCCGGGGGCATCTCGCCGGTGGTGAAGACGCCCTCGCCGGGGCGGATGGGGTCGCGCTCCTGGTGGAGGGTTTCGAGCGAGCCGTCGGCGTCGGCGCGGGCCAGCTCCAGGCGCACGGCGTTGGTGCCCACGTCGATGGCGGCGAGGACGGGCGGCGGGGTGGGGCGTACGGAGGGGGCCATGGGGCTCGCGAGCGGAACGTCGATGATGGGCGTTCCTAGCGTAGTCCCGTGTCAACCGCGTGGCGTCCGAGAAGAAGCGGGGAGGGAGCGCTTCTTCGCCGGGCGGTGGGCCGCCCTCCTGACGAAGGAGTTCGACTGCGTCCCCGAATGGACAACTCCGTCAGGGGCTCAGTTGATGTCGACCGTACCGGCCTTGATGCGGTGGGCTCCCCGGGCCCGCGTCTCGACAGTGACGCCTTTGATGACGATCTTCCCATTGCGCCGGAGGGTGATGCTGGCTTCGCCGCACTGGAGGATGACCTCGTCCTTTCCTTCCAGGACCACCCTCTTTCCATCGACGCGGGCCTCGGCCGGAAGGCGCGGGGAGACCGGGGCCGGCTCCAGCAGTGCATCCAGCAGCGGCGTCTCGCTGGGCTCATGCAGCAGGGCCATGAGGAATGGCAGGCGCGGGTCCCCCTTCTCGAAGAGCAGCACCACCCGCTGGCGGGACGCGACGACGTCCTGCCGGGCCTGGGCGTCGAGCACCACCGCAAGTTTCGCGGGCACGGGCTGCCCGAGGGGGTTGTCCTCGAAGTCCACGAGCAACCGGCCCTGCGAGTCGATACCGGCGGCCCAGCCCTCGCGGCTCCCCAGGATGGGCTCCGGCGTGCGGGTCCCCGGACCCGGCTCCGGGACGTCTGACTTTTTGCTCATGCGCGTGCCCCCGTTGCGGGCCCGCGTGGACCCGCCCAGACGATGAGTCTACCGACTCTGGGGATTGCCAGCGATGTGCCCTCGCTCAAACAGGCAGACGGACGAGCCAGTCCTCATCAATGGGGACGTCCATGCGCACGCGAGCCAGCGGTGGGCAGTAGAGGTAGCGGTCGTGGCTCTGGAGTCCGGCGCGCTCGCCCAGGCGTAGCAGCGCAATGCCCTCGAACCAGACGTAGCGATGGGGCGCGAAGCGCTCCACGTCCGTGGTGAAGCTGTTGGCGAGCTTCTCCGTCTGGCGCCCGTGCTCCAGCCGGGTGGCCTCGAAGGCCTCGAAGAAAGCGTGGGCGTCCCGCTTCCGCAGGGCCTCCACCAACGCCAGTCGCTCCGCACAGGTATCGGCTCCGGAGCGTTCCAGCCTCGCCACCAGGGCGTCCGTCCGCTCCGGCCCTTCTTCCCGTGGGGCGATGAACTCTCGCAGAAGCACCGCCCAGTCGAAGTCATCTTCGTACTCGTCGGCCTCCGGCTGCCATTGCGTGGCCGAGTCCTGGACGATGCGCCGGGCGAGCTCCCAGTGCCCTGCGGCCACCGCGCCCAGCAGCGGCTCCTGCCAGGTCGCGGGCGGAGGGGACTCACCGCGCGAGCGCAGCAGCGCGAGCAGCCGGCGCCAGCTCTCCCCCGCGCGCCCCAGGTTGAGGAAGAAATCCTTCGCGTAGCCGTCCACCAGCAGGCTGGCCACGCCCAGCGTGTGGAAGCGCAGGCACACGGCCGCCACGTCGCGTACCAGCTCCTCGCGGGAGGCCTCCGGGTGGATGCGTCCCAGCAGGAGTTCGAGTGCCAGGGCCGAGTCCTCGCGCAGGCTGCGGAAGTCCAGTTCCATGCGCTAGTAGATGTCCATCCCGTCCCAGCCGTCCGCCTGGAAGCACTTGAGGCCGGTGACTCCCTGATTCGTGAGGGCCTCGTACGTGGCCTGTTTGACTAGGAACTCGTTGCGCTTGCGTGAGAGCCGGAAGATGACCGCATCGGGCGGGATGGCCTCCCGGTTGAGCACCAGATGCTCGATGTTGCCGATGCGCTCCTTCAGGATTGCGCTCATCACCACCTGCGAGCGCTCCATGTCCACGGCCTCCACATGGCCCAGCACCTGGAGCAGGAAGTGCTCCTTGCTGGCCACCTTGCCCTTGTGGTCGAGGATGCGCAGCGGGATGAACTCACAGTTGTTCGCGCCCTGCTCCTCCAGGATGCGCTTCACCTTGGCGGACACGATGAGGGAGCCGAAGATGTTGGACATGAAGTCGCAGACCTTCCGCCGCGTGGGGAATTCCTCCGAGAAGCGCACGGTGGACTCGGGCGGGAACAGCTCCGCCGCGGGTTCTCCGCGCTCCAGGGTGTGGGCCTCCGGTGCGCCCGGCGGCATCTCCTTGATGACGGCGCTGGTGTAGTTGGTCTTCAGGACCCAGTAATCGTTGACTGCCATCAGCTCAGCACTCCAAAGGGAAAGAGGGACTTGCCCCTCGCGAAGGAGACGAATGAACTTGCACCCTGGCTTGCCTTCAGGGCTTCCGGGACGACCGCCGCGCTGATCTTCAGGAGGCGGTTCCAGAGCACCTGCTCCTTCTGGGTCAGATCGCCCAGGACGTCCGCGAGCACCGTCTTGTGGTCCTTGGGGGGATTCGCCTCCTTGACCTGGTCCGCCAGTGTCTTGAGGGCGCTCTTCACCGAGGCGATCTCGATGAGCACGAACTCGGTGTACGCGGGGTGGTTGCCCTTGTGCTGGATGACCTGGTGCATGGGCACGGCCCAGGAACAGGCCGGGGCGATGATGCCATTGTGTCCGTTGTTGACGTCGTAGCCCGACTGCTGGAGCAGCTCATACTCCTTGTCCCCGAGGCTCTTTTCCGAGAGCAGCTCGTGCGGGATGAGGTGGTGGGCGGTCCACTGGTAGGGATACCAGGAGCCGGTCAGGTAGAACTTGTCTTGCTCTGTCTTGTGCTGGTTGACGTTGCTCAGCAGGAAGCGCTTGCTGTCCTTGCTGTACTTCGACGGCGAGCCCTCACGGGGAAACGCCATCGCGTCCTTCCACTTCTGTTCGTCGCTCAGGACGTCGTACGTCTTCTGGCCGATGAGGCCTGAGGCCAGCGCGCCGTCCAGTGCTTGCTTCCCGTACTCGGGCCGCTTCGTGTAGCGGTCGCGGCCGTTCTTGCCCAGCTTGCCCTGGTCGTGGATGTAGGCCGCCGTCCGGTACTTGTGGAAGCCGCGCAGCCGGCGCCGGTGGGCGATGGCGGGAGGGCAGTCCTCGGCCTCCCTGTCCTGCTGCTGCTTGTCTTTCTTCAGCTCTTCCAAGAGCTTCGCCGGGTAGTCCACGTCGTCCAACTCGGGAAAGAGCCCCGGCTTGGCGGACAGGTCCGGGTTGAAGATGTCGCTCTCACCGGCGCCCAGCGGCTGCTTGGTGAAGTGGTCGTTCTTCTTCGCCTTGCTCACGATTCGCCCTCCCCCCACCACCCGCTCAGGTGGCCGTGGACGTCAGCAGCACGGCGGCACGCTCGCCGCTTTCGTCCGTGGACAGGATGATACCCGCTCGGGCTGGCGCGTACCCGCGCTCCAAGGCCCGAGCCCCCAGGCACACCCCCAGGGCCCCGGAGGCCACCCCGGTCTCGCCGAATCCCGTGGCGGGGTACCAGGCCTCGAAGGACGCCCAGAGGGGCGGCTCCGCCCGGAGCAGCGTCTGGAGCGTGCCCCACTCCAGGGCCCGGAGCTCCTCGCCGTTGTGGTCGCTCACCCAGAAGGGTTCCCCAGCCTCTCCAGGCAGGAACGACCTCAGCGCGCGCACGCACGAGGCCAGCACGCGGGCGCCACCCGAGGCGTCCGCGGGCGCCTGCCCCAGGCTCACGGCCTCGACCAGGGGGCGGCCCCGGGGCAGTTCGGCCGGAGTGTGGCCGGGGACGCGCAGCAGCAGCGCGACGCCCGCCTCGCCCGGAGTGAAGCCCACCGGCTGCTCCTCGGTCTTCACCCGCTGCTGGAGCAGGAGCGTCTCCAGCAGTCCCGCGTCCAGCAGGCTGTCCACGGACCCCACCACGCAGCCCCGGCCGGCGCTGCTGGCCATCCAGGCTCCGGCGGCCTGGAGCGCTCGGGCAAACCCTGCGTGTCCGCCGCCGAAGAAGTGCCAGGGGCCTCCGGGCCAGGGCCAGCCCAGGTTCTCGAAGGTGATGGACAGCACCCGCCGCCCCAGGGACTGCAGCCGCCGCGGCTCGTTGCGCTCCAACTCCGGCGACACCGCCATCCCCAGGTCCAGCGGATCCGGCAGGGCCAGGAAGAGGGGCATGTCGCGCGTGAGCGCTCCTTCCGACAGCCGGGTGCGCAGGTCCTGGAACGTCTCGCAGGCGATGGATACCAGCCGTCCGGCCGCGGCGAAGCCGAACGTGGCCGACGGCAGGGCGGACACCGTCAGCTTCAGCCGTGCGTTCTCCTCGCCCGCGAAGTGGTGGAAGTCCCGTGCCCCCTCGAAGCGGTCCATCCCCGCGCGGAACGCCGCGCAGGCCTGGATGAAGGGGCCCAGGGGCGAGCCCATGCCCGCGGCCTCGACAAAGGCGTGGATGCGCTGGGTCAAGACGGGCTCGGCGGCAGGGGGGACGGGGGACATGGAGGCGCTCGCGCTCACGAATGCAGCAAGGATGAGAACGGCTGCTCCCCGCGTGGAGCGAAGCCCTGGACCGTCGCCAGTCGCTGGTGGCGCCGGAAGCTGAAGTCGCGCGCGGAGACGATGTGGCGGCCACGGCTCCGGATGGAGAGCTCCAGCGCCAGGGCGGACCATCGCCGCGCGGGCGCCGTGGCGAAGGACCGCACCAGCGCCGTGGCGGAGAAGGGAACGCCCGCGAGATAGCGCATCCCGGGTGCGAAGCGCCGCTGCTCGCGCTGCCGGGTCCACCAGGCGCGCGCGGCCTCGGGGGACGCCCGTGGCAGCGTCTTCTCCACTTCCAGCAGGAGGGGCGCAGCGGGGGACGCGTCCTCCGGGGGCTCCTCATCCAGGAGCAGGTGGGCGTCTTCCAGGGGGAAGCCGGTGATGGAGGCGAAGGACTCCGTGGCCAGCCGCGCCACCCCGGCGTGCCCGTCCTCCAGCAGCCTCAGGCAGGCGTCCACGGCCTCGGGCCGGCCACCATGGCCCAGCGCCCAGACCGCATCCACGCACGAGCGGGGCTCGTCCAGCAGCTCCATGAGTCGCGCGTGCTCCTGCGTGTTCCCCCCTTGCGCCAGCAATAGCAGCGGCAGGCGACCCGAAGGCTCCCGGGCCTCCACCACCTGCAGGCAGCGTGTCCACGCGGCGCGAAGCCCGAGCACCGCCCCGGACGCCAGGGCCGCATCGCGGACGAGCGGTTCGGACGATTCCAGCGCCTGGGTCCACTGGCGCAGCACGGGGGCAGGGAGCGCGGTGCCCATGAAAGGCAGCACCCGGCAGGCCGCGGCCACCACGGTGGGCTCCGGGTGCACCAGCCAGGATTCGAGCGCCACGGAAGGAACGCGCCCGTGCGCCGCGTGCACCTCCAGCGCCACGGCGCTCACGGCGGGGTCGGTGTCCGGAGTGAGCAGCGCCGTCAGCGCTGGGAGCACGTCCTCGCGCCCACAGAGCTCCAACGCCCGCTGGAGGCCCGGCAGCGCCTGGGGCGGCCCGTCCGTCAGCGCGGCGAGGACGGCGTCACGCCCGGCGGTGCCCTCCTGCAGCAGCAGGGCGAGCGCGGCGGCGCTGACGCGGGGAGCCTCTTCGACCGCGAGGGCGGGTCGCAGGTAGCGCTGGGACACCTCGCCTCCGCCGAGCGCCAGCGCGTCCACGTGCGCCAGCAGCCGCGCCTCGCGCTGAGCCACATGGCCCAGGTATCGATCCGGTGCCGTGAGCGCGTTCTCCCATTGGGTGTCGAGGTACTCCGCCTCGTCGAGGTGGACCTCGTACAGTTCCCAGTGGGGGGCTACCTCCGGGTAGGCCATGGCCATCTCATTCCATGTCGAGGTCGAGCGCCGAGACGGGGCCGTCTTCCAGGAGGACCAGCATGCCCTCGCGCCGCTCCGCCGCCCGCTGGAAGTACTCCACCAGTTCCGCGTAGGACTGCTGGAGCGACGGAAGGTCTTCCTCCCTCCACGGCTCCAGCGCGTCGAGTTCCTCGGCGAGCTTCGCGAGGCCGGAGTCCTCCAGCTCCGCGGCGTTGAACCGGGAGGCAAGCTCCTGGGCGGTCACCCGCGCAAGCCCCACCGCGGCCCGCCGGACCTCATCGGGAGACAGGTACCAGGCCTGACCCTCGAGCGGCGTCGGCTGGCCCACCGCCTCGTCGATGGGACGGGCCGAAGCCAGGGTCGCCACGAAGGGCACGACAGCCCCTGGCTCCTCCACCTCTCCCAGGAGGAACCGGAGTGCGTCCACGACGTCCTCCTGCAGCGTCAGCCCACGGAAGGAATAGCCTCCTTCCTCATCTTCCTCGTAGAGGACCGGAGAGGTGGGGATCTCAAGCCCGGCCTGCGGCTCTCTCTGGAGCTGCTCCCAGGCACTCTGGGGCAGCGCGAAGAACAAGCAGTTGGCGCTCATCTACGAGGCTCTCCGCAGCAGGGGCACTTGAGCTTCTCCTCGCGCTCGCCGAGCGCTACCACGGGGGGCTGCATCAGGGGGAACGGCGGGGTGTTCTTGTCATTGTGCAGCATCAGGTCCAGCGCCCGGGCGACGTTTCTGCCCTCTGCCTTCACGTCGAAGGAGAAGTTGACGAACTCGGCTTTGCCTTGGGTCTTGCTGGAGGCCACCCCACCCCCCGCGGTGCCGGCCTCGTCACCCGTGCTGGTGCTGAAGTTCGAGTCCTTCACGCAGAGGGGCTTGCCCGCCACCGTGACGGAGTCGGCTGTCTTGGCGGAGTCCGAGGACTTCGCGACGTTGGGGTAGGGAATGGGAATGGGGCCGGCTGGACCAGGCGTCTTGCAGACGTCTGGGAAAGCCATGGTGACGCCATGGCTGTCTTTCGTTACCACGGAGAGCTTGTTGACTCCGACGGTGTTCGCCATTGCGGGCCTCGAGTGCGCGTGGGGCGCCCAGTCTACACCCGGCGGAGGTCGATGCTCCGGACGTCATGGGGCCCTCTGTCCAATGGGACGTGCCCCCGCCAGAGAAGCATCACCCGGTGGTCATCCATGTCCAGGATGACCGTGTCCAGGTGCATCTCCGGGGTGATGGGTCCTCCCAGGCGGACGGTGATGGCCGGAGGGGCCTGGCCGGGAAGCGCGAAGGCGAGCCGTCCTCGGGGCGAGGCGTTCACGAGGACGACGGCCTCGTCACCCTTGAGGTAGCCCGGAGCGACGAGGCCCGGTGCGGCGGCGTTGAAGAAGCGCCGGTCGAAGTCGGTGGGCAGCAGCGGCTTGCGCGTCTTGTTCCACACCTCGTCAAAGGTGCCCGCATACCTCGCGCGTGGCTGCGATTGGGGCACGGTGAAGCCGAAGCCCACGGGCGTCACCCGCTGGCCGAACTCGCGCAGCGGCTCCGCCGGGTCCTCCAGGTTGGGCAGCCTCAGCCCCTCCTCGAAGTGGCGTGGGCTGGCGCGGAAGCCCACCCCCAGGGGATTGCGAGGCTCGAAGGAGGGGCTCGCGGAGTCCGTCCGGTCCCAACCGCCGAAGGCACGCTCCCAGGAAAGGGGCAGCTTCTCAAAGGCAAGCGGCCGGGTCGCGGCGACGCGTCCCATGCTCCTGAACCAGGTGCGCTCGCCCAGCACCCGGATGGCCTTCTTCAGGGGGCCCACCTGCAGCGCCACCAGGGTCTCCGTGGCGCCCTTCGCGGGAGGGTATGCGTGGCCAATGAGCGCCACGTCCGTGGTCGGCTTGAAGAAGGCACCCTCCGGCTCGAACTTGTAGCTGGACTTGCCGGGCTCTCCCCAGGACTTGCCTCCAAGGTCGACCGGCACCTGCGTCTCCGCCAACTGGAGCCCGTCCTCGCGGAGGTCGTAGGTGGCCTTCACCACCAGCGCGAGCAGCGGCCGGCCGTCCTCGTCCGAGACGTACACCTGCTCGAAGGCAAAGGGCGTTTCGTTCTGGAGTTCCGCGTGTGGCACGTTGGCTGGCCCCCCGTCGTGGATATCGCCGCACGCTCCCCGCTGCCAGCCCCCTGCGGGCAGGTAGGCCCCCTGGCGTGGGAGTGAGACAGCGACACCGCGCCTTTCCACCACACCTGTGCGAACGGCCCCTGTCGGGAGGGCCCATCGACGCATGAGACGTGAATCGGTACCCTGCGACCCCGTGACCGTCGCCGAGAAGAATGAGAAAGCCGTTCGTCACCGCAAGATTGGCGCCTGCCGCGTGCTGGGTGAGCTGGGGCGCGGTGGCATGGCCATCGTGTACCGCGGCCTGCACGAGCTGCTGCAGCGCGAGGTGGCCATCAAGGAGCTGCTGCCCGAAGGTCAGCGCGACAAGGAGGCCCTGTCCCGCTTCCGCCGCGAGGCCCTGGCGCTCGCCGCCTTCCGTCACCAGAACATCGTCACCCTCTATGACCTGGTGGAGAAGAACGACAGCTTCTTCATGGTCATGGAGTTCGTCGACGGGCCCACCCTCCACGGCCTCATCAAGGAAGGGCCGCTGCCCCCGGACGTCGCCGCCGTCATCTGCGCGCGCATCGCCAGCGCGCTCGACCACGCCCACTTCCGCCGCATCATCCACCGCGACCTCAAGCCCGCGAACGTCATGCTCACCAAGTCCGGTGAGGTGAAGCTCATGGACTTCGGCATCGCCAAGGACGTGGGCCTCGAAGCCCTCACCCAGCAGGGCATGGCCGTGGGCACGCCCTCCTACATGTCCCCCGAGCAAGTGACCGGCGCGCCCATCGACGCGCGCACCGACATCTTCTCCCTGGGCGTACTCCTCTACGAGACCCTCTCCGGCACCCGCCCCTTCGTCGGCAAGTCCGCCGGCGAGGTGTTCGCCCGCATCCGCGATGGCAAGTTCACGCCCCTCCACAAGGTGGCCCCCAACGTGCCCGCGCCCCTGGCGCGCATCGTCAAGCGCGCGCTGGCCGTGAAGCCGGAGGCCCGCTTCCCGGACGCCGCCGCCATGCGCCGCGAACTGGACCTGTTCCTCGCCCGTGAAGTGCCCGTGTCCCACCCCGCGCTGCTCGTGGCCTTCCTGCGCTACCGCCAGAAGCTCACGGAGACGGAGGCGCTCGCCCACCTCACCCAGCAGGAGCTGGGCGTGCTGGACGTGTTCAACGCGCCGAAGCCCCCCCGGCGCAGCCAGCTCAAGTGGACGTTGGCCGCATTCGCCGCGGGTACGGCCGCCGTCGGCACGGGCCTCTACCTCACCCAGTCCCACTGGCTGCCCGTGTTGGATCAGCTCACGCGGTGACGGAAGAAAGAGGGAGGCCCCACGCCGGGCGGGGGCCGCCTACTTCTTCTTTTCGTGCGTGACGGTGACGATGGTCCCGATGCCGCCGCGCACGAAGAAGTCACCCACCACCGTGAGCTTGCGCGGCTGGATGGCCTTCACGATGTCGTCCGCGATGGTGTTGGTCACCTTCTCGTGGAAGGCGCCCTCGTTCCGGTAGGACCACATGTAGAGCTTCAGGCTCTTGAGCTCCACGCAGAGCTGATCCGGCACGTACTTGATGGTGAAGCGCGCGAAGTCCGGCTGGCCCGTCAGCGGGCACAGGCACGTGAACTCCGGGACGTCGAAGGCGATCTCGTAATCGCGCTCGGGGGCGGGATTGGGGAAGGTCTGGACTTCCTTGGACGGCTTTGAGGACATGGGGTGTCGTCTAGCACACGTTCAGTGCCTGTCGCCGCTCCCGCAAGCGCCGCTTCCCTGGCTGCCCGCCGACGCCTCTGTTCGGGGCCCAACGGGAAGGGGGCCCCCGGGGGCCACAGATCGGCCGGGGGTGCTTGGCGATCATGGGAGGGGATCCCTATCTCCCCAGCGACCCCTGCCGCGCCCCCGACCCCATGCTGCCACCCAACGACGTCGAGGATGTCCTCTCGTGCCTGCCCCAAGCGCTCGTGCGCGTGGGACCCGACCTTCGTGTCCAGTGGCGCGAGGAGGGCTTCGCGGCCAAGACGGGCGTGGTGCTGGCCGAAGGCGGCACGCTCCTGGACGCGCTGGAGCACGGCCGCAGCGTGGATGCCCTGGAGCGCGCCATCCGCGAGGGGCGGACGCACTCGGGCCACGTCATCACGCGCGCGCTCCGGCAGGTACGCGTGCAGGTGAAGCCCACCCCCTCGGGCGGCGCGTGGCTGGTGGTGGAGCCGTCCGGCGTGGACGACGAGGGCGCCTTTTCACAGGCCGTGCGGGAGATTGCCCGCGCGGTGGGTGAGTCGCTGGAGGTGGACCGCGTCTGCTCGGCCGCCGTGGTGTCCCTGGTCCGGTGTGCCCAGGTGCGACGCGCGGAGGTGTTCCTCTACGAGGAGGACGACGCGACGCTGCGGCGCATGGCGGTGTCGGACCTGGAGGGGCACGACGTGCCCATTGACGCGTTCGACCCTTCCGAGGACCCCTACCGGCAGGCCCTCGCCCTGCGCCAGCCGCAGCTGGGCATCCAGCGCGGCTACGGGGACGCGGTGGGTTCGGTGTTCGCGGCGGTGCCGCTGTGCGCGCCGCGCCGCACCGTGGGCCTGCTGATCATCTACAAGGAGCAGGGCGCTTCGTTCTCCGTGCGGGAGCTGGAGATGTGGAGCGCGGCGGCCAGTCAGCTCGCCGTGGCGGTGGAGAACGCGCGCCTGTTGCGCGAGGCCCAGGCGGCCCTGCGCGTGCGCGAGGAGTTCATGTCCATCGCGTCGCATGAGCTGAAGACGCCGCTCACGCCGCTCAAGCTGGGCCTGTACTCCATGGAGCGCCGCATCGCCGCCGGGCAGCCGGTGGAGCTGGCGAGCGTGCTCAAGTCCAAGCGCCAGGTGGACCGGCTGGCCGGACTGGTGGAGGACCTGCTGGACGCAAGCCGTCTGGAGTTGGGACGGCTGGCGTTGGACTCGGCGCCGCTGGAGGTGGGGCAGCTGGTGGCGGAGGTGGTGGATCACTTCCGCCATGCCTTCGAGCGCCCCTTCACGGTGGAGGTGCCTCCCGACGGCGTCTGGGTGCTGGGCGACAGGGACCGGCTGGAGCAGGTGTTGGTGAACCTGCTGGAGAACGCGCACAAGTACAGCCCGGCGGGGGCGCCCATCGCGGTGCGGGTGCTGCGCACGGCGGACGCGGCGCGCATCCAGGTGCAGGACCACGGCATCGGCATTCCAGGCGCGGATCAGGCGCAGGTGTTCCAGCGCTTCTACAGGGCGCGCAACGTGTCGCACCGCAACTTCGGCGGGCTGGGGCTGGGGCTGTTCATCAGCCACTCCATCGTGAAGATGCACGGCGGCGCGCTCGCGCTGCGCAGCCTGGAGGGCGAAGGGTCCACCTTCACCATGGACCTGCCGCGCATGTCGGCGCACGAGGTGCGCAGGCTGCCCCGGCGCGTGCTGGTGCTGGACGAGGACCGGAGCCAGGAGGCGGCCGCGGCGCGCACGCTGCGCGCGGAGGGCTTCGAGGTGTTCACCGTGCAGAACGGCGCCGAGGCGCTGCGCAAGGCGACGCACCTGCCCGTGGACCTCATCGTGCTGTCGACGAGCGCCACGCAGCCCCAGATGGCCTCCTTCCTGGAGACGTTCGCCACGCTGCCCCGCGCCCGGCCGGTGCCCATCCTGCTGGCGGGGGACTCGCGGCCGTGGTGGGCGCAGGAGAACACCGGGCTGTGCCCCCGGCCCTACCGCGCGGACGAGCTGCTCGCGGGCGTGCACCACGTGCTGGGCCGCGAGCGTCGGCGGACGGTGACGCCAGCGGAGTCGGAGGTCGTGCTCGCTACGCAGGCGTGAGGTGGCGGAAGTCCGTGGGGCGTATCCCCGCCTGCTCCAACACCTCGCGCGAGCGGGGCTGGAGGAAGGTGGCCAGCTCCACCTCGCGCTGCGCCGCATAGCGGCTGGTGACGACCTCGGGCAGGTGGCCGGGGTGACACATCCACTCCGTGACGCCCTCGGCGGGAAGCCCGGCCAGGGCCTGCGCGAAGCGCTCCGGCGTCCAGTACGCGGACTCGCCGGACTCGCCGACGAAGTGATCATTCGTGGCCACGCACCGGGCCCGGAGCGCGGCCCGCATGTCCGCGTCGATGGAGCGCACGGGAAGGCCCGCGCGCCGGGCGACGCGCGCCAGTCCCTCCAGCACCCGGGGATGGCGGTGCAGGTGCTTGTGCACATCGATGTGCGTGGCGGGCTGGCCCAGCAGCCCCTCCAGCCGCCGGAGTTGCGCGAAGGCCTCGGCCGCCACCACGTCCGCCGGGAGCTCCGCGACGCGCGCTCCGACGAAGCCTCCTTCTGCGGACCGCCACTCGCGCGGGAAGTCGGGGCCGATGGGCGGACCCCGGTCCAGGTTCAGGTGCAACCCGATGGCGAGTCCCCGCGCCTGACGCGCGGCCTCCTCGGACCACGGGGTGTTCACCAGGAGCGTGGCGGAGGAGACGACGCCCTCGCGCAGGGCCTGGAGGATGCCCCGGGTGATGCCCGGGTCGTAGCCCAGGTCATCGGCGTTGAGGATGAGGGTGCGGGGCGGCGTGACGTCCTCCTTCACTCCGTCAGGGACGCGGGCGGGCCTGGAAGAAGCGCCACATCTCCAGCGTCGCGTCCAGGTCCAGCGTGCCGCCGTTGAAGTTCGGCTGACCGGGCCAGGCGTGCTGGCCCCCGGTGACGGTGCACAGGCTCGCGGTGGCGCTCTCCGGGCTGCAGCCGGTGGCCGCGACGCAGGTGCTGTCGCCCTTCTGGAACGTCTGCTGCTCCGGGCCGGTGCAGCCATTGCGCGCGGCGAAGCGGCGCACGGACTCGGCGGCGGACGGGTAGGGCCTGCCCGCGGGGATGTTGTTGCCGCCCTCGTAGAGGATGGCCGGGTCGGCGCTGCCGTGGAAGTGGAGCACCGGGACGGGGCGGGACGGGGCGCAGGCCGCCGAGCCCTCCATGCCCGCGACGGGCGCGATGGCGGCGAAGCGCTGCGCGCGCTCACAGGCCAGCCGGTAGGTGAAGAAGCCGCCGTTGGAGAAGCCGCTGGCGAAGACGCGGCGCGGATCCGTGCACACGCGCGCGTCCAGGTCCGCGAGCAGCGCGTCCACGAAGCCCACGTCGTCCACGTTGGCCACCTGCGCCGGGCCACAGCACGCGACGCCGTTCCAGCTCCGGCTGTCTGCGTCGCCCCGGCCGAGCGCCTCCGGGAAGTTGAGGCCGCGCGGGTAGACGGAGATGAAGCCCTCGGTGTCGCCCAGCCGGGAGAAGTTGCTCAGCAGCTCGTGCTCCTGCTCGTCGGAGCCGAAGCCGTGGAAGCTGAGCACCACGGGCGTGGGCTTCGTGGCGTCGTAGCCCCGGGGGACGTGGACGCGGTAGGCGCGGGTGCGGCCTCCGTGCTCCACCGTCCAGTCGTAGGTGCCCGCGGTCACGGTCAGGCCCGAACAGGCGGTGCGGTCCGCGGGCGCCACGTCACCCGTCGTGGTGTCTGGAGGCTGCGTCCCGGCGTCGGGCGTGGGCGTGGGGTCGTCCGGCGTGGAGGAGCACGCGGCGGTCATCAACAGGCAGGACGCGGCGAGGACGAGGAGGCGAAGTCGCATGGGTGGGGATCTAATTCCCCGGACCGCACTCCGCCGCCAGTGCCGATGCACGGTCGGGGAACCTTTCCGACAGCGTACGTTTCACCTCGGCCACCGCCGCGGTGTTGCCCTCGTGGGCGTGGAGCTGGCACCGCGCCGTGAGGGCGCGAGGGTCGTCCGGGGCCAGACGCTCCGCCTCCCGGTACTCGCGCTCGGCGCCGCGAAGGTCGCCCTGCCGGAAGAGGACGGCCCCCAGGTACGAGTGCGCCACCGCGAGCGACGGCGCCTTCCTCAGCGCGCGCTTGAGCAGGGTGACGGCGTCGTCCAGCTTCTCCTGGCGGAAGCGCACGAAGCCCAGCTCCGCGAGCGCCGCCGCGTCGTCGTGCTGGCGCGTCCAGGTGGAGAGCACGGTGGCGGCCTCGTCCAGGCGCCCGCCTTGCGACAGGAGCTGTCCGTAGCGCGGGGCCACCTTGGCGGAGCCCGGCGCCTGCGCGTACGCCTTGGCGAGCGCCGTGAGCGCGCCCGGCACGTCGCCCTGGCGGGCCCGCAGCTCGGCCAGGGCCAGCGGCGCGCGGATGTCCTTCGGGGCGAGGAGCGCGGCCTCGTCGATGGCGCGCTCGGCGCGCTTGCCCATGCGCAGCTCGGTGGCGGCGCGCGCGGCGAGCAGGTGCGCCTCCGCCTCCTTCGGGAAGCGCGCGGTGTACGTCTCCGCCAGCTCCAGGGCCTGTGGGTGGGCACCCAGGCTCATCAGCAGGGTGCTCGCGCGGGCCAGCTCCCGGCCCGTAGCGCGCGGGTCCTTGCCCAGCGCCTCCAGCGCGGAGAGCTTCGCCTCCAGCGTCGTGGCGGTCTCCGCGGCGGCGAGCCGGGCCGTGGGCGTGACATCCGGACGGCGCAGGTACCACGTGGCCCCCGCGCCCAGCCCGCCCACCGCGAGCACGCCCGCGAAGAGGGCGATGCCCCAGCGCGAACGGGTGCGCGTGTCGCCTCCCTCCGCCGTGGAGGCGCGAGGTGGCTGGCTGGCCTTGACGGCCGGGCCTTCACCCCGAGGCGCGGCGGAGGCTGCTTCGGCTCCGCGCGCCGCGGAGGCGGCCGCCGCGGACGCGCGCACCTCCTCGTGCGAAGTGACCCGGGTGGACGTCGCATCCGAGCTCGTGTCCCGGGGCCTGGCCTCCGGTGCCACGGGCCAGTCGCCGTGGACTCCCACCGGCATCGCGGGCCACTCGGCCGGGCCGCCCGGTCCCGTCTTCGACACGGGCCACGAGCCCTGCGCGCCGGCCCGGGACGCCGTGCCTCCCAGCTCCACGGGCCAGTCCGCACCGCCCTGCACCGGCGCTCCCACCTCCGCGCCGGAGTTGGACGGATCCGCGAGCCTCGCGCGGCGCAGCGCCAGGCGCTTGGGGTCGCGGTCCGGCGGGAAGAGGAGGTCCAGGTACGCGGCCACCTGCGCGTGCGTCGCGACCTCGGCGGGCCCGCCGATGTGCTCGATGGCGGCGATGAAGGTCTGGAGGCTGTCGAAGCGCGCCTCCGGGTCCTTCGCGAGCGCCATCAGGCACACCCCCTCCAGCGCCTGCGGCACCGACGGGTCGAACGCGGTGGGCGGCTTCGGGCGTCCCTCCGCGATGCGCGACAGCACCTCGTCCGGCGTCATGCCGGTGAAGGGGCGCCGGCCACAGAGCTGCTCGTAGAGCATCACCCCCGCGGCGAACAGGTCCGCGCGGTGGTCCACGCTGCGGCCGGCGATCATCTCCGGCGACATGTAGAAGAACTTGCCCTTGAGCGTCCCCGGCTCCGTGCCGGAGCCCAGCGCGTCCGCCTTCGCGATGCCGAAGTCGATGACCTTCACCGCGCCGTTGACGCCCACGTGGATGTTGTCCGGCGTGAAGTCGCGGTGGACGATCCGCAGCGGCCGGCCCGCCTCGTCCACGGCGCGGTGCGCGGCATCCAGCCCCCGGCACGCATCCACCAGCACGCGCAGGGTGATGCCCAAAGGAACGCGCTGGCCCCGCTCGGCGGCCTCCTGCCGCACCTCCGCGAACGAGCGCCCCTCCAGCAGCTCCATGGCGATGAAGGGCTCTCCGCCCTCCATGCCCAGCTCCAGGATGGAGACCACGTTGGGGTGGCGCACCTGCGCGGTGATGCGCGCCTCGTTGAGGAACATCTGCACGATGCGCCGGTCCACGACCAGGTGGGGCATCAGCCGCTTCACGGCCACGGAAGGGCCCCGCTGTCCGTCCGGCGCGACGGGGCGCGCCAGGTACACCTCGGCCATGCCGCCCGTCGCGATGCGCGCGCTCAAGCGGTAGTTCCCTGCCCAGGTGATGCCGGATTCCGACGCCAAGGTGCCGGCAGTCTACGGGGCCCCGCCCCCGGCACCCAAGGTCCTACAGGTCCGCCTGCCTGGCTGTCCCCAATGGAACCTCCCTGTTGCACGGACGTTCCAGCAGGAGCGGGGGCCCCTGGCGGGCCCACGCGGGCCGTGTAGGGCGGGCCGGGACGACGGGTGTGGGTGGAAGGATGGCCGTACCCGGTGACCGGGGGCGGGGATGCGGTGCTAACCTGCCCCGCTCGAAACGGGACCCCTAAGGGGAGGGGGGCTCCGTCGTGAGAACCTCGCGCACCGTCGCGCATGCAGGGAGGGATGTTGGGCACCGTCCTCAAGGGTGGTTACGTCGTCGAACTGGAGCCCGCGTCCGTGGAGCGGGTGGACCTGCGCATCGAGGGTGAGCGCATCGTGGCGCGGGGCGAGGACCTGACGCCCGCCCCTGACGACGAGGTGGTGGCGCTGTCCGGCAAGCTCGTCTTCCCGGGGCTCGTCAACGCGCACCACCGGCTCTCGTACGTGCTCGCGCGCGGCTGGGTCCGGCCGACGCCCGCGTCGTACCAGGCCCTGCTGGAGCAGGTGCGCTGGCCCTTCGAGAACGCCCTGGACCTGGACGCGGTGCAGGTGGCCGCCACGGCGGGGGGCCTGGAGTCCATCCAGTGCGGCACCACCACCCTGTTCGACCTGCACGCCTCGCCGCACGCGGTGACGGGCTCGCTCTTGCGCATGGCGCGCGGGCTCCACGAGGTGGGCGTGCGCGGCGTGCTGGCCTACGCGGTGACGGACCGCATGGGCGCGGTGGGCCGCGAGGAGGGGCTGGAGGAGACGGTCAGCTTCGCGCGCAAGGCCCGGGGCCGCTTCCGCGGACAGGTGGGCGCGGGGCCCGTCTTCACGCTGGGCGATGACGCCCTCCAGGGGCTGGGCGAAGCGCTCAACACCACCAACACCGGGCTGCACTTCCCGCTCGCGGAGGATCCGCTGGACGAGCGGCTGTCCAACGAGCGTCACGGCAACCCCCCGGTGACCCGGCTGCTCAACGGAAACCTCCTCTCGCCTCGCGCGATGGCGGCGCACGCGGGCCACCTGGAGTGGGCGGACCTGGCGCAGGTGCTGGCCACGGGGACGTGGCTGGTGCACACGCCCCGCTCCAACCAGGAGCAGGAGGTGGGCTACGCGCCGGCGCTGAAGTTCGGGGCCCGGGCGTCGCTGGGCACCGACGGCACGTCAGCGGACCTCTTCGCGGAGGCGCAGGCGGCGTACCTGCGCTCGCGTGAGGCGGGGCAGCCCATTGACGTGCTGCGCTACCTGGCCAACGGCCACCGGCTGGCGTCGCAGGTGTTCGAGGCGGCCATCGGTCCCATGCGCGAGGGCTCGGTCGCGGACCTGCTGGTGATGGACTACCTGTCGCCCACGCCGCTGACGGCGGAGACGCTGGCGTGGCACGTGATTCACGGGCTGGGCAGCCGGCACGTGGAGGCGGTGATGGTGGACGGCGTGTGGCGCGTCTGGGCGCGCAGGCCCCTGTCGGTGAACCCCACCGTGGTGGCGGACCAGTCACGCGAGGCCGCCACGGCCGTCTGGGCTCGGCTGAACCAGCCGTAGAACCCCGGGCGGCTTGTTCCGATGTCCGGGGGCCGTTAAGTCCCGGCCATGCTCATTCCCCTGCTCGTCGTCGGATTGGTCAGCGCAGCGATTCCCCAGGTGGGCGAAACCGCCCCGGACTTCACGGTGAAGGACACCGGTGGGACGACCTACACGCTGTCGGAGATGGTGAAGAAGGGGCCCGTCATCGTGGCCTTCTTTCCCAAGGCGTTCACCGGCGGGTGTACGCGCCAGCTGACCGCGTACACGAGCCGCTACAAGGACATCGAGCAGGCGCAGGGGCAGGTGCTGGCCTTCTCCACGGATGACGCGGAGACGCTGGCGCGCTTCAAGAAGGAGCTGAAGGCGCCCTTCCCGTTCATCCCGGATCCTGAAGGCAAGGTCGTGTCCGCGTACGACGTGAAGATGCCGGTGCTGACGGTGTCCAAGCGCTACACGTTCGTCGTGGGCGAGGACCGCAAGGTGCTCAAGGTGGACGAGGGCAAGGACGCCATCGACCCCACGGGCGCCATCGTCGCGTGCCCCCTGCGCAAGCCCGCGGCCGCGAAGCCCGCCACGGCGCCCGCTGGCAATACGCCTCCCATCAAGCCCGAAGCGCCCTCGAAGTAGTCCCGGGTTTCATGACACGGGCTCCTCGCCTCGGAGGGAGGGGCCACGGTCCATTGCTGGACGCGGCTGCGCAGGAGCGGTCCGTCCGAGGGGTGCGCCGTTGAGGAGTTCACGCGGCCCCGGGCCTGGCGCCTTGTTCGTCGGAGGCCGGAAGCGATAGCCCTGGAGTTGCCGCGCGGGGCGTCCACCGTCCGTCGGGGCCGGGGGCGTGAAGGAGGCCCACATGGATGAACATCGTCTTCCTGGGGCCTCCGGGCGGGGCAGTCGCTGACGTGAAGGTCGGCCTGGCTTCAAGGCAGCTCGCGCACGCGCTGCGACAGCGCGGGCACATGGTGCTGCTCCTGGAGCAGGCGGGGCCCTCTGCGCGGCGGCTGGAACTGGAGGCGGAGACGCCTTGCGCGCCGTACCTGGGCGTGGCGGACCTCGATGCGCGCTTCCGTTCCCATGTGCGGGGTGCGGACCTGGTGCTGGTGGACTCGGACGTGCCCGGGGTCGCGGAGGTGGGGCGCTGGGCGACGGAGACCGCGCGCGGCCTCACCGCCTTCTGGGACCACGACACGCCCCGGACGTTGCAGCGGCAGGCCCACCGTGGGGATGCGGCGCGGCTGACGCTGGAGCATCTGACGGGCTACCGGATCCACCTGTGCTCCAGCGGGGGGCCGGTGCCCCGGAGGTTGGAGCGCGAGTGGGGTGTGCCCCGGGCGCGCGTGTTGCTGCCCGGCGTGCAGGCGGAGCACTTCGCCCCGAGGGCGCAGGGCGTGCGCTGGGACCTGGGGCACCTGGGGCTGCTGTCGGCGGAGCGCCGGTCGCTGTTGAAGCCGCTGCTGTTGGACGCCGCGTTTGACTGGCCCGAAGGGCGCTTCCTCCTCGCCGGGACGATGTCCGTGGTGGATGCGGATGCGGCGTGGCCCGACAACGTGAAGCGGCACGCGGCCACCCCGTCCCGCGAGCACCCGGCCTGCTACGGCGCGCAGCGCTTCACGCTGGCCGTCTCGCGGGCGGAGCACACGCCGGGCAGGAACCTGTTCGAGGCCGCGGCGTGCGGCGCGACGCTGGTCTGCGACCCGTGGGAGGGATTGGAGGACCTCTTCTCGCTGGGCGAGGAGGTGGTCGTGGCGCGCACGGCGAAGGACGTGCTGCGCTACCTGCGAGAGATGCCGGAAGCGGACCGGCTCCAGCTGGGCCAGCGCGCCCGGGCGCGAGTGCTCGCCGAGCACACCGTGGCGCACCGGGCGCTGGCGCTGGAGCAGTACGCCTGCGAGGCCGTGCGGGGCGGCTCCTCGGGAGCGCCCACCCGGGTGCCCGAGGTGCTGGAGCGCCGGCCGAACTGAACCCCTGCGCGCCCCTCGGTGCGGGTCATCCCCCGGAGCGCGTGGGAGGGCCACTCGCGGACCTCGCAGGGCCGGGACCGATGAGCTGGGTCTGGGCGCACGTGCGGAAGGCCGCCACGAGGCGGTTGTCGTCGCCAACGCGGGTCGCGAGCACGACGTGGCTCGGCCCGACGCCCCGCAGGGGGATCGCGGTGAGGTCGGGGCGGAGGCTGCTGGTGTGGAGGCCGGCGGAGATGGCCACGGCCTGCCCCGCGGCGATGAGTTCGAGTTTGTCCTCGATGGCCTCCACGAGGGGACCGTCGGGTGCACGGCTTCCGTCGGGCCGGGGGTCGATACGCCAGAAGGCATTCCAGCCCGCGTCGGCCACCTGGGGCATCGGCTCATCGGCGATGTCGTCGAGGGTGACGGATGGCCTGCCGGCCAGGCGGTGGTCGCGGGAGACCAGCAGCAGTCGGGGTTCCTCATAGAGGACGGTCACGTGCAGTTGGTCGGTGGGGAATGGCAGCCGGGTCACCGCCGCGTCCACCCGGTGCGCGAGCAGGGCCGCGCGGGGTTCGTTCCAGGCCAGATGCAGGGTTTGCACTTCGGCATCCGGATGCTGTCGCCGCAGCTCGCGGACTGCCGGAGTGATGATGAGGCTCGGCGTGAACCCGATGGTGATCCGGCTGGGCTCGGCGGCGGCACGGGTGCGCGCCGCCGCCTGACTGGCGGCGCGCAGCAACGCCCTGGCGTCCGCGAGGAAGCTCTCTCCGGCCTCGGTGAGCTGGCAGCCCTGCGGCGTGCGGTCCAGGAGGCGAGCGCCCAACTGCTCTTCCAGGCGGCGGACCTGACGACTCAGGGACGGCTGGGTGGTGTGGAGGGCCTCGGCGGCGCGGCCGAAGTGTCGGTGCTCGGCGACGACCGTGAAGTACCGCACCAGCCGCAAGTCGAGGTCCGGTGCAGGAGGCGAATCGGGCATGGCTGAAGCGTAACCCGTCAGCGCGGGCCCGCCCCTGAAACGCTCCAGGCCCTGGGGTGATGCCTGAAGTGCATGGCCCGATACAAAACAGGCTTTGGACTCGGATCGCGTCCCGGGCGAACGATGGCGTCCTTCCACTGAAGGAGCTCACCATGCGTGTATTCGTCACCGGCGCGACCGGATTCATCGGTTCCGCCATCGTTCGCGAACTCATCGACGCCGGGCATCGCGTCGTCGGCCTTGCCCGCTCCGACACGTCCGCTGCGTCGCTGACGGCCGCGGGGGCGGAGGTGCACCGCGGCGCACTCGATGACCGCGAGAGCCTGCGCCGCGGAGCGGCCGCGTCAGACGGCGTCATCCACGCGGGGTTCAACCACGACTTCGCGAACTTCGGAGCTGCCGCGGAGATGGATCGACGCGCCATCGAGACGCTCGGCGAGGCGCTTGCGGGCTCCCATCGGCCCTTCGTCGTCACCTCGGGGACCGCCCTGCTCGCACCGGGCCACATCCGGACGGAGGAGGATGCGCTGGATCCCGGCTCGCCCTCGGCGGTCCGGCTCGCCTCCGAAGAGATGGCGATGTCGTTCTCCGCGCGCGGCGTGCGCGTCTCGGTGTTGCGGCTCCCTCCGTCGGTGCACGGGAACGGCGACACGCATGGCTTCGTCCCGGCGCTGATTGCCGTCGCCCGCGCGAAAGGGGTCTCGGCCTACGTGGGCGAAGGGGCCAATCGCTGGGCCGCCGTGCACCGACTCGACGCGGTGCGGTTGTTCCGTCTGGCCCTGGAAGCAGCGCCCGCGGGTGCACGGCTGCACGGGATCGGTGACGAGGGGGTGCCGGTGCGCGACATCGCCGGCGCCATCGGCCGGCAGTTGAAGCTGCCGGTGACCGCCCTCTCCCGTGAGGGGGCAGAGGCCCATTTCGGCTGGCTTGCTCACCTCTTCTCGCAGGACTACCCGGCGTCGAGCACCCTGACCCAGAAGCAGCTGGGATGGCGTCCCGTGCAGGCCGCGCTCATCCCGGACCTCGAAGCAGGTCACTACTTCAACGGCTAAAGGCCGTCCGTCTCCCGGTGACGTGCAGGACTCACTCCGCCTGCGGCGCCTTCACCACCTCGCGCGGAGGGAACACGAACTGCGCGGCGCCCGCGACGAGCGGTGATTCATCCCGCTGGAGCGTGGCGAGCGTCTCCAGCCGCTCCGGCGTCCAGCCGCGCCCCTCCTGCGCATCGCGCACCACGCACTCGACGGCCAGGCGCCGCACCTCCGGGACGGAGCTCGTGCGCAGCCGCGCGCCCACGGCCCGCATCGACTCCACGGGCAGTTGGGCCACCGCCACCTGGGCCGCCATCAGCGCGTCCGCGTGAAGCCATCCCGCCTTGCCCATGGCATTCAGGTGGCCCGCGAACTCCCCCGGCTCCAGCGCGACGGCCGCGCAGCGCACCCGCGGCGTGGCCAGCCGAGGGTCCTTCGCCAGCACCTCTTCGGCCAGCAGGCGCACCGTGCGCAGGGGCACGGGGCGCATCCACTCCCGGCGCTGGAGCAGCGAGTCCAGCGCCACGCTCAGCGCCCGCCGGTCCTCCACCACCGCCTCCAGCATCCGCGCCATCAGCGGCAGGTCGTCTTCGTCGGACCGGTGGACGAGCGCCCCCATCGCCGCGCGCACCTCGTCATCGAAGGGCGACGCCAGCCGCGCACCGCACGCGGAGAGGAAGACCCGCTCCCGGTCCATCACTCGCAGCCACGCCGCGCGCTGGAGCAGGCTGATGCGCGCGTCGGGCTCCGGCCGCGCCAGCACCTTCGCGAGCAGCGCGGACAGCCGCGCGTCCAGCGCTTCGGTGAGCCGGTCCGCCGGGATGTCCCCCACGCGCGAGGCCATGATGGCGTCCTCGCCGCTGACAGCGCGCTCGAACACGGCCCAGGTGGGCTCGCGGTCCAGGTGGTCCCACAGCGCGCGCAGCAGCGCGATGCGCACGTCGCGGTGCAGGGGCAGCGCGTCCAGCTCCAGCAGCCGCGCGTAGGCCGCATCCGAGCGCAGCTCCCCCATCAGCCGCACCACCTCCTTGGCGACCGTCACCTTGGAGAGCGGCACGTCCGCCAGCAGCGCCAGCACCCGCGCGGGGGGCATGCCGTTGAACGCGCGGCGCAGGCCGTAGATGGCGATGCGCGCGCGGCTGTCCTCCAGGCACTTGAGCAGCGTGGGCACGCCCTGGCCCTGGTCACACCGGGCCAGCACGCGCAGGGCCCGCTCCTGCACCGCGGGGCGCTTGTCGTCCGCCATCGCCTGGAGCGCGTCCATGGGCGCCCAGTCCAGCGCCGCCAGCCGCGTCACCGCGAGCAGCAGCGAGGGCGTGTCCCGCTCCGGGTCCTCGCACAGCTTCGACAGCGCGCGCGAATACGTCCGGTTCTGCTCCGCCGTCCACCGGAAGAAGCCCGAGTCGAAGGGGAGGAGCCAATGCGTCGCCCCGGTGGCGAACTGCCCGGTGATGACCGGCGCGGCCAGGTACGGCCCCAGCAGGTCCTGCCGCCGCCGGTGCAGGTAGTCGCGCACCAACGGGATGGCGATGGCGCTCTCGTCCCGCTTCAGCAGCGTGGGCAGCATCCGGTCGAAGTCCGCCCGCGCGCGCGAGCGCAAGAGCCACAGCGCGTTCGCGGACGGCTTGCCCAGCCGCAGCGCCACCCGCTCCAGCTCCGCCACCAGCTCCCGGTGCAGGGGCACGTCGCGCGGCTCCTGCTGCGCCAGCGCCACCACCTCGTCGTCCCAGCCCCGGTCCCGCCAGCGCCGCAGCGCGCCCGCGAGCGTCGCCTCGAAGCGCGTCCGGTCCTCCTTCGACAGCCAGTGGCTCAGCTCCACCGACAGCCACCCGTTCGGCGTCACGTCCCGCGTGGAGACCAGCCACTCGGAGAGGCCAGGCACCAGGGCCGCCCGCGCGCCCAGGCTCTGCACGAGCTGGAGCAGGTTCCACCCGCGCTCGCGCTCCGCCCAGGCCTTCGCCAGGGCCAGCAGCTGGGGCGCGGCCTGGCGCACCTGCGCGTCGTTCAGCCGCAGGCCCAGCCTCGCGTCCTGGAGGCTGCCCCGCTCCTTGAGGAAGGTGCCCAGCCACGTCGCGCCCCAGACGGGGTCCACGCCGAAGGCCCGCACGAGCAGCCGCTCCGCCGCCTGCGCCGTCATCTGCGACAGGTCCGCGGCGTCCAGCGCGTCGCGCAGGATGCGGCCCAGCGACTCGGTGTGCTCGGCGCGCCACATCCGCCGGGGCCACCCCGCGAGCGCCTGCAGCATCGTCCCGCGCACCGGGTCCTGTTCGTTCTTCCGCGCCAGCACCAGCGCCAGCGCGGGCGCCACCCCCGCGGCCTCCTCCGGACGCAGGCCGGGCAGGGCCAACAGCGAGCCCAGGCCCGCGATGCGCATGGCCGCGTCGGGATGTCCCAGCGCGCCCCGGAGCTCCCCCTGCGCCTCGTCCCAGGGCAGCAGCCGCGCGTACACGAAGCGCGCCTCGGCCCGGGTGCCCAGGGCCACCACCTCGTGCAGGTGCCGCCGCGCCTCGCGCTCGCGCAGGTCCACGGGCAGCCGCTCCAGGTGCGCCAGGGGGATGACGCCGTCGCGGTTGCGCACCGCCGCGCTCCAGCGCTGGAAGACGTGCTCGCGCACGGCGGGATCCTGGACGTGGGCGATGAGCTCCGTGCCCCACGCGGGCGAGGTGTCCACGGCCGCGGCCCAGGCCTGCGTGACGGTCCGCCGCAGGGGCTCCGTCACCTGCTCCAGCACGTCCTTCGCGCTGCCCAGCACCGTCGGGTCGCGCTGGAGGATCCACGTGAGCGCCTCCGCGTCCAGCGAGGCCACGACCTTCTCGAACAGCAGGTGGGGAAGGGCGACGCCGGGGTGCTGGCGCAGGAGGGCGACCGTGCGCGCGGGGCGAAGCCGCACCAGCCACCGCAGGGCGCCCACGTCCGCGGGGATGCCGCGCGAGAGCATCAGCTCCAGCAGCGCTTCCGCCGTGTCGGGGACCTGTCGGGCCAGCCCCTCCAGATGCTGGCCCACCCAATGGCGCGTCACGGGGTCCGCCTCCCCCGTCACCGCGCGCACCTCTTCGATGAGCACCTCGCCCAGCACCGCCGGGGCGTAGCGCGCGAGCCGCACCCAGAACCGGTGGCTCGGCCGCTCCAGCGCGCGCGCCAGGTGCCGGCGCAGTCCCTCCTCCGACGCCAGGGGCACCGCGTCCGCGAACGTCGCGCCGTCCGACCGCTCCGCCAGCCCGTCCAGGTACGCGTCGATGACCGCGCGCCGCCGCCGCTTCACCAGCCCGCGCAGCAATGACTGCTCACGGCGCATGCCGTGCGCCATGCGCAGGGCCTCCAGGGCCTGGGCATCATCACAGGCGAGCGGCACCAGCTCGAACGCCAGCGCGCGCACCCGGAACGACTCGTCCGACAGGGCCCGCAGCACCGCCCCGCCGTCGCGCCGGGTGAACTGGGCCGCCAGCGCCAGGCGCCTCTCCGAGGCGTCCCCCCGCGCCAGCCCGTCCAGCAGCCCCTGCGCTTCCGGGTCCGTCCGGGCGCGGGTCCCCAGGGCGACCATGTGACGCACCCGGGCATCATGGAAGGTGGACGACAGCTCGGCGCGCAGGGCGGAAAGGCGGGAGTCGGACATGGCGCCCAAGGATGCCCGCTCCTCCGGTTTCCTGACAGCTCAGTGCGTGGCTTCGGTCGGGGCGACGGGGGAGTTGCCCTTCGCGTGCTCGCGCGCGTGCTGCGCGAAGAGGAAGCGGCGCACCGCGGCGCGGGTGATGAGCCCGCACGGGGCCAGGCCCAGCACCGGGGACACCGGCAGCGCGTCCACGTCCTCCTGGTCCATCACCTGGAGCGCGTGCGCCAGGTCCGTGTCCGGCGGCAGCGCGGGCAGCTTGCGCGCCAGGTCGCTGGCGACGAGCAGCGGGTACATGGACTCGTCACGCCACACCTCGCGCAGCTGCTCCACCTGCACGGTGCCATAGAGGTTGCCCAGCGGGTCCAGCACCGGCAGCGCGCCCGCCTCGGACGTGAGCAGCTGGTCCGTCAGCGCGCGCAGCGGCGTGCCCGCGGGCACCGCTGGCACCTCCGTCATCAGGGTGCGGACATGGGTGCCCGCCAGGAGGTCCTCGTCGCTCTGCACCTTGGTGGAGGTGCGCTCGATGAGGTAGTGGCACAGCGCGGACGCGATGGTGCACGTCACCATCAGCGGCAGGATGATGTCGTGGCTGCCGCTCAGCTCGTACAGCATCATCATGCCGGTGAGCGGGCCGCGCGTGAGGGCCGCCACCGCGCCGCCCATGCCCACGATGGCGTAGGCCCCGCTGGGCCCGGTGGCCAGCGGGAAGAAGTAGTGCACCAGCGTCCCGAACGCGCCGCCCGCCATGGCGCCAATCACCGCCGCCGGGAAGAACGTGCCGCCGGACCCGCCCGAGCCGATGGTGATGGACGTGGCGACGAGCTTCAGCAGGCACGCCGTCACCAGGAAGATGAAGGGCAGCTGGCCCGCCGCCGCCAGGTTGATGAAGTCGTGCCCGCTGCCCCACACCGTGGGGCTCAGGAACACGAGCACGCCCGTGCACAGGCCGCCCAGCGCGGCGCGCACCGGCAGCGGCTTCTTCCCCAGCCACGGGGAGAGCCGTCCCTTCGAGCCGCCTTGGAAGAAGTGCTCCACCCCGTGGAGCAGCTTCACGAACGCGAACGCCAGCAGGCCGCACGCGATGCCCAGCCCCGCGTAGGCGAACACCTCCGCGCCGCTGACCAGCTCGTAGTTGACCCGGTTGAGCATGGGCGCTTCGTCCAGCACGCCGCGGCTCACCAGCGTCCCCGCCACGCTGGCGAGGATGATGGGGGAGAACACGCGCAGCTCGAACTCGCGCAGGATGATCTCCATCGCGAACACCGCGCCCGCGATGGGGGCGTTGAAGGACGCGGAGATGCCCGCCCCCGCGCCGCACGCCAGCAGGATGGACAGCTCCCTGCGGCTGAAGCCCAGCACGCGCCCCACGCTGGAGGCGAACGCCGCGCCGCCATAGACGATGGGGCCCTCGCGCCCCGCGGACCCGCCGCTGCCAATGGTGATGGCGGACGCGATGAGCTTCAGCAGCCCCCGGTCCGCCGGCACCACGTTGGCGCCGCTCTTCACCGCGCGCACCACCTCCGGCAATCCGTGGCCGTGCGTCTCCGGCCGGTCGCGCAGCAGGCGGCCCACCGCGAGCCCACCCAGCGTGGGCGCCAGCAGGATGAGCCACCAGGGCAGGTGCGGCAGCGCCTCGGGCAGGTTGTGCGCATGGCCGAACACCGAGTTGATGGCCGCAAGCCCCACCAGCGGGTAGTAGAGCGACAGCCCGCCCAGCGTCAGCAGCGCCAGGAGCCGCAGCCGGCGCTTCACCTCGTCGCGAGGCCCACCGGGCTCGATGATACGCGCGAGCAGCAGCGCCCCCATGGCCAGCGGCACGCCCACCAGCGCGTACTCCAGGTGCCAGCGCGCGGAGGAGAGCGACTCCATCAACGTGCGCAGCCGCTGCGGCTTGAGCGTCGCCGCCAGCTCCGCGGCGCTGAACGTGATGCCGCTCATCACGCCAATGAGGTTGGAGAAGATGCCAGCGGCGAGGCCGCTGTAGAGCCCCACCACCGCGCCCGCGACAGGGAGCACCGACGGCGTGGGCAGGCGGATGCGGTTGGACGCACCCAGCAGGAAGTAGATGAGCCGGGAGAGGTTCAGCCGTGCCCACGCGCGAAGCGTGGCCAGTCGCTGCCCGGACTGGGCAGGCGGAGGTTCGTCACTGTTGTTCATTTGGAGCCCCTACTAAACGGACGAGGGGGGTGGGTTTCAAGCGTCTTGAAGGTGCTGTCACACCCGGACCGTCCGCCTGCACTCCACTCCACACATCGTCCGAGCGGTGCCCGGCTGGCTGCCCGGCGGCGTGCTACGACGGCGCCGTTCCCACCTCGAAGGAGGCATCGCACATGCTCAAGCAGGGAGACGTGGCGCCGGAGTTCACGGTGAACGACCACACGGGCAAGACGCACCGGCTGTCGGACTACCGGGGCAAGAACGTGGTGCTCTGGTTCTACCCGAAGGCGGACACCCCGGGCTGCACCGCCGAGGGGTGCTCCTTCCGCGACCACAAGGCCCAGTACGAGCAGAAGGGCACGGTCATCCTGGGCATCAGCTTCGACACGCCGGAGGAGAACCAGGCCTTCGCGAAGAAGTTCGACTTCAACTTCCCCCTGCTGTGCGACGTGGACCGGAAGGTGGGCCTGGCCTACGGGGCCGCGGACGACGCGACGGCCGCCAACGCGCGCCGGGTGGGCGTCGTCATCGGGCCGGACGGCAAGGTGAAGGAGTGGCACGCCAAGGTGGACGCGAGAGCCTTCCCCCAGGAAGCGCTGTCGCGGCTCCAGTAGGAGCCGGCTCCAGGGCCTTCAGGGCGCGAAGCTGCGGGACGGCAGGCGTGAGCGGATGAACACCGCCACGCCGGCCAGCACCCCCCACGGCAGCAGGTGGCCCAGCATCAGGTGGTCCGCGGTGCCGTCGGGGCAGTGCACGTGCAGCACCAGCAGGCTCACGCCCGCCGCGGACAATCCCGCCGCCAGCGCCCGCACGGGCTGGTAGGCGGAGCGGCACAAGAGCACCATCGCCAGGGCCAGCGGCACCACCGACAGCGCCACCTCCGTGCCCATGCACCCCAGCGTGCCCGTGAGGAACGGCCGCACCTGGACCCCGGAGCGCCCGAGCAGCTGCGCCACCACCATGGCCCCCGCGCCCGCCGCCACCCATCCCAGCGGCCAGGTCCGCCGGCTCGGCGCGAGCCCGAGCAGCGCCCCGCCCCCCACGCCCGCGACGATGAGCAG
>NZ_RAWG01000429.1 GCF_003611735.1 Corallococcus sicarius | reverse complement strand
ACCAGGAGGGGATGATCTTCTCCCCGGACGGCCACTGCCGCGCGTTCGACGAGAAGGCGCAGGGCACGCTCGCGGGCAACGGCGTGGGCGCGGTGGTGCTCAAGCGCCTGGAGGACGCGGTGCGGGATGGCGACGCCATCTACGCCGTCATCCGGGGCTCGGCCATCAACAACGATGGCCGGCACAAGTCCGGCTTCACCGCGCCCAGCGTCCAGGGACAGGCGGCCGTGGTGACGCAGGCGCTGAAGAAGGCGGGCGTCTCTCCGGAGGCCATCGGCTACGTGGAGACGCACGGCACCGCGACGCCGCTGGGGGACCCGATTGAAGTGGCGGCGCTGACGCGCGCGTACGGCCTGGGGCCGGAGCACCAGGGCACCATCTCGCTGGCATCGCTGAAGACGAACATCGGCCACCTGGACACGGTGGCGGGCCTGGCGGGGATCATCAAGGCCGCGCTGTCGCTGCACCACGGCGAGATTCCGCCCAGCCTCCACTTCGAGCGGCCCAACCCGCAAATCGACTTCGCGGCGGGCCCTTTCTTCGTCAACACCCATCTGCGCTCGTGGCCCCGGGGTGAGACGCCCCGCTTCGCCGCGGTCAGCTCGTTTGGCATTGGTGGCACCAATGCCCACGCCATCCTCGAGGAAGCTCCCATGCGGCAGAGTGGTTCCACCACCCGTTCCCACCAGCTCGTCCTGCTGTCCGCGCGCACGCCCGAGGCGCTGGAGGCAGCGTCGCGTCAGCTCGACGCGCACGCGCAGGCCGGTGGGGACGCGCTGTCCCTGGCGGACCTGGCGTTCACGCACGCGGTGGGCCGCAAAGTGTTTGAGTTCCGCCGCGCGCTGGTGGTGAAGGACGCGGCGGACCTGGCGAAGCAGCTCCAGAAGCCGGTGGCGGCCGCGAAGGGAACGAACCGCGCGCCCCGCGTGGCATTCGTTTTCTCCGGCCAGGGAGCGCAGCAGGTGGGCATGGGGCGCGAGCTGGCGGAGGCCTCGCCGCGGTTCCGCGCGCACCTGGAGGCGTGCCTCGCGCTGCAGGACGCGCCGCTGCGGGAGCGCGTGTCGGCGCTGCTGCGGCCGGCGGAGGGCGCGGACGTCACGGCGAGCCTCGCGGACACGCGCGTGGCGCTGCCCGCGTTGTTCAGCGTGCAGGTGTCGCTGGCGCGGCTGTGGAAGGATTTGGGCGTGGTGCCGCACGCGGTGCTGGGCCACAGCTTCGGGGAGTACGCGGCGGCGTGCGTCGCGGGCGTGCTGTCCCTGGAGGACGGGATGCGGCTGGCGGTGGCGCGCGGGGAGCTGATGCACCGCCTGCCGCCGGGGGCGATGCTGGCGGTGGCGCTGCCGGAGACGCAGGTGGTGCCGCTGCTGACGGGCCGGCTGACGCTCGCGGCGGTGAATGCGCCGGACCGGTGCGTGGTGTCCGGGCCGGTGGAGGAAGTGGAGCGGCTGAAGGAGGAGCTGGAGCGCCGCAAGGCGGGCGCGGTGCGCATGCCCGCGCCGCATGCGTTCCACTCGGCGGACGTGGAGCCGTTGATGCCGGAGCTGGCCCGGGTGGTGGGTTCGCTCCATCGCTCGGAGCCGACGGTGCGTTACGCCTCCAGCCTCACGGGGACGTTCGCGCGGCCGGGGCAGCTCTCGGCGCCGGGTTACTGGACGGAGCAGATGCGGCAGCCGGTGCGCTTCACCGACGCGGTGGGCGCGCTGCTGGAAGAGGGCTGCGGGGTGTTGCTGGAAGTGGGCCCTGGGCAGGACCTCACGCCGCTGGTGCGCGCGAGCCTGGGCCAGGACCGCGAGCGCGTGCGCGCGCTGGCCACGCTGCGCCGGGGTGGGACGACGACCGAGCAGCAGGGCTGGCTCCAGGGCGTGGGCGAGCTGTGGACCGCCGGTGTCTCCGTGGATTGGAGCGCGTTCTACGCGCACGAGCAGCGGCTGCGGCTGCACCTGCCGACGTACGCGTTCCAGGAGAAGGACGTCTGGGTCCAGGCGAGGACCCGCGCCCTGCCCTCCGCGTTCATGCCGCCGGGCGCGCCCGTGCGTGCACCGCAGGACGTGTCCGGCGCCGTGGCTCCGCCTGCCGCGACGTACGGCGCGCAGGACACCGCGTCGTCGGCGTCCGGCACTCCCTTCGGTGAGGCTTCATCCTCCGCGTCCGCTCCCTTCGCGGGCCGCGCCCCCGCCACCGGGTCCGGCCAGGGCGCCCTGGCACCCACGGGTCGCGTGGCCACGGTGACACTGTCTCCCACGGAGGCTCCGGCGCATGCCGGCCCGTCGTCGCCGAACCTCCCGACGGCCAGTGGCACGCACCCGTTCGGCGCCACGCCGCCGCCCGTGTCCGTGCCCAGCATCGCGCGGTCGCTCCACGAGGGCGCCTATCACCCGACGGGCGCGGCCTCCCATCCTGCGCCCGAAGCCGCGCACAGCTCCGCGCGTCCCCTGCTCCCGGGCCTCTCCGCGCACACGGCCTCCGAAGCCCTGGCCCCCGCCGCCGTGCCCGCGGGCCGTGAGGACGCTCCGCGAGGCGACGTCGAGGAACGCGTGGCCGCGCTGTGGCGCGAACGCCTGGGCCTGGACTTCGTGGGCCGCGAGGAGAACTTCCTCGAAATTGGCGGCAACTCGCTGACGGCCGCCCAGCTCCTCAACCAGGTGCGTGACACCTTCGGCGTGCAGCTCCCGCTGGCCGCGCTCTTCGAGGCCCCCACCGTCGCGGGCATCGCCCAGCGCCTGGAGCCGCTGCTGCTCCAGGCCCCCCAGGCCCAGGTGTCCGTGGAGCTTCCGCTGGTGCCGCTGCCTCGCACGCGGGAGCTGGCCCTGTCCTTCGTGCAGGAGCGCGTCTGGCGCCTGGAGCAGCACCTGCCCGGCCTGTCCGCGTACAACATCCCGTTCGTCCTGCGGCTCGAAGGTGTCGTGGAGGCCGACGTCCTGGAGCGCGGCATCCAGGAGATCGTCCACCGGCACGAAGCCCTGCGCACCACCTACGACGTGGTGGACGGCCGCCCCGTGCAGCGCTTCCACGACCACGTCCGCATCCCGCTCACGCGCGTGGAGCTCCGGGGCCCGCTGGAGACCCGCCAGGCCGAGGCCCTGCGCCTCGCCCGCGAGGACGCCGCCGCGCCGTTCGATCTCGTCAAGGGACCGGTGATGCGCTCGACGCTCGTGCGCCTGGACACGCACGAGCACATGCTGATGGTCTGCATCCATCACGTCGTCTGCGACACGCTGTCCGTGGCCCTCTTCGTCCAGGAGCTGGGCCAGCTCTACGACGCCTTCCTCCAGGGGCGCCCGTCTCCCCTGCCCCCGCTGCCCCTCCAATACGCGGACTTCGGCCAGTGGCAGCGCCAGAGTCTCGCGGAGGGGCGCCTGCCCGAACAGGAGCAGTGGTGGCGTCAGCGGCTGGCCGGGATGCCCCGGCAGATTGACCTGCCCACGGACCGGCCCCGCACCGCGCACAGCACGCTCGACTCCGCGCGCATGACCATGGAGATGCCTGCCGCGCTCGCCCGGGAGCTGTCCGCCTTCTCCCGGCGCGAGGGCTTCACCGCGTACATGATCGTGCTCGCGGCGTGGCAGACGCTGCTGCACCGCTACAGCGGCCAGACGGACCTCATCGTCGGCACGCCCATCGCGAACCGCACCCGGCCGGAGCTGTTCCCGCTCATCGGCTACGTGGCGCACTCGGCCGCGTTCCGCACGCGCTTCGTGGGCGAGCCGACCTTCCGCGACATGCTCGCGCAGGTTCGCGAAGAGGTGAACGACGCCCAGGCGCGGCCGGACGTGCCCTTCGAGTACCTCGTGGAAGCGCTCGTCCCGGGCAAGGACATCGGCAGGGGCCGCATGGCCGACTCCGTGTTCGTCTTCCACTCCGGCGTCAGCGCCGGTGGGATGACGCTGGAACTCAAGGGCATGCGCGGCTCGCTGGTGGAGGTCCCTGGCACGCCCGTGCAGTGGGGCGCCACCCTGGCCGACCTGACGCTCGTGCTCTCCGAGTCTCCGGGCCGCCTCCATGGCGTGCTGGAGTACGCGACGGAGCTGTTCGACGCCGCGTTCGCCGAGCGCTTCATGGCGCACTTCCAGGTGCTGCTGTCGGCCGCCATCTCCAGCCCCGACACGCAGGTCTCCCGCCTGCCCCTGTCCACGGAGGCCGAGCGCCGCGCGTGGCCGAGCCCCCGCACCGTGGCCGGCTTCACCTCCGTGCCCGCGCTCCTCGCGGACCGGCGCGCCCGTCAGGCGGACGCCGTCGCCGTGTCGCGCGGTGACGCGCACTGGACCTGGGGTCAACTGGGCACCCAGGTGCGGACCCTGGCCGCGCGGCTGCGGTCGCTCGGGGTGAAGGATGGCGCGCCAGTGGCCGTGAGCCTGCGGCCGTCGCCGCAGAAGCTCATCGCGCTGTGGGCCGTGCTGGAGGCCGGCGGCGCGGTGGTCGCGCTGGGCCCCACCGAACTGGGCGGGCTGTCCCTCTACGCCGCCCCGGAGGGCGCGCGCGTGCCGGTGCTCGTCACCACCCGCGAGCTCGTGGCCTCCGTGCGCGTGGAGGCTTCACGCACGCTGTACGTGGAGGACCTCGCGACCTCCGCGGAGGCGGCAACCCTGGACGTGCCGGGCCCCGCTGGCGCCGACACCCTGGCGTGGCTGCTGCCCATGGGCGCGGGGCAGCCCGCGTGGGCGCTGGGCCACCAGGAGCTGGCGGAGTTCTTCACCGGCCTGGATGCGCGGCTGTCCCCCCGGGACGGCGGCGCGTGGCTGTCCGCGGGCGAGGCCGCGCCGGACCGGCCGGACCTGGAAGCGCTGTGGGCGCTGTCGCGCGGGATGCGCGTGGTGTTCCCCTCCGAGCAGGTGACCGCGCGGCTGGTGAACGTGGGGGGCGGCGGGCGCCGGGCGAAGGCCATGGACCTGAGCCTCATCTACTTCGCCAACGACGAGGACACCCTCACCGGGCCGAAGTACGAGCTGCTCATCGAAGGCGCGAAGTTCGCGGACGCGAATGGCTTCTCCGCCGTGTGGACGCCAGAGCGCCACTTCGCCTCCTTCGGCGGCCTCTACCCGCAACCGGCCGTGGTGGCCGCGGGCATCGCCACCGTCACGAAGAACCTGCGCCTGCGCTCCGGCAGCGTGGTGCTGCCGCTGCATGATCCGCTGCTCATCGCGGAGCAGTGGTCCGTGGTGGACAACCTGTCCCAGGGGCGCGTGGGCCTGTCGGTGGCCACGGGCTGGCACGTCCACGACTTCACCTTCGCGCCGGGCAACTACGAGGACCGGCGCAACATCCTGCTCAAGAATCTCAAGACGCTGCGCGCGCTGTGGCGCGGCGAGAAGGTGACGCGGCCGGCGGGCGCGGGCACGACGGTGGAGCTGTCGCTGCGACCCAAGCCGGTGCAGAAGGAGCTGCCGGTGTGGCTCACCGCCACGGTGAACCCGGAGACCTTCCGGCTGGCGGGCGAGCTGGGCGCGGGCGTCCTCACGGGCCTGATGTCGCACTCGCTGGAGGAGCTGAAGCCGAAGGTGGCCCTCTACCGCGAGGCGTGGCGCCGCAACGGCCACCCGGGCCGGGGCCACATCACGGTGATGCTGCACACGTACCTGGGCGACGACGAGGCGGAGGTGTTCCGCACCGTGCGCCAGCCGCTGCTCGGCTACTTCCGGGGCTCCACGGACATCGTCACGTCGCTGCTGGCGGCGCAGGGCTACCAGGGGGAAATCAACAAGCTGTCCCCGGACGACATCAACGCGCTGCTGGAGCACACCTTCGAGCACCACGCGAAGACGACGGGACTCGTCGGCTCCGTGGAGAGCGGCCTGAAGCGCCTGCGCGAGGTGCAGGCGGGGGACGTGGACGAGGTGGCGGCCCTCATCGACTTCGGCCTGGAGACGCCGGTGGTGCTGGACGGCCTGCGCCGGCTGGCCCGGGTGCGCGAGCTGCTGGAGGGCGAAGGCGCCGCGCGCCAGGAGCAGGTGCTGGTGGAGAGCGGCCAGGGCGTGGAGGGCCTCCTCGCGCTCGCGAAGCAGTCCGGCGCGGTGCTGGTGCACACGTCGGCCCGGCTGGCGCGCTCGCTGACGGAGCTTCCCGGGGCGCGTGAGTCCCTGGGCGCGGTGGGCGCGCTGGTGCTGGAGGGCGCGTCGTCGGAGCTGGCCTCCCAGCTGCAACAGTCCGCCAACGTGGCGGTGTTGTTGTCCGGAGGCGCCGTCGAAGGCGCGCTGCTGCCCCGCACGCCGGGCGAGCGCGTCCCGGAGAGCCTCCAGACGTGGGTGCTGGATCCGACGGGACAGCCCGTGCCCGTGGGCGTGGTGGGCGAGCTGGCCCTCGCGGGCGCGGGGCTCCCCCAGGGCCTGTGGAAGGCGGAGGAAGAAGAGCACCGCCGGCTGGTGCCGCACCCGACGGAGGTGTCCGCGCGGCTGTACCGCACCGGCCGCCATGCCCGCCTGCGCGGGGATGGACGCGTGGAGCCGGTGACGCTGCCCTCGCGTCTGCCCCCGCCCGTGGCGCGCCCCAAGGT
>NZ_RAWG01000428.1 GCF_003611735.1 Corallococcus sicarius | reverse complement strand
CCTGGAAGCGGACCTCTCCGCGCCGCTGCCGCCCCCGCCCGCCTCGGGCCCCGCGGACGGCCTGGAGATGCTCAGCTTCATCGACGACACCGCCGGCAAGGACACCGGCGGCCGCGTGCCGGTGAAGCGCTTCCACGTGCGCCGCCGCTCCGGGAAGATGTTCGGCCCGTTCGAGGAAGGCGTCATCGTCAAGATGCTCGAGGACGGCCAGCTCCTCGGCAACGAGGACGTCTCGCCCGACTCGGAGAGCTGGTCCGCCATCGGCACGGTGCCCATCTTCGCCACCGCCATCCAGCGCCTGATGGAGGGCCCGTCCAAGGCGGTCCCCCTGGCGACCTCGCCCAACACCGTCAACGCGGACCCGGGCAGCGCGGAGCCCGCGAGCGGTCAGGCCAGCATGGAGCGGCTGCGCCAGCTCTACGAAGGCCGCATGGCCGCGGTGTCCGTCGTGGACCGCAGCGCCTCCGAGCTCAAGTGGAAGAAGCGCGTCCCCGTGCTGGTGGCCGCCGGCGTCTCGGTGCTCGTGCTGGGCACCGGCCTGAGCTTCGAGGCCAGCCGCTACGGAGCTTTCGGCCGCCACAAGCTCTTCCCCGCCCACGTCTCCGCCGGCTCCCCCGAGGCGAAGCTCGTGGAGGAGGCGCGCAAGGGCCTCTTGGAGGACACCTACGCCAGCTACAAGGACGCGCGCGACAAGAGCGCGAAGGTGCTGGCCTCCAAGGAGTACCCCGAGGTCCGCGCCCTGTGGTGCCAGTCCGTGGCCTACCTGCAGCGCCGCTACGCCGCCGGTGAGCGCGCCGACCTCAGCGCCTGCCAGCAGCGGATGGAGTCCATCGAGCTGTTGGGCGAGAAGAACGTGGAGGTCATCAAGACCGCCGCCGCGCTCGCGCTCCAGGCTCGCAGGGGCGCGGAGGTTCAGGCCCGCCTGCAGGACGCGTACAGCCGCGAAGGCAACCAGGGTGACCTGGAGCTCGCCTTCCTCCTGGCGGAGTCCTACGCGCAGCAGAAGGACACCGCCAACGCCATCACCACGCTGAAGAAGGTCCTGGAGCGGGACGCGAAGTCCGCCAAGGCCCACCACGCGCTGGGCAACCTGTACCAGGAGGCGGGCAAGGCGGACGACGCCGCCCAGGCCTACGCCGCCGCGCTCGAGGCCGACCCCCGGCACGCCGCGTCCGCGGTGGAGCTGGCCGCGGTGGAGCTGCTGGTGCGCAAGGCGAACATCGAGCAGGGAGCGCAGGCCGTGGAGAGCGCCCTCAAGCTCCAGGACGCGCTGGGGCCCGCCGAGCGCGCCCGCGCCCGCGGCCTCAAGGGCGTGGCCCTCTTCCAGCAGTTCAAGCCCAAGGAGGCCGAAGCCGAGCTGAAGGAAGCCCTCAAGGACAACCCGGAGTCGTCCTTCATCAAGGCCCAGCTCGCCCAGGTGCTCCGCACGCAGCGTGACTACGACGGCGCCCTGCCGCTCTACACGTCGCTCGCGGCGGAGGCCAGCGACAGCCTGGAGTACGTGGACGGCCACATCACCTCGCTGGTGATGACGGGCAAGATGCAGGACGCGCTCACCGCCGTGGAGGCCGCCAGCAAGGGCTTCCCCAACGAGGCGCGCATCGC
This sequence comes from Corallococcus sicarius, assembly GCF_003611735.1. Classification (GTDB taxonomy): domain Bacteria; phylum Myxococcota; class Myxococcia; order Myxococcales; family Myxococcaceae; genus Corallococcus; species Corallococcus sicarius. Next base: position 4,898 of record NZ_RAWG01000428.1, on the reverse strand, counting down.
GTACCTCTACGGCCGCATCGAGGACGCGCTCGACAGGCCCGCGGAGGCGGAGGGCCACTTCAAGCGCGCCACCGCCGCGGATCCGAAGCTCGTGGACGCGGGCCTGTACCTGGGCCGCCTGTACCTGCGGCAGCGCCGCAACGCGGACGCCCGGACCCTGCTGGAGACCGCCGCGCAGCAGGCGCCGGAGCACGCCGGTGTGCACGCGGGCCTGGGGGAGCTGGCGCTCGCGGAGAACAACAGCCTGCTGGCGCAGCAGGAGTTCGACCGCGCCATCCAGTTGGATCCCAACCTGGCGGACGCCCACCTGGGCCTGTCGCGCGTGGCCCTCCTGGGCGGCGACGCGGCTCGCGCGGAGACGAGCGCCAACCGCGCCCTGGAATTGGATCCGCACCTGCTGAAGGACGGCCGGCTGCAGCGCGGGCTCGTGCTCTGGCGGATGCACCGACTGGACGAGGCCGTGGTCGAGCTGGAGCAGGCCAAGAAGGAGGACCCCCGCTCCACCACCACCCCCATCACCCTGGGCGCGGTGCTCCTGGAGAAGGGCGACCTGGCGGGCGCGGAGAGCAACCTGGGGCTCGCGCTGCGCAACGAGCCGTCCAACCCGGAGGCGCTCTACTACCTGGGGCTCGTGCGCGCGAAGCGCTCCGAGTACACCCAGGCGCTCGACAGCATGAAGGGCGCGGTGGAGCGCGCGCCCAAGCGCCCGGACTACCACTACGCCTACGGCGTCATCCTGCGCGACGCGAAGAAGCTGCCGGAGGCCATCGAGCAGTGGCAGGCCGCCGTGGCCCTGGATCCCAACTACGCGGACGCGCACGAGGCCCTGGGCCACGCGTACCTGGAGAAGGGCGACTTCGACGGCGCCATCGCCGCCTTCGAAGCCAGCCTCCAGGCGGATCCGCAGCGCACGCGGGTGATGGGCGCCATCGGTGACGCGCTCTTCAACGCCGCGCGCTGGGACGACGCCGTGCGCCGCTACCAGGCGGCGCTCAAGGCGGATCCGAAGCTCACGTACGTCTACTACAAGGTCGCGCGCGCCTTCACGGAGCAGGCCCAGCACGCCAAGGCCATTGACTGGTACCGCAAGGCCACCACGGCGGAGCCCCAGAACCCGCAGCCCTTCTACTACCTGGGCTTCGCCTACAAGGAGCGCAACAAGCGCAAGGACGCCATCTCGGCCTTCAAGGAGTACCTGGTGAAGAAGCCGGACGCGGCGGACAAGAAGGACATCGAGGACGAGATCTACGACCTCGAACACTGACCTGCCCCCCGGCCGGGCCTCCGGGTCCGGACGGGGCACACGTCAGTCCCCGGGGTCGGGCGGCGTCCGGCCCTGAGCATGCCGGGCGTGGTGAGCCTTGCCGGCCCACGCCCAGGATGACTACAAGGCGAGCCCCTATGCTGGACCTCCGGAACGTTGCGCAGAACTTCGATGCGGTCGTCGCCCGACTGAAGACGCGGGGCGGCAGCCTGGACTTGGGCCCCTTCCAGGCGCTCTTCCTGGAGCGCCGCGACCTCTACATCTCCGTGGAAGCGCTGGCCGCGCGCCGCAACGCCGCCAACGACGAGATGAAGCGCAAGGCCAAGGAGGACCCGTCCGCGCTGGAGAAGCTGCGCGGCGACCTGCGCGGCGTCTCCCAGGAGATCAAGGAGAAGGAGACCCGCCTCAAGGAGGTCGAGGAGGAGCTCAACCGCATCCTGCTGCTCATCCCCAACGTCCCGCACGAGTCGGTGCCCGTGGGCTCCAGCGAGCAGGAGAACGTCCAGGTGAAGGCCTGGGGTGAGAAGCCGAACCTGCTCTTCACGCCCAAGCAGCACTTCGAGCTGGGCGAGTCGCTGGGCATGCTCGACTTCGAGCGCGCGGCGAAGGTGTCCGGCAGCCGCTTCACCTTCTACAAGGGCGCGCTCGCGCGGCTGGAGCGTGCGCTCGTCACGTTCATGATCGATGTGCACACGCAGAAGGGCTACACGGAGCTGCTGCCGCCCTACCTGGTGCTGCGCGAGACGATGATGGGCACCGGCCAACTGCCCAAGTTCGAGGACGACGCGTTCAAGACGTCCGGCGAGCCCGAGCGCTTCCTCATCCCCACGGCGGAAGTCCCCGTCACGAACTACCACGCGGACGAAATCCTGGAGGGCGACCAGTTGCCCATCCGCTACTGCGCCTTCAGCCCGTGCTTCCGCGCGGAGGCCGGCGCGGCGGGACGCGACACGCGGGGGCTCATCCGCCAGCACCAGTTCCACAAGGTCGAACTCGTGAAGTTCGCCCCTCCGGAGAAGAGCCTGGAGGAGCTGGAGGCCATGACGGACGACGCGTGCGACATCCTGCGCCGCCTGGGGCTGCACCACCGCGTGATGCTGCTGTGCACCGGGGACATGGGCTTCGGCGCGCGCAAGACGTACGACATCGAGGTCTGGCTGCCGGGCCAGGGCGCGTACCGGGAGATTTCGTCCTGCTCGGACTGCGGCGACTTCCAGGCGCGCCGCGCGAAGATCCGCTTCCGCGCCCAGAAGGGTGACAAGCCGCAGATGGTGCACACCCTCAACGGCAGCGGGCTGGCCGTGGGGCGCACGAGCATCGCCATCCTGGAGAACTACCAGCGGGAGGACGGAAGCGTCGCCATCCCGGAGGCGTTGGTGCCGTACATGGGTGGCCTCAAGGAGCTGCGCCCCCTGTAGTCCGCGCGGTGGTGGGGCCCCGGCGTGAAAAGGGGCCAACATCCACTTGCACCGGAACCGAAATGATGTAGAAGGGCGGCCCCACGGGCGCAGTCGGCCTGCGGGGGACCGTCGGCACAAGGTGTGGAGGCGTGGCCGAGCGGTTGAAGGCAGCGGTCTTGAAAACCGCAGAAGGTGAAAGCCTTCCGTAGGTTCGAATCCTACCGCCTCCGATTTTGAGCTTGAATTTAGCGGTTCTTTGACAGAGAAACGTTGGAGAGATGGCCGAGAGGCTGAAGGCACAGGTTTGCTAAACCTGCATACTCGTAAGGGTATCGAGGGTTCGAATCCCTCTCTCTCCGCCACTTGTCGTAAGCAGCACCGGAAGAAATTGCTCCCTTAGCTCAGCTGGATAGAGCGTCGGACTACGAATCCGAAGGCCGGAGGTTCGAATCCTCCAGGGAGCGCCATCTTCTTCTTTTTGCAGTGCGTGGCTCATGAGTGACGATCTCGCTTTCATGCAGCAGGCCCTTGTGCTCGCGCGGGAAGCAGCTTCACTCGGAGAAGTACCCGTCGGTGCGGTAGCAGTGCTGGACGGCAACGTCGTGGGCACGGGCTTCAACCGGCGCGAGTGCGACCGAAACCCCTTCGCCCATGCTGAGATGCTCGCGCTGGACGCCGCTGCGAAAGCACGCGGTGCCTGGCGCCTCTCCGGAGTCACCCTGTACGTGACGCTGGAACCGTGCGCCATGTGCGCCGGGGCGCTGGTTCAGTCTCGTGTCACGCGGCTCGTCTTTGGTACGATGGACCCGAAAGCGGGTGCGGTAGGCTCGCTGTACAATCTCGCAGAGGAGCCACGGCACAACCACCGGCTCCAGGTCACAAGCGGCATCCTGGCGGAGGACAGTCGCCAGCTTCTCAAGACGTTCTTCGAGCGCTTGCGCACGAAGCGACGTGAAAACTGAATACTTGGAGAGCTGGCCGAGTGGTCGAAGGCACCTGACTCGAAATCAGGCGTACCGGTAACGGTACCGTAGGTTCGAATCCTACGCTCTCCGCTCCATCGTCCGTGGAGAGGTGGCCGAGCGGTTGAAGGCACACGCCTGGAACGCGTGCATACTCGAAAGGGTATCGTGGGTTCGAATCCCACCCTCTCCGTTGTTATCTTCGCGCTAGCAGCACTGATTTTGTGGTCGGGACAACGTGGGGGCGCGAACCCCGCCAGGTCCGGAAGGAAGCAACGGTAGCGTACTTCCGCGTGTGTCCCGGCCGTTCTGTTTTGTCATGAAGCGCCGATGTCTCCTTCGAGGGACATCGGCGCTTCTGCTTTGCGGGCAACCCCTCCCCTGCCCGGCCGCTCAGTCGCGGGTGAGGATGGTTTCGCGGCCCACCTGGCGCGCGACGCGGAAGCCAGCCGCCTGGAGCTCCGGCAGGGCCCGGCCCTCGAAGGTGACGGCGCGGTTGAAGGTGGGGTCGCGCATGGAGGCCTGGAAGGCCGCGTCCCGGGGCCAGTCGCAGGTGCGCCAGGGGATGTTCCGGCCGATGTAGAAGAAGCCCCCGGAGCCCCACAGCCCCTCGTTCACGATGAGGAGCCCCGTCGCGTCCCCCCGGGTGGCCTGGACGATGGCGCGGAACTGGTCCCGTCGCAGGTCCTGGGAGGGGAAGCCGCCCGTCCGTACGAAGCCCAGCCACAGCGCGGAGAAGGTCAGCACGCCTCTGAGCCCCGGGCGCTGGATGCTCATCAGGGCCGTGGCCAGCTGGGAAGCGGCCGCGAGCAGCCCCAGCACGAGCGCCGGGTAGAGGAAGCGCTCCTCCTTGTGCGGTGTGGCCAGGAGGACGGCGGTGTAGACGGCCGCGCACGTGAGCGGCAGGGACAACGTGCGCCACCGGAGCAGCGATGCGAGCGACAGTGGCACGGCGGCCCAGGCCCACAGGGGCACGGCCCGGAGCAGCGGCTGCGCGTAGAACTCCGGCGGGGAAGCGCCAAACGCGGCGGCGGCCTCCCCCGACAGGACGTTGAAGCGCACGTAGGCCAGGAACGAGTGGAAGGGCGTGCCCCAGGTCAGCCAGTCGAGCAGCCCCAGCCCCAGCGCCACGCCGACACCTCCCACGCAGGCGAACGCGAGCACGCGCCACCTGCGCGCGCCGACGAGCCAGCCCAGCGCCCCCAGGACGAAGAGGGCGGACGGGTAGCGCGTCACCACCGCGAGCCCCAGGGCCATGCCCCCCAGGAGCCC
>NZ_RAWG01000427.1 GCF_003611735.1 Corallococcus sicarius | reverse complement strand
GTCCCCTTCCGCCCAGGCCAAGGAAGGGCCCTTCTTCATCGCGCCCAAGGTGGGCTTCATCAAGACCACCACGTCGCTCAGCGGTGACCTCTACCTCGCCGCGGAGGTGGGCTACCTCACGCCCCTGCTGAAGCGGCGGCTCGCGCTGGTGCTGGAGGTGAACTACCACCGGCCCTCCATGACCGGGACGCTGCGCGGGCCCCAGATGGACAACCTGGGCCAGCCGGTGGAGCGCCCCTACACGCTCGCGGAGCGCGAGGTCGCCCTCCAGCTGTCCGCCGTGTACCGCGTTCCCCGAGGGCTGGGGCCGCTCACGCCCTACGTGGGCGCGGGGCCGGGCCTGTACCTGCACCGCGCGACGGTGGAGGCGTTCGACACCACCGCGTCGGAGAGCCGGGGCGCGCTCGGCTTCCAGGTGCTCGCGGGCGCGGAGCTGCCGCTGGGTCCCGGGGGCGCCTTCCTGGAGGCGCACTACCACTTCGCTCCGGTGGACTTCCTCACCACCGGGGACGTGAACGTCGGCGGGGTGCTCGCGGCCGTGGGCTACCGCCTGCGCCTGTAGCCCCGGGCGCGCATCAGGCCCGCCCCACCGGCGGGCGCAGCATGCGCAACAGGTGCTGGGCCAGCAGGTCGCGCACCGCCTGGAGCAACGAGCCCATCAGGTGGTGCAGCGCTTCGGCGGTGTCGCCGTGCGCTTCCCGCACTCGCTCGGAGCGGCCGTCGAAGATGCGCAGCCGGCCGGGCACCAGCGAGATGACCGGCAGCGACGGGTGCCGCTTGCGCAAGAGGCCCAGGAACAGCGGGTGGTCCTCGTCCGGGCGGCGCAGGTCCACCACCACCAGGGCCGGCTTGTTCTCCGCGATGGAGGCGAAGGCGTCGTCCGGCTCTCCCGTGGCCGTCACCTCCACGTCCGGCTCCGCGTCCAGGAAGCGCCTCAAGAGCGTGCGCGAGGCCAGATGCGGGCTGACGACGAGGACCCGCATCAGGAGGTCCACGCCAGGGAGGAACGGCGGGCTGCGGCAGGGCAGGTCGAACGCATGAAGAGGAACAGGTAACGCCCGAAGCGCCCCCAAAGCAACCCGACCCGCGCGCTTCGGGCCTGCCGTGCCGACAGGCAGTCAATCGTTCGCGCCCGTGGCTTCTCCCAGACAACCCGGCGACAGTGGCGCGGCGACGTCCAACCCGCTACTCCCCTCCTCGCGCGGGCCCCCTGCCGCGTTGGATTCCCTTCCCGAGCGTCCCACCGAGCCCGTCATCGAACCCGTGTCCCCGCCCGGCATCGAGCTGCACTACGACAGCGGCACGCTGGTGGCCCCGACGCTGCCGGAGGACGCGCGCCTGCTCGCGCTGTTCCAGAAGGACGGGCGCACGGGCGTCTTCCGCGCGCCGGCGTTCCACTACCGCGACGTCGTGATGCGCCTGCGCGAGTGCGGCCTTCCCTACGAGGACCGGGCCAAGCGCTTCGAGCCGGTGGAGCTGCCCCTCACCGTCCCCATCGAGCCGTTCCCCCACCAGCGCGCGGCGCTGGACGCATGGACTCGCGCGGGAGGACGGGGGCTGGTGGAGCTGCCCACCGGCGCGGGCAAGACGCTGCTGGCGGTGCTGGCCATCGCGTGGGTGAAGCGGCCCACGCTGGTGGTGGTGCCCACGCTGGACCTGATGGCGCAGTGGCAGGGCGTGCTCGCGAAGTACTTCCCCGGCCCGGTGGGCATGGTGGGTGGCGGCGTCAATGACAGGCAGGCGCTCACCGTGACGACGTACGACTCCGCCGCGATGCAGATGGAGTTCACCGGCAACCGCTTCGGGCTGCTCATCTGCGACGAGTGCCACCACCTGCCCGCGCCCAGCTACCGCTTCATCGCGCAGGGCACGCTCGCCCCCTACCGCCTGGGCCTCACCGCCACGCTCGCGCGCGCGGACGGCGGCGAGCGCGTGTGCGAGGAGCTGCTGGGGCCGCTGGTGCACCGCACCGGCATCGAGGAGCTCCAGGGCCAGTACCTGGCGCCGTATGAGGTCCGCCGCGTCGAGGTGCCGCTGACACCCGACGAGAAGGCGCGCTACGACGAGGCGCGCGGGAAGTACCTCACCTTCGTGCGCCGGCTGGGCGTGCCCCTGGCGTCGCCGGAGGGCTGGGCGCGCTTCCTCGCGCAGAGCCAGCGCAGCGACGAGGGGCGCGCGGCCTACCGCGGCTACCGGGAGCAGCGCCGCATCGCGCTCACCTCCAGCGGCAAGCTGGACGCGCTCTGGCGCATCCTCCTGGAGCACCGCGAGGACCGCGTCATCGTCTTCACCGACGACAACGAGACCGTCTACACGCTGGCCCGGCGGCTGCTCCTGCCCGCGCTCACGCACCACACGCCGCTGCCGGAGCGCAAGGCGCTGCTCGCCGCGTTCGCCAGCGCGGAGCTGCCCGTGCTGCTCACGTCACGCGTGCTCAACGAAGGCGTGGACGTGCCCGAGGCGCGCGTGGGCGTGGTGCTCAGCGGCAGCGGCAGCGTGCGTGAACACGTGCAGCGGCTGGGCCGCATCCTGCGAAAGCGCCCCGGCAAGCGCGCCCTGCTCTACGAGGTGTGCTCCGCGCAGACGGCGGAGAGCGGCATCAGCGAGCGCCGGCGCCAGCACCGCGCCTACCAGGAGGGGCCCCCGGATGCTGACGCGTGAACTGCTCGCCTCGCGCGTGCGCGAAGGCATCCTGCGCCCGTCCTTCATCAAGGCGCACGACCCGGCGCTCCAGGCGCTCGCGAAGGAGCTGCTCGCGGACGCGGAGGCCTTCAAGGGCCAGGCCCGCGACGACGTGGAGGAGGCCTTCGCCCTCAAGGCCGGCGCGTTCAGCCGCCCCAAGGTCGCGCGGGGTCTGGTGAAACTCCTGATGGACCGGCTCCTCTTCGACGAGGCCGGCGAGGGGGCGTTCGAGGCGCGCTGGAAGACGCTGCTCGTGGGCGCGAGCGTGCTGCGGACGCAGCCCCTGGACTCCACGCTGGAGGCATACGAGGCGCGGCTCTCCGAGGCCCTGGGCGCGCCGCTCGAAGCGGCCCGCGAGGCGCTCTACACGGACCTGCCCGGCAACCGGAAGCTGCTCGGCTGGGACGGCGAGCCGCTCACGCCGCAGGGGCTCTTGGACCGCTACAACCTGGCGCTCGCGCAGGGGCCGCTCTTGAACGCGCGGCGCCTCACCCTGCGCGCGCGGGCGCCGGAGCTGCTGCGCGTGCGCAAGCTCCTGCGCTGGCTGAAGTTCTGCCGGCTGGTGGCGGAGGTGCGGCGCGACGGCGAGGACTGGTCGCTGGAGGTGGAGGGCCCCGGCGCGATGCTGTCCCTGCAGAAGAAGTACGGCCTGCAGCTCGCGAGCTTCCTGGCGATGGTGCCCATCCTGGAGCGCTGGGAGCTGACCGCGGTGCTGGAGGACGCGCGCAAGCAGGCGACGCTCCAGCTGAGCCACGAGGATCCGCTGGTGTCGCCCCTGCCGGCCGCGCTGGGTCACGTGCCGCCGGAGGTGGCCGCGCTCGCGGAAGGCTTCGAGGATGCCGCGTGGGAGCTGGACCTGACGCCCCGGCCGCGCCACACCGGCGCCGCGGGGCTGTGCGTGCCGGACCTCACCTTCCGCCACCGCCAGACGGGCAACGAGGTGGCGCTGGAGCTGTTCCACCCGTGGCACGCGGGGCCGCTGTCGCGGAGGCTGTCGGAGCTGCGCGCGCGCCCCGACGCGGGGCTCCTCCTGGGCGTGGACCGGGCGCTGGCGAAGGAGTCGGCGGAGCGGCAGGTGCTGGAGGAGCACCCGCAGGTGGTGCTCTTCAACGGCTTTCCCTCCGTCCGCAAGCTGCGGGAGCGGCTGGCGCGCTGGGACGACGCCAAGCCCTCCTGACCCCGGGGTCGCCGGGGCGGGCCTTCAGCTGCGGGGTTTGAACTGCGAGGCCAGCACGCTGAGGATGCGGATGGAGCCCCGGTCCAGCTGCTTCGCGCGGCGAAGCAACCGGCGCAGCTCCGCGGACTCGCCGTAGTCGGACGGAGGCTCCGCGGCCCACTTCACGTCCTGCGAGGGCTTGAGGCCCAGCGCCTCGTCCGCGGAGATGGACAGCACCACGCACAGCCGCCGGAAGGTCTGGATGCTGGGCAGCATGTGGCCGCGCTCCAGCCGCCCATAGACTTCACTCGCGATGCCGATGCGCTCCGCCACGTCCGCCTGGGTCAGGTTCAGGCGGGTGCGGGCGACGCGGGCCGCACCTCCGAGCCGGGATGCGAGGGTCTTTTCCATGGGGTCGTTAACCTACCGGGTTCGCCCATGTCGATATGACTTGAGAGGTTGGCATCCAAGAACTTCCGGGGTAGGCTTGTCGCGGCACAACCTCTTGCGTTACGCCTGTCTTCACCACCCTTTGCCTTCATGCGCGCGCATCCCGGTCCTGCCCCCAGCTTCCTCTTCGTCGACGCGGATCCACGAGCGCTCGCCGCGCTGCGACGGCTGGTTCGAGACCTCCCGGGACTCAAGCGCTTCGCCCTGGGCGTGAGCGAGGCGGTCCAGTTGATGCGCGAGGCGGAGCCCTCCGTGGTGGTGAGCGGCTACGGCCTGCCGGACGGTGACGGGCTGCACCTGCTCACGTGCGTGCGCGCCCGGCATCCGGGCACCGCGTGCGCGCTGCACACCACGCATCCACCGCCCACGCGGGGGCTGGAGGCCCGGGGCATCACCTGGATGGACCGCGCCGCGGCGCCGCAACAGGTGCTGGCGCTCCTGGCCTCCCTGGGCTGACAGGCCCAGGGGGTTCCCGTGCCGCGCGCGGGCACACGCGTTAAGGTACCCGCCTCGCGCCATGAAGCTCTACGCCATCAGTGACCTGCACCTGCGGCACCCCGAGAACCACCAGGCGCTCGCGGCGCTCGCGCCCCGTCCGGACGACTGGCTCATCGTCGGCGGCGACGTGGGCGAAACGCTCGCGGACATGGACCTGATGCTGCGCACGCTCACCGCGCGCTTCCGTCAGGTCGTCTGGGTGCCGGGCAACCACGAGCTGTGGTCCATGCCCTCGGAACAACCGCCGCTCCGGGGCGAGGCGCGCTACCTGCGCATGGTGGACCTGTGCCACCGCTACGGCGCGCTCACGCCGGAGGACCCCTACCCGCGCTGGCCGGGCGACGGCCCGCACCGCGTCCTCGTGCCCATGTTCCTGGGCTACGACTACACCTTCCGCCCGGACACGGTGCCGGTGGAGAAGGCGCTGGAGTGGGCGTGGGAGGACGACCTGATGTGCACGGACGAGGTGCTGCTGCACCCGGAGCCCTACCCTACGCGTCAGGCCTGGTGTCACGCGCGCGTGGCGCGCACGCGCGCGCGCCTGGAGCGGCTGCCGGCGGGCTGCTCCACCGTGCTCATCAACCACTACCCGCTGCGCTACGAGCACGTGCGGCTGCCGCGCATCCCGCGCTTCTCCATCTGGTGCGGCACGCGCCTCACCGAGGACTGGCACACCCGCTACCGCGCGGAGGTGGTGGTGACGGGGCACCTGCACATGCCCGCCACCCTGTGGCGCGACGGCGTGCGCTTCGAAGAGGTGTCGCTGGGCTACCCCCAGCAGTGGCGCCACCGGGGCGGGCTGGAGCGCTGCCTGCGCGAGGTGCTGCCCGGCCCGGAGAAGGCCGCCTGAGGCGGTGCCCCCCTGGGGAAGCCCAGCCCTCCCGGCACGTTTGACGGCGCGGAGGACGCAGGCCTGTAGTCCACGGCATGCCTGAACCCTCCGCCGACTCCGTGGGCCCTGTCGACCAGTCCGAACGGGTCCACGTGCTGGACGCCCTGCGCGGCTTCGCGCTGGCGGGCGTCTTCATCTCCAACAGCCTCTCCTGGTTCAGCGGCCGCACCCTGCTGCCGCGCGAGCAGTCCCTGGCCCTGGGCGCGCCCCTGCTGGAGACGGTGGTGGGCTCGCTCTACTCGCTCTTCATCGACCAGAAGTTCATCACCCTCTTCTCGCTCCTCTTCGGGCTGGGCTTCTCCCTGCAGATGACGCGCGCGGAGTCCCGGGGGGCGGCCATCGTGCCGGTGTACCGGCGGCGGCTGCTGGTGCTGCTGGGCATGGGCCTGGTGCACATGTTCGCGCTGTGGGTGGGCGACATCCTGAGCACGTACGCGCTGCTGGGCTTCGTGCTGCTGCTGTTCCGCAAGCGCTCGGACCGGACGCTGCTCACGTGGGCGCTGGTGCTCTACCTCGTGCTGCCCCCCCTGCTCACCGCCGCGCAGACGTACGGGCCGGCGCTGCTGCACGGCCGCGAGCAGGCGGACCGGAGCGCGAAGCAGACCCGCGACGAGGAGGCGGCGAACCGCGCGGCGTTCCTCGCGGGCCTCTCCAGCGATTCGGTGGTGACGTCGCAGCAGGCCAACCTGCGCTTTGCCTGGGAGGGCCTGGGCGCGCCCCTGCTGGAGACGGTGGTGGGCTCGCTCTACTCGCTCTTCATCGACCAGAAGTTCATCACCCTCTTCTCGCTCCTCTTCGGGCTGGGCTTCTCCCTGCAGATGACGCGCGCGGAG
>NZ_RAWG01000426.1 GCF_003611735.1 Corallococcus sicarius | reverse complement strand
ACCCTGCCCCGGGCCTGAGGCGCCCAGGCTCCGGAGCCCCGGAGCCTGCCGCCCGGGGGCTCAAGCCGGCCGGCCGGACGTCCCCTCGCAAGGCGTTCGCGGGACGTTTTGGGGGCGTAGGAGGCGTGCTGCCAGAAGCTTTCTGACGGGAGCTTGTCAGGAGGGAGCCTGCTGCCCTAAGCCGGCATCCCATGTTGCCGCCCGTGGATGTCTCCGCCCCCGACGAACGCCGCAAGCGCCTTCTCCTCCTCGCGGGGCTGTGGGTGGCCCTCGCGGTGGTGCTCTTCGCCTTACGCTCGGTGGTGATGCCCTTCGCGGGCGCCGCGCTCATCGCGTACCTGGTGCAGCCGCTGGTGGCGCGCATCACGCGGTGGAACCTGGGCGGCCGCTCCGTGCCCCGGTGGGTGGCCATCCTGCTCATCTACGCGGGCTTCTTCCTCGCGGTGTACCTGTTCTTCGTCGCGCTGGTGCCGCAGCTCTACCGCGAGGTGGTGCGCGTCAGCCGCGAGATGGCGGGCTTCGCCAGCGCGCTCACGCCGGAGCACGTGCAGACGCTCGCGCAGCGCGCGGAGACGTGGCTCAACGTGTACGGCATCCCCGTGGCCCTGTCGGACCGGGCCATGGAGGGCGCGGCGGCGGGCACCTCCGGCAACTTCAGCCTCGCGCTGGACCTGGAGCAGATGCTCACCGACGCGGTGGCCCGGGGCACGTCGCTGGTGCGCGAGAACCTGGCGGACATCGTCAACGTGTCGCGCCGCATCGTCGGCGAGGTGCTGGCCGGCGTCTTCATGCTGTTCTTCATCCTGATGGTCGCCGCGTTCTTCTCCATCGACGCGCAGGCCATCCGCCGCTACTTCGGCACGCTGGTGCCCGCGGAGTTCCTGCCCGACGCGAAGACGCTGGTGGCGCGCATCGACCGGTCGCTGTCCGGCGTGGTGCGCGGCCAGTTCACCATCTGCGTCGTCAACGGCGCCCTCACCCTGGTGGGCCTGCTGCTGTTCGGCGTGAAGTTCGCCTTCCTGCTGGCCACCATCGCCACGCTCTTCAGCCTCATCCCCATCTTCGGCACCATCATCAGCTCGGTGCCCATCATCGTCATCGCGCTGGCGGACGGCGTGCAGAAGGGCTTCGCGCTCCTCCTGTGGATCATCGGCATCCACGCGCTGGAGGCGTACTTCCTCAACCCGAAGATCATGGGCGAGGCCGCGCGCATCCACCCGGTGGTGGTGGCCTTCTCCCTCATCGCGGGCGAGCGGCTCTTCGGCCTCTGGGGCGCGCTGTTCGCCGTGCCGGTGGCCTCCATCGCCGTGGCCTGCTTCGACTACGCGCGCCTCAAGGCCCAGCCGCCCCCGCTCGTCACCGCCACCGCCCCGCAGCCCGTCAGCGCCACGGACGCCGCCCCGGCGGCCTGAATTCCCTGACCTGGGGTGGGGCTTGGGCCCCCCAAGCGTCCACCGGTGAAAAACAGGAGGGGAACGCCCCCCTCCCCCTGGCCATCCGGAAAGTGAGTGCTTAATCCATCGCGCCCCTCGTCTTCCGAGGCCGCGCGTCATGACCTCCACCCCGCCACAGGCCCCTGACTTCCGAACCCTGTTCGAAGCCTCGCCGAACGCGTACCTGGTGCTGACGCCGGGGTTGATCATCGTCGCGGCGACGGACGCGTACCTGCGGATCACCCAGACGCGGCGCGAGGCCATCCTCGGCCGCCACCTCTTCGACGCCTTCCCCGACAACCCCCGTGACCCGATGGCCAACGGGGTGAGCAACCTGCGCGCGTCCCTGATGCACGTGCTCGCGACGGGCGTCCCGGACGCGATGGCGGTGCAGCGCTACGACATCGCCCGGCCCGACCCGTCGGACGGTGGCGACTTCGACGTGCGCTACTGGAGCCCGCACAACTCGCCCGTGTTCGACGGGGACGGGACGCTCCGCTACGTCATCCACCGCGTGGAGGACGTGACGGCCTTCATCCACCAGAAGCAACAGGCCGCCGAAGAGAGCCAGCAGCACGCGGAGCTCCAGGTCCGCGCGGGCGAGATGGAGGGAGAGATCTTCCAGCGCGCCCAGCAGATCCAGGAGGCGAACCAGCAGCTGCGCACCGCGAACGAGCAACTGGGCGAACTGGACCGGCTCAAGTCGGAGTTCTTCGCCAACGTCAGCCACGAGTTCCGCACGCCGCTGACGCTGATGCTGGGGCCCACGGAGGACCTGCTCGCGGGGCGCGCGGGCGCGCTGTCGGACGAGGCCCGCAAGGAGTTGGAGCGCGTGCACCGCAACGCGCGCCGCCTGCTCAAGCTGGTGAACGCGCTGCTGGACCTGTCGCGCCTGGAGGCCGGCCCGAAGGAGGAGCGCTTCGTGCCCGCGGACCTGGCCGCGCTGACGACGGACGCGGCGAGCAGCTTCCGCTCCGCCATGGAGCGCGCGGGCCTGAAGCTCACGGTGGACTGTCCACGCGTGTCGGCGCCCGTGTACGTGGCGCCGGACCTCTGGGAGCAGATCGTCCTCAACCTCGTCTCCAACGCGTTCAAGTTCACGCTCCAGGGCGGCGTCACGCTGCGCCTGCGCGAGCACGGCCGGTGGGTGTCGCTGGAGGTGGAGGACACCGGCTCGGGGATCCCCGCGCCGGAGCTGCCCCGCCTCTTCGAGCGCTTCCACCGCGTGCCGGGCACGGCGTCGCGCACGCACGAGGGCACGGGCATCGGCCTCGCGCTGGTGCAGGAGTTCGCCCGGCTGCACGGCGGCACCGTGGGGGTGAACAGCCAGGAGGGCCAGGGCACGACCTTCACCGTCACCCTGCCCCTGGGCCATGCGCACCTGCCGCCGGAGCGCATCCGCGCCACGCCCCACCCGCGCTCCGCGGCGCGCGAGGCCACGACGGCCTACGTGCAGGAAGCGCTGCAGTGGAGCCCCAACCCGCCGAAGGAGCTCACGCAGTCCTCCCGCGCCCCCGCGCCGTCCCAGGAGACGCCCGCCCGGGAGGCGCTGCCCCGCGCGCGCATCCTGCTCGCGGACGACAACCGGGACATGCGCGACTACATCCAGCGCGTGCTCTCCACCGACTACGAGGTGGAGGCGGTGAAGGACGGCCAGAAGGCGCTGGAGGCCGCGCTGGAGAATCCGCCGGACCTGGTGCTGTCGGACGTGATGATGCCGCGCCTGGACGGCGTGGGCCTGCTGCGGGCCCTGCGCGCGGCGCCGCGCACGCGCGAGCTGCCCATCCTCCTGCTGTCCGCGAAGGCCGGCGAGCAGGCCACGGTGGAGGGGCTCACCTCCGGGGCGGACGACTACCTGGTGAAGCCCTTCTCCGCCGGGGAGCTGCTGGCGCGCATCGCCTCCAACCTGAAGCTCGCGCGGATGCGGCGCGAGGTGGCGGACGAGCGGGCCCGCTCCGAGGGGCTCTCCGAAGCGCTGCGGGGCCGGGACGACTTCCTCTCCGTGGCGGCGCATGAGCTGCGCACGCCGCTGACCGCCTTCCAGCTCCACCTGGACCTCGTCGAGCGGGGCCTGGGCAAGGACGCGCCGCCCAAGGTGCTGGAGCGCCTGAAGCAGGCCCGCGCCTTCATCCGGAGGCTGGCGGCGCTCGTGGAGGTGCTGATGGACGTGTCGCAGATCACCAGCGGCCGGCTGAAGCTCGCGCGCACCGACGTGGACCTGGCGGAGCTGCTGGTGGAGGTGACGCGCTTCGCGGAGGAGGAGGCCCGCCGCGACGGCACGCAGCTCACCGTCACCGTGCACGGGCCGGTGACGGGCGCCTTTGATCCGTCCCGCATCTCCCAGGTGGTGCACAACCTGGTGTCCAACGCGCTGAAGTTCGGCCGGGGCCGGCCGGTGGACGTGACGCTGCGGCAGGACGGCGAGTGGGTGCGCCTGTGCGTGGCGGACCGGGGCATCGGCATCCGGCCGGAGGACCGGGAGCGCATCTTCGGGCGCTTCGAGCGCGCCGTGTCCACGCACCACTACGGCGGCCTGGGCCTGGGGCTCTGGGTGTCGCGGCAGGTGGTGGAGGCCCACCAGGGCCGCATCGACGTGGAGGACACGCCGGGCGGCGGCACCACGTTCCGCGTGACGCTGCCCGTGAAGGAGGCCCCGTCGCCCGCGGCCGCTGCCCTCTCAGGCTGAAGGCAGCGGGCAGGGGCCCCGGCCGCTACTGGCAGGCGCCAGCGCAGCGAGCCTCGCGGCACACCGGGATGCAGCGGCCACAGTCGATGCTGTCGGGGGGACAGGTCCCGTCGCACCGCACGCCGGCGCAGTTGGGGCCCACCGAGCGGTGCGTGACGGCGTTGCCCTCACCGCAGCACGCGCTCGCCACGCAGTCCGAGTCGTCGTAGCAGACCGCGCTGGACAGCACGGGCGGCGCGTCCTCGATGGGCAGGTCCTCCACCCCGATGTCGCACCCCGCCAACAGGCCCAGCGTGACGCCCGCGATAGCGCGGGCGAGAGAACGGACGAAGCGGGGACGACGCATGTTTGGAGCTCCTTGACCGGCAGACTACCGGTTCATCGAGCCCAGGAACTCCGCGTTCGCCGCCGTCGGACGCATGTGCTTGAGAACGAACTCCATCGCGTCGATGGGGGTGAAGGGGTGGAGCACCTGGCGCAACGCCGTAATGCGCACCAGGTCCGACTGCGACAAGAGGAGTTCCTCCTTGCGCGTGCCGGATTTGTTGATGTCGAGCGTTGGGAAGATGCGCTTCTCCATCAACTTCCGATCCAGGACGATTTCGGAGTTACCCGTGCCCTTGAACTCTTCGAAAATCACTTCATCCATGCGGCTGCCGGTGTCGATGAGGGCCGTGCCGATGATGGTGAGGCTGCCGCCCTCCTCGATGTTGCGCGCGGCGCCGAAGAAGCGCTTGGGCTTGTGGAGCGCGTTGGCGTCCACGCCGCCGGAGAGGATCTTCCCGGACGCCGGCACCACCGTGTTGTAGGCGCGCGCCAGACGGGTGATGGAGTCCAGCAGGATGCACACGTCGTACTTCTGTTCGACGAGGCGCTTGGCCTTGTCGATGACCATCTCCGCCACCTGCACGTGACGCGTGGCGGGCTCGTCGAAGGTGGAGGACACCACCTCGCCGCGCACGCTGCGCTCCATGTCGGTGACTTCCTCCGGACGCTCATCCACCAGGAGGACGATGAGGTACACGTCCGGGTGGTTGCGGCTGATGGCGTGCGCGATGTTCTGCAGCAGCACCGTCTTGCCGGCCTTCGGGGGTGCCACGATGAGGCAGCGCTGGCCCAGGCCGATGGGGCAGAACATGTCGATGATGCGCGTCGTCATCTCCGACGACTCGTGCTCCAGCTTGAGCTTGCGCGTCGGATACAGCGGCGTGAGGTTGTCGAACAGGATGCGCTCGCGCGCAGCGTCCGACATCGGGTCCTCGAAGTTGACCTTGTCCACCTTCTGCAGCGCGAAGAAGCGCTCGCCCTCGCGGGGCTGGCGGATGGGGCCCGTGACGGTGTCGCCGGGCCGCAGCGTGAAGCGGCGCACCTGCGACGGCGACACGTAGATGTCGTCCGGGGACGGCTGGTAGTCGCTGTCGGAGCTGCGCAGGAACCCGAAGCCGTCGCTCAGCAGCTCCAGCACGCCCTCGGCGTGGACCTCGAAGCGCTTGTCCGCGATGCCACCCAGCAGCGCGAAGATGAGGTCCTGCTTCTTGAGGCCCTGGTAGCCTTCGACGCCCACGTCCTGGGCCATCTTCGCCAGCTCGATGATCTTCATCCGCTTCAGGTCATTGAGCTTGATGACCTGCATCGGCGCGCCGTCGCGGTCCACCTCCGTGATGGCGGGGGACTCCGCGGACTCCTGCGGGGCGGGCGTCGCGGAAGCCGCGTCCTCCGACTGCGTCTCCTCCGAATCCGCGCGGAACTCCTGGAGCTCGTCGTCGCGCACGGGGCGGGAGATGGGCGTGAGCACCGGGCGGGGCGCCTCGGCGACCACCTCCAGGGCCTCCTCGACGGGGGCCTCCTCCCGGCGGGCCGGCGCACGGCGTGAGCGCGGCGCGGGCTTCTCCGCCTCCTTCGCCACCGCGCGCTTGCGGCGGGGCTTCTCCTCCGCGGCGACGAACGGGGGCGCGACTACCTTCTCTCGGGGGGAACGGGCTTTGGCCATGACAGTCAGCAGACGGAATGGGGGGGAAGCGCCCGAAGGCTCGGGCAGGCTGTACGCGGGACGTTTTCCGTCCGCGCGGCGCTCGGAAGCACCTTCCAGGAGGGCAGCACCACCCGGGTCCATGAACGGGACCGGAGGGCGCGTGGGCCTGTGGTTGGGAAGAGACGACGCGGGGGAACCCCTGCGTCAGGAACCGCCCCGGAAACTATTGACCCCCTCCAGAGCTGTCAAGGCATCCGTGCCTTGAACCGTCCCGTTTTTTCAGGGGGTTGCACTGGAGGGAGGGGCTTTCACCACCAGGGAATACGCCATGTAGCTGAAATTCGGGCCTACCGGGGTGCGTGCCGCACCTCCGCTTCCTGGAACACGCGTCGCGGGGCGCCCCCTTCCCCGCGGGCGGCGGGGACTCCAACCC
>NZ_RAWG01000425.1 GCF_003611735.1 Corallococcus sicarius | reverse complement strand
AACCGGCCCGCGGGGGCCCCCGGGGAGGAACATGCGACGGCTCGGGTGGACTGGAACCATCGGCGGGATGCTGCGCGGGTGCCCGAGCAGCATCCCGCCGATGATTCCAGTCCACACGAGCCGTCGCATGTTCCTCCCAGGGGGCCCTCGCGGGCCGGTTGGCGTGCGCACCTTCCGACCGGCTTATCGCCGGTGGTGGAGCGCCGCATCGTACGCGGCCCGCGTCAGTTCCGCGGTGCGGGCCCAGGTGAACTTCGCGGCCTGACGCTTTCCTGCCGCGGAGAGCGCACGGCGCTCCCCCGGCGAGCCGAGCAGCCGGTCGATGACCGCCGCCAGACCTTCTGCGTCCTCCGGATGGACCGCGGGGGCCGCGTCGCCGCACACCTCCGGCAGCGAGCCGGCGGTGGAGACGATGGTGGGCGTGCCCAGGCGCATGGCCTCCAGCGGCGGCAGGCCGAAGCCCTCGTAGCGCGAGGGGAAGACGAACAGCGCCGCGCGGCGCATCAGCGCGTAGAAGACGGGAGGCGGCTGGTAGCCCAGGGCCCGCACGTCCAGCCCTTCGGCGCGCAGGCGCGCGATGCGCGTCTCCACCTTGCCGGAGCCGTACCAGCCCTGTCCCGCGAGCACGAGCGTAAAGGGGCGCCCGCGCGCGGCGAGCCGCTCCTGCGCGTCCAGCACCAGGTCCACGTTCTTGCGCACGTCGAGCGAGCCCGCGTACAGCACGTAGTCCTTCGGCAGCCCCAGCGCGCGCAGGAAGTCCTCGCCCTCGGCGTCCAGCGCGGGTGCGTCCACGTGGTCCACGCCGTTGGGCACCACCACCGTGCGGGGCTCCACCTGCGGAAAGCGGCGCAGCACGTCCTGGCGCGTGCTCTCGCTGATGCAGATGAGGCGGTCAGCGACGGTCAGACTGCGCGCCATCCACAGCCGGAACTGCCAGCGGAACGCGGCGGACACCGTGTCCGGCATGTCCAGCGGGACCAGGTCGTGCACGGTGAGCACGTACGCGGTGCCCGGCACGCGCCTGAGGGGCAGGTTGAAGTTGGCGAGCGCGTGGTAGACGGCCGGCGGCGAACTCCGCAGCAGGCCGGGCAGCGTGCCGAGCGTCCACGACGTCCGCTTCTGGACGCCGCGCGGATGTTCCCCCGAGGTGCGCGCGCCCATCCGGTCCACGAGGACGCCCTGGGCCTGGAGCGCGTCCGCGAGGCAGCGGGTGTAGAGGCCGATGCCCGTGGTGGGCTCGTCCCAGAGGGTGGCGTCGAGTGCGATGGGTCCGGAGGTCGACACGGGGCCGCCTCATACCATGGGCCGTGTGGTAGACACGGCCCCGCATGGCGGTCCACCAGTTGATCCCGAGCTTCGGCCCCGGCGATGCCTCCGGGCAGGCCGCGCTGCACCTTCAACTCCTGCTGCGCCGCATGGGGCACGTGGGGGACATCTACGCCGAGGAGGTCGGCGCAGGACTGGAGGGGCTGGCGCGCCACGTCTTCACGCTGCGTCCCCGGCCGGACGACCTGGTGCTGTACCACCACGGCATCGCGTCCCCGCTGAGCGGGCGGATGATGCACCTGGACTGCAAGCGCGGCGTGGTGTTCCACAACATCAGCCCCGCGCGCTTCTACCGGGACACGCCGCTGGAGCACGCGCTGGTGGCGGGCCGCGCGCAGGTCGCCGCGCTGGCGCCCTTCATGGACGTGTCCATCGGGGACTCGGACTACAACTGCGCGGAGCTGCGCGTCGCGGGCCACCGCAACGTGCACACCGTGCAGCTCTTCATCGAACCCGAGCGCTTCGCGGCCTGGGGCGCGAACAAGAAGATGCTCGCGGGCCTCAAGGGCCCGGGCCCCACCCTGGTGTCGGTGAGCCGGGTGATGCCGCACAAGCGCTTCGAGGACCTGCTGGCGCTGCACCGCGAGCTCTTGCGGATCCGCCCCCAGGCGCGCCTGCTGCTCGTGGGCGGCTATGAGCCGGGCAGCCGCTACTTCCGGGGGCTCGAGCGCGAGGCGAAGGCCCTGGGCGGGGTGCACTTCCTGGGGCGCCTGTCACATGCGGAGCTGGTGGCCGTGTACCGCTCCGCGGACGTGTTCGTGTCCATGAGCGAGCACGAGGGCTTCAGCGTGCCCATCATCGAGGCCATGGCGGCCCAGGTGCCGGTGCTGGCGTACGCGGCGGCGGCGGTGCCGGAGACGCTGGGCGGCGCGGGCGTCGCGTTCGACCAGAAGCGCTTCGCGTTCCTCGCGGAGCTGGCGGTGGACCTGCGCGAGGACCAGGCCCTGCGGGACTCGGTGCTCGAGGGGCAGGCGCGCCGCCTCCAGCACTTCTCCCCCGCCGCCGCGCAGGTGTCGCTTGCGCGCGCGCTGGAGGGCGTGGTGGCGCCGCCGCCGCGTCCCCGGAAGTCACAGCCGAAGCGGCCCCGGGTGGCGCTGGTGGTGCAGCGCTACGGGGAGGTGTCGGGCGGCGCGGAGAGTCACGCCGCGCAGGTGGCCGAGCGGATGGCGTCGCACTGGGACCTCACGGTGGTGACGACCTGCGCGAAGAACCACCTGACGTGGGAGAACGGCTTCCCGCCCGGCGAGGACCGCGTGGGCCGGATGAAGGTGCTGCGCTTCCCGGTGACGCGGACGCGCAACATCCACGCGTTCAACCGCCTGTCGCGCAAGGTGTTCAACAAGAGCAACGAGCGGCTGCGCGAGGAGCAGTGGGTGGCCGAGCAGGGCCCGCTGTGCCCGGGGCTGCTGGAGCACCTGGCCTCCACGCAGGACGCCTACGACGGCTACCTGTTCTTCACGTACCTCTACACGTCCACGGCGTTCGGGCTGCCGCTGGTGGCGGACCGCGCGATGCTGGTGCCCACCGCGCACGACGAGCCGCCGATGCGATTTGGCGTCTACGGGGACGTGTTCAACCGGCCGCGGGTGCTCATGTGCAACACGCCGGAGGAGATCTCCATGCTCGGGCGGTTCCATCCGGAGCACGCGCGGGCGCGGGTGGTGGGCGTGGGGGTGGACGCGTTGCCGGCGGTGCCCGCGCGCTTCCGGCAGAAGCACGGCGTGCACGGGCGCTACCTGCTCTACGTGGGCCGGCTGGAGCCGGGCAAGGGCGTGCCGGAGCTCTTGAAGTTCTACCGCCAGCTGCGGGCGCGCTACGCGGACGCGCCGGAATTGGTGCTCGCGGGCGAGGCGAACATGGTCCTGGACGGCGAGGGCGTGCGGCACGTGGGGCGCATCGACGAACAGGACAAGCATGACGCGCTCGCGGGGGCGCTGGCGGTGGTGGTGCCGTCGAAGTTCGAGAGCCTGTCGCTGTTGACGCTGGAGGCGTTCGCGCAGGGGACGCCGGTGTTGGTGAACGGGCACTCGGACGTGCTGGTGGGACAGGTGGAGCGCAGCGGCGCGGGCCGGGTGTACCGGGGGCTGGCGTCGTTCATCGAAGGACTGCGCGAGGTGGGCGAGGCCCGCGACGCGCTGGGCAAGCGGGGCCGTACCTACGCGCAGGGGCACACGTGGCCCCAGGTGGTCGCGGCGTACCGGGAAGAAATGGCGCGCATCGTCGAGGAGACACACCGATGAAGCTGCTCGGACGGGACATTCCCACGGGGGCCCTGGTGGCCCGCATCGAGGAGCGGCTGCGAGCACGCGGGCTGCCCACGTCGGAGCCGGCGGAGGTGCCGGAGGACGGCGTGGAGCCGCGCGTGGATCCGCTGACGTTCAGCCTGCACGCGCTGGAGGAGAACGCGGACACCACGCGCGCGCTGCCCCTGCACACGCACCGCGCGGGAGCGGGCCAGGTGGTGCTGTTGGCCAAGTGGGCCTTCCGCAAGTCGTGTCAGGTGTTGATCAACGAGACGCTCGGCCGGCAGCGTGTGTTCAACGGGCTGGTGCGCGACTCGTACGCCCAGCTCTCCGCGGAGGTCCTCCGCCTGCGCCGGGAGGTGGACACGCTGCGAGCCCAGGCCGCCCGCGCCGAACAGGCGGAAGCCGCACGGCCGTCGAAGCCGCCGCCGGAGATTGGCTACGGACGCCCCTCGATGCCCGCGCGCGACGAGCGCAGCGGGTCATCCAAGCGGGATGCGTCCGACGAGGGGCGCGCGCGTCCGTCGAAGCCACCGCCGGACATCGCCTACGGGCGGCCCCTTCCCTCCCAGGAACAGGCCCGTGACGCCGGTCAGCAGACGCCGTCTCCTGAGTCGGGCCCACCGCCGAAGGCAGCCGCACCGGAGCCCATCAGCAACGCCCCGGGACGTACGCCCAAGCCCGCGACCGCCTCCTCACGACCGTCACCGCAAGGCCGCACACAGGGCCGCCAGTCCAAGGCCTCCACCGCGCCCGGGCAGCGCCCCGCGAAACCTCCCCGCGCCCAGAAGGCCCGGCCCGCGAAGCCGCCGCGCGCACCCCGCGAGGCGACTTCCAGCCCCGAGAGCACCACCCCTCAGGCCGGACCCACCGCACCGGCGAAGCGCCCACCCACGCGCAGCTCCCGAGCGAAGCGTGGAGCGCCGAAGAAGTCCTAGCATCGCGGGCGCTGTCGTCATCGCAGTCGGAGGAAGAACCACCATGCGGCCCCGCATCCTCGCCTTGAGCCTGCTGGCCCTCATCGGGACCCCACGGGCCGAGGCCGCCAACAACGCCGTCGCCATCATCTGGAAGGGCGCGAAAACGCAGGCGGAGGCCGAGGCCCAGAAGCCCGCGTGGAGCGGCCTGAACGCCGTGTTCGCAAAGGCGGGCCTGAAGTTCCCGGACGGCCATCCGAAGCTCGTCGAGAGCAAGACCCTGCCCGGCCTCAAGCCCGGCTTCTGGGTGTGGCTCCTGGGCGTCTGCGCCCCCAATGCCGCGCCTCCCATCGTCAACCAGCTCAAGCTGCTCGCCTCGGAGACCTACTCTCGCGAGGTGCAGGTCTCCCCGAAGCAGCGCGCCTGTCCCCGGCAGGAAGAAGGCGACCCGCTCAAGGCCCGGGACGAAACCCTCCAGCTGCCTTCGGGCGAGACCCTGCGCGTCTTCACCCGCGAGGAGAGCAAGAACGTCGATGAACACGAGGGAATCTGGGACGACAGCACGCGGACCCGGTACCACTTCGTCCTCATCGGCAAGGGCGGCGAGGTGCTCGGCTCGGCCAACGCGGTGGGCGACGAGGAGGTCCACAAGAGCAGCCCGTCGGGCCTCCTGGCCTACGGCAACACCAGCCCGGGGGCCCCCACGGCCTACCGTTGCGATGGCACCCAGCTCGAAAAGTCGGGAGACGACACGTTCGTCCTCACCCGACACTGCGATGGGAAGGGCGGCAAGTGCGGCGACGTGGCGTCCGCGGACGAGATCGTCACCGTGAAGGTGAACGCCGACGGCATCACCGCCAGCGTCCCGATGCGCAAGAACGAACAGCGTGCCGAGTGCAACTGACCGCCCTCAGGGGAACCGGTAGACGGTGACGTAGCCGTCCCGGTGCACCAGCTCGCCTCCCAGCTCGTCCTCGATGAACTGGTGTCGGACGGGGTGGAAGAAGTGGGTCACGTACCACTTGAAGTGGTGCTCCTGGAGGAAGCGCCGCATCGCCTCACGCTCCTCCTCGGAGACGGTACCGAACGCGTTGCGCATCCCTTCCGCCGCGCGGAACAGCCGCGAGTCCACCAGCCCCGACTCACGCACCGGCAGCCGCGACAGCCGCGCGAACGACACCGGCTTGCCGTGGAAGATCTGCTCCCACTGCCCCTGCACGTTGTCCGTCAGCACCGCCACCGGCATGGGCGCGTCGCGGATCTCCTCGAACACGGGAGGCAGCTGGGGCACCGCCGGCATGGGCATCAACAGGCCCCGGTACTCCACGTTGGGCACCAGCGCCACCGCGAGCGCCAGCGCCACGCCCAGCCGGGCATCCCGCCGGGACGCCCACGCCCCCACGTGCGCCGCCGCGAACGCCACCAGCACCGACAGCGACAGGTACGTGAGCAGCACGAAGCGCACCGGCATGCCGCCGCGTGAGAACAGCGGCACCACGTGCTTGAACACCACGTAGGGCATCGGAATCTGGACCTTGAGCGGCTGGCCGAACGCCGTCAGCGGCTCCGACCACGACAGCCAGACCGCGAGCGCCAGGAAGAGCAGCACGTCCCGCCGCCACACGCGCGCCCGCCACGCAGGCACCAGCGCCACGACAAGGGTGATGGCGAACAGCAGCACCACCGGGGACAGCCGGTCCTCCAGGCGGATGTTGAGCACCGTCCCCATCGACAGCACCGCGAAGCCCAGCCCCAGCCCCAGCCACCGGCGCCCGTCCGGCACGCCCCGCCACAGCGCGAAGACCGCCAAGAGCGGCGTCACCCAGCCCAGGAAGGTGCCGGTCTCCTCCGCGTTGGTGGCCATCTTCATGCGCAGCACGTCCATGGAGAAGTCGCGCGCACGGCTCGGCAGCGACGCCATCCACGCGGAGCGCGTGTCCGGGATGAAGAACGCGAACAGGTCCGTGAAGTAGTCGGAGTCACCGTGGTGGATCTGCAGCGGCGCCGGGAAGGCATGCAGCATCAGCGGCACCACGGTGACTCCGACTACTTCACGGACCTGTTCGCGTTCTTCATCCCGGACACGCGCTCCGCGTGGA
>NZ_RAWG01000424.1 GCF_003611735.1 Corallococcus sicarius | reverse complement strand
GGGCGGGGGCACCGCGCGCAGCGGCGTGGGCGTGGCGACGGCGCGCACGGGCGCCACCGGCTCCGGCTCTGCGGCCGGCATGAAGCCAATGACGGTCTTCTCCTCCGGCTCGTCGTCCAGCCCGCTCAGCACGTCGAGCGAGTCGTCGTTGCCGGAGCCCAGCGAGTCGAGCGCGGAGCCCTCCTCCTCGGAGGAGGACGCGTCCAGGTCCGGCGGCGCCACCACGGCCTCTTCCTCGGGCGTGCCCGTGATGGGCTCGGAGGCGGGCTCGGACATGTCGCTGAACGCCTCGTCCAGCATGTCCAGGTCTTCACCGGGCACCGCGGGCTCCTCGCCCGTGTCCACGGCGATCTCCTCGCCGAAGTCCGGTGACGGCTCCTCGCCCAGCGAGTCCAGCGTGAGGCTGTCGTCCACCACCTCGTCGCTGGCGGGCAGCTCCGGGAAGCCAATGAGGCCGCCCACGCGATCCACCAGCGTGTCGGTGTCCACGGGCTTCGCCACGTACTCGTCCGCGCGCGCCTTCAGCTTGCTGTGCGCCGCGAAGCCGTCCGGGCTGCCGATGATGACGATGGGCACCGTCTTCAGCTCATCGTCCTTCTTCAGCTTGCCGCAGATGAGATAGCCGTTCTGTCCGGCGGACAGGTCCACGGCGAGCACCACGAGCTCCGGGCGCTCACGCCGGATCAGCTCCACGCTGCCCTTGCCGTCCCCCGTCGTCTGCGCCGTGAAGCCCCGGGCTTCCAGCGCCTGCTGCAGGGTGGCGGAGAGGGTGGCGTCGCTTTCGACGATCAGGATTCGCTTGGACATGAAGGGACGGCCGTCCTGGGGGTGCGGCGCGCGGTGGATCACCACGAACAGAGCGGCGGCGCGCGAAGAGAAGAAACGCCGTCGAGGCTATCGGCCATGTCCGGGACCGTCAATCTTCACACCCGGTGCAACGCCCGGTATTCAGTTGAGCAGGCGACCACTCAGGCCCCGCGTCGCGGGGCCGCTCAGGGCTGTAGCGAGACGGGCTGCAAGCTCACAGCGGCCTTCACCTGCGCGGGGCGCGGCGTGCCGTTGGAGCGCAGCTCCTGATCCCTCAGCATCTGCAGGATGGCGGCGTCATCCAGGTCCGTCACGAGCTCATACGTGATGTCCTGATCACGCCACGTCACGACGTTGTAGGCCTGGCTTTCATCCACGGCCACGTTCTGCACCGTGGGGCCCTCCTCCACCGTCACCCGCCGGCCCGTCGCCGGATACACGAACACGCCGATGTTGCGCTTGGCTTCGTTCGTGAGCCGGGGCTGGGTCTCGTAGCTGACGTAGACGACTTCCTGGCCGTTGAGCGTGGAGAAGCGCGCGCCCACGGGCCGCGCCTGCTGCAGGCGGGGCAGGGTGATGCGGTGCTCCACCTTGTCGTTGAACCACGCTTCAATCTGCTCCGGCGTGCCCGCGACGAACTCCAGGGGCCGCTGACGCGTGTGCCGCTGCACCGCCTCCAGGATGGAGGCGCGCTGCGCCTGGCCGGACTGGTACGTCATCCAGCCGCCGCCCACGGTCACCACCACCAGGGCCACCGCCCCGGCGCGAAGCCACTGGCTCACCTGGGCCCGCCGCTGCTCGCGGTGCAGGCCGGACTGGATGCCCGCGCGCAGTGACGCCGGCGCGCGCGTGCCCTGGGTGGAGACGGCGTGCTTCGCCGCGCGCCGGAGCGCCTGGCGCAGCTGCATCTCCTCGTCCACCCGCGCGACGCACCCGGAGCACTCTTCCAGGTGCGACTCCACGTCGTGGCGTTCCTCGGGCTGAAACTCGCCGTCGAGGTACGGGTACAACAATCGCTCGAGTTCCTGGCAGGTCATAGGGGCTCGATGGACTCCAACCTCTGTCTAGCCTGCCTTCTTCCTGCGCCGGTACTCTTCCAGGTCCGCGGGCGCCGGCACCGGATCTCCATCATGCCGGAAGACACCCTGGCCCTGGGCGTACTCACGCAGGGTCTTCTGCAGAAGCTTGCGACCGCGGAACAGCCGGCTCATCACCGTGCCCACGGGGCACTCCAGGATCTCCGCGATCTCCTTGTAGGAGAACTCCTGGAGGTCCGCGAGGATGACCACCAGCCGGAAGTCGATGGGCAGCGAGTCGATGGCGCGCAGCACGTCGTCCGACAGGAGCCGGTCGAAGAAGTACTGCTCGGGGTTGGCCGCGAAGTCCGTGGCGTCCCGGCTCACGAAGCGCTCGTGTACCGCCTCGCGCTCCACGCCCTCCACCACCGTGCGCTCCTTCACCTTGCGCCGGTACCGGTTGATGAACGTGTTCGTGAGGATCTTGAAGAGCCAGGCCTTGATGTTCGTGCCGCGCTCGAACTTGTCGAAGAAGCGGTAGGCCCGCATGCAGGTGTCCTGCACCAGGTCTTCGGCGTCGCGCTCGTTCTTGGTCAGCCGGAGGGCCGCTGAATAGAGCGGATCCAGGTGCGCCAGCGCCAGCTCTTCGAATTCCTGCTTCGTCCGGTTGGGTTGCCTGAAGTCCAGCATCATGCTCCCGCCTTCCAGGGGCCCGAAATGATTTGGGGAATGCGTCGCCTGCCTAACGGTCAATCTATGCACCGGAGCAGGCGGGTCAACAACGCTTTCCCCTGCCGCGCTGCACGCACGCCCGCTTCTGGAGAGCGGAGACGCCCGGCGGGATCATTTATTCCTCAGGGTGGGCACCCGAGGGGAAACCCGGACGGATTTCCCCTCCGGCAACCCGGCCAGAACACGTCTGGCCGGCTGCTGGGCGGCCTGGCTACCGCTTGCCGCCGATCGCGTCCATCAGGGGCACGTAGTCGTAGCCCATGTCCTTCGCGACGGCCTCGTAGGTGATGTGGCCGTTGTAGGTGTTGATGGCACGCTGAAGGGCGCGGTCCGACTTGATGGCCTCCACCAGGCCCAGGTCCGCGATCTTCCGCGAGTACGGGCGCGTGGTGTTGGTGAGCGCGAACGTGGACGTCTGGGGCACGGCGCCGGGCATGTTGGCCACGCAGTAGTGGACGACGTCGCTCACGGTGAACGTGGGGTTGTCGTGCGTGGTGGGCTTGCAGGTTTCGATGCAGCCGCCCTGGTCCACCGCCACGTCGACGACGACGGAGCCGGGCTCCATCTCGCCGATGAGCTCCCGCGACACCAGCTTGGGCGCCTTGCCGCCGGGGATGAGCACGCCGCCCACCACCAGGTCCGACTCGCGCACGGTGCGCGCGATGGACTCCGTGTCCGACGCCAGCGTCTGCGCGCGGCCGAGGAACACGTCGTCCAGGTAGGTGAGGCGCTCCAGGTTCACGTCGAGGATGGTCACTTCCGCGCCCATGCCCACCGCGACCTTGGCGGCGCACAGGCCCACCACGCCGCCGCCGATGATGGCCACGCGGCCACGGCGCACGCCGGGCACGCCGCCCAGCAGGATGCCCTTGCCGCCGTGCGCCTTCTCCAGGCACGCCGCACCCACCTGGATGGCCATCTTGCCGGCCACCTCGCTCATGGGCTTGAGCAGGGGGAGGCTGCCGTCGTCCAGCTGGAGCGTCTCGTAGGCGACCGCGGTGACCTTCTTCTTCAGGAGCGTCTTGGTGAGCTCCGGATCCACGCCCGCCAGGTGGAAGTACGTGTAGACGATCTGCCCGGGCTGCATGCGCTCGTACTCCGGCGCGATGGGCTCCTTCACCTTCACCACCATCTCCGCGCGCTTCCACACCTCATCCGCGCTGGTGATGATCTGCGCACCGACGCGCTGGTACTCCGAGTCCGGGATGCCGGAGCCGACGCCAGCGTTCGTCTCGACCAGCACCGTGTGGCCCGCGCTGGTGAGCGCGCGCACGCCCGCAGGCACCATGCCGACACGGTACTCGCGGGTTTTGATCTCCTTGGGAACTCCGACGATCACGACTGCCTCCGGATAGGGGACTGCGGAAAACGTGGCGGACCCATAAACCAGCGCCCCAGCGCTTTCAAGGCGCGCACGGACAGCCTGCGGCGTCGGGTTGTGATGGGGCTCATTCGCCCATCCACATGACGCGAGGCGTTGGACGCATGACGCTCGGCCCGTGGTAGTTAAAAGGGCATGACGCACGCGCCAAAGCTCCTCTTCGCGGACCCCAAGGGTCGGGTGATGGAGCATCCCTACCTCATCGCCACCCTGCGCAGCGGGGAGGAACTCGTGCCCCCGCAGGACAAGCCCATCGCCCTGCCGGCGGCCGGGCGCCTGGTGCACCTGCCCGGCCGCCTGCCCGTGGGGCTCAACCCGGACTCGGGCGAGCTGGAGCTGGTGCGGGAGATGAAGATGGGGGGCAAGACGTTCGTGCCCAACGCCGTGGGCGCGCTCCTGCCGCCCGGCTACACGCGCACGTTCCTGCCCGGTGAGGTGAAGGGCGACGGGCCGGTGCTCCCGCAGTGGGCGTACACGGCGGCGGCCTGGGGGGAGAAGGGGCCGCTCGCATGGGCCATCCACACCGACCGGCGCTCGCACTGGGAGCCGGAGGCGTACTCCACGCCGGAGCTCAAGGGCCTGGTCAACGCGCACCTGGAGCGCTTCCCGGACAGCCGCGTGCTCAAGCAGCTGAAGACGTGCGCGCTGCTCTACCGGTGCTTCACGTCGCAGAACATCTTCTACGCGCGCGACGAGGGTGCCATCCCCGCGTCCGTGATGTGCAACGCGCGCTGCGTGGGTTGCATCTCGGATCAGCCCGCGGACGGCCCCCCGGCCTCGCACGAGCGCATGGATGACGGCCCCTCCGCGGAGGAGATGGCGGCCATCGGCCTGTACCACCTGGAGCACGCGCCGGGCCGCACCATGGTGAGCTTCGGCCAGGGGTGCGAGGGCGAGCCGCTCACGCGCTGGAAGTACATCGCGGAGTCCATCCGGATGATGCGCGCGAAGACGGACAGGGGCTCCATCAACATCAACACCAACGCCAGCCTCACGCACGGGCTCAAGGCGCTCCTGGACGCGGGGCTGGACGCGGTGCGCGTGTCGCTCAACGCGGCGTCCAAGGGGCTCTACGAGGCGTACTACAAGCCGGTGAAGTACGGCTGGGAGGACGTCGAGGCCTCCATCGCGCTGGCCCGCGAGCGCGGCGCGTACCTGGCGCTCAACCTGCTCCTGTTCCCCGGCGTCACCGACCGCGAGGGTGAGGTGCGGGCGCTGGAGGAGCTGGTGCGCAAGTACCGCGTGGATCAGGTGCAGACGCGCTCGCTGTGCATCGACCCGCTCCAGTACCTGGAGGTGGCCCGGGGCGTGGGCGCGGGCGGTGAGCCGGTGGGCATCCGCACCCTCCTGCAGCGGCTGAAGGCGGCGCGGCCGGGGCTCATCATCGGCAACTTCGCGCGCGGCCTGGACGAGCGGGAGAACGCCGCGAGCACGCCAGGGGTTTGACCCCCCGGGGATGGGCGGCTACAGAGCCGGGCATGCCTGTCTCCTCGCGCGTCCCGTTCCGTCTGGCCGTCCTCTGTCTCTCTTCCAGCGCCGTGGCCGCCCTCGGCGCGTGCAGCAAGGCGCCCGAGGAGCCGGAGTTCGACCACGGCTTGAAGAAGCCCATCGTGCGCAAGCTGCGCGAGGCGTTGAAGGAGACGCCGTGCGACAAGGCGAAGGCGCAGGAGTACGCGCAGCTCCTCTTGACGACCGGCGACCTCAAGGGCGTGACGAAGGCGGCGGATGACTTCACCGCCGCGTGCGGACCGAACGTCGTCCTGCTCCAGCTCTCCTACACGGCGAACGCGCGCCAGGGGCAGAAGGCCGAGGCGCTGAAGGCCGCCACCGCGCTGGTGGAGGCGCAGCCGGAGAACGCGAGCTACCGGGTGTGGCGCGGCCTGTCGCAAGAGGCGCTGGGCCAGACGGAGGGGGCGGCGGCGGACTACCAGAAGGCCCTGGAGCTCCAGCCGGATCAGCGCCCCATCCTCAACGCGGCGGTGAAGGCCTACGAGACGCTCAACCGGCCCTGTGACGCGCTGGCCGCGTATGAGCGCTACGTGCAGGCGAAGCCCGCGGAGGCGAACAAGGCCGACATCAAGAACGCCATGGAGGCGCTCGCCCTCAAGACGTCCTGCCCCGCGGCGGAGACGGACGCCGGCACTGCCGACGCGGCCACGGCGCCCTGAAGGAGGGCGGGGGACTACTCGGCGCCGGGGGGCATCAGCTCCTTGGCGACGAGGTTGCCCATCACGGCGTCCTTCGGGATGTAGCCGTCGGCGCCGGCCTCGCGGCAGATGCGCTGCAGCTCCTCCACGTTCTCACCGGAGCACAGCAGCACCTTGATGCCCTTGAAGAGGCTGTTGCTCTTGATGAAGCGGCAGAACTGTTCGCCGTTCACGTTGGGCATGCGCACGTCCAGGAGCACCAGATCCGGGCGCGTCTGCTTCTTCAGGATGATCTTCGTGGCCTTGTCCGCGGAGTCCGCGATGTGGACCTCGAAGCCCTTGGACACGAGGTCCGCTTCGATGATGCGCGCGGTCATCTCGCTGTCGTCCACGATGAGGATGCGCGGCTTGCGCGCCCCGGGGGCCACCGTCTTCGGCGCGGCGATGCCCGCGGGCGCGGCGACGGCGGCCGGAGTGGAGGCAGGGCGGCGGTCGCGGCGGGGGGAGGGG
>NZ_RAWG01000423.1 GCF_003611735.1 Corallococcus sicarius | reverse complement strand
CGGTGGTGCCTTGGCGGGGGGAGAGGCCGGAATTTCAGCGCTCTTGGTACAGGCGGAGCCCAGCAGGGTCACCCCGGCCAGCACGGACGCAAGACGCTTCCAACGAGGGAGGAGCACGGCCGCGGGTCTTAGCCACGCGCGCAATGCTTGTAAAGCAAGGCGGGCTTTGGCAGGGAGGCCCCTCGCCCATGCCCAGAGTCCTGCTGCTACACACCGGAGGCACGCTCGGAATGGCCGGTGGCCGGCCCTCCGCCCTGCGTCCGGCGGCCTTCTTCCAGACCCTCCGAAGGCGCGCCCCGGAGCTGTTCCAGCTGGCGGACATCGAGCTGGAGCTGTTCTCCAACCTCGACAGCTCCGAGATGCAGCCGGAGCTGTGGAGCCGGATGGCCGCCCACCTCCACCGCCGGCTTCCCGAATTCGACGGGGCGGTGGTGACCCACGGCACGGACACGCTCGCCTACACGGCCAGCGCGCTGTCCTTCATGTTGCGCAACCCGCCCTGCCCCGTGGTGCTGACGGGTTCGCAGCGGCCGTTGGGGGAGATCCGCTCGGACGCGCGGCTGAACCTCATCGACGCGGTGCTCTCCGCGCTCCAGGGGCCGCGCGAGGTCACCATCTGCTTCGACTCGCACCTGTACCGGGGCAACCGCACGCGCAAGGTGAAGGTGGCCGAGTACGACGCCTTCGAGAGCCCCAACTTCCCCGTGCTGGGCACCCTGGGCGTGGACGCCACCTTCGAGGCGGGCCTCAAGACGCGAGGGGCCTTCCGGCTGCACGAGGCGTTGGATCCGCGCGTCTTTTTCCTGAAGGTGTACCCGGGGTTGGACCCGGCCCTGCCCCTGCAGCTCCTGCCGCACGTGAAGGGGCTGGTGCTGGAGGCATACGGGGCGGGCAACGTGCCCATCGCGCCGGAGCTGGGGCGCTCGCTCCAGCCGCTCTTCATCCAGGCCCGGGAGCGGGGCATCCCCGTGTTGGTGGTGAGCCAGGCGTACCGCAACGGGGTGGACCTCACGCTCTATGAGTCCGGGGCCATGGCCCTGGCGCAGGGGGCGGTGGGCGGCGCGGACATGACCCCCTCGGCGGCGCTGGTGAAGCTGATGCAGGGGCTGGCGGAGCATCCCCGGGGGGGTGAGCCGCTGGCGCGCTTCCTCCGGACGCCCGTCGCGGGCGAGCTGTCCGTCGGGCGGCCGACAGTCCCCCCGCCGGCACCGAAGCGGCGCAGGCCCACACGGGTGGGGCGGGTCGGCTGATACCGGATGCGTGAAAGGAGTGTGGGCGTGCTTGCCGCCGTGAAAAGGCGGCCTCTAAGATGGGAGGCGCGATGTCCGAGGAGAAAACTTCCGTCCATTCCATTTCGGACCTGCTGGGCAGCGCCCAGCAGCAGAGCGCGTATCTGATCGTCATCAGCGCCAAGTCCGCCGCCGGCATCGGGCGGATGTTCAAGCTGGACCGTTCGGAAGTGGTGCTGGGCCGCAGCTCGGAGGCCCAGTTCCAGGTGGAGGACGACGGCATCTCCCGCAAGCACGCCAAGGTGGTGGCCATCGGTGACGGCCGCTTCCAGTTGGTGGACCTGGGCAGCACCAATGGCACGTATCTGAACGGCCTGAAGGTGAGCGCCGCGCCGCTGTACGACGGCGACAAGATCCAGATCGGCTCCAACACGGTGCTGAAGTTCAGCATCCAGGACGCGCTGGAGGAGCAGTACCAGCGCAGCATCTACGAGTCCGCCACGCGCGACGGCCTCACCCGCGTCTACAACAAGAAGTACTTCATGGAGACGGTGCGCAAGGAGTTCGCGTACTGCCTGCGCCACCGCGTGCCGCTGTCGCTGGTGCTCTTCGACGTGGACCACTTCAAGCGCATCAACGACGTGTACGGCCACCCGGCCGGAGACTTCGTGCTGACGCGCATCGCGCAGCGGGTGGCGGACACGGTGCGCACCGAGGACCTGCTCGCCCGCTACGGCGGCGAGGAGTTCGCGCTGATGCTGCGCGAGTCCGCGGAGGACGCGGCCCTGGCGTGCGCGGAGCGCTGCCGCGTGGCGGTGGACCGCAGCGACTTCATCTTCAGCGGCACGCCCATCAAGGTGACCATCAGCCTGGGCGTGGCGACGCTGTTGGACTCGGACTTCTCCCAGCCGGAGGACCTCATCTCCGCCGCGGACAAGTACCTGTACCGCGCCAAGCACGCGGGCCGGAACCGGGTGGACGCCAAGGCCGTCAGCGGCCCGTGAGCGGATGCACCGTGGGGCCCGTTACGACGGGCCTCGCGCGCAGCGTCCGAAGCCGTCGGCGCAGGTCCTCCGCAGCCACGGCCATGCGTTGAAGCCTGCTGGGCGTCAGCGGCCGAAGCCCAGCCGCCGCCTGGATTGCCACCCGACTCATGCATGAGTCGGAGCCCGTTTCGGCGTCAGCGTCCGAATCCCGGGCGGCGCGGCCTGGATTGTGACCCGACTCATGCATGAGTCAGGGCCCGCTTCAGCGTCAGCGGCCGAAGCCCAGCCTGCGCAGCCCCTCTTGCGACACGTGCTTCACGTGGGAGTCCGCATCGTGGGCCGCCGCTTCGCTCAACGCCGCCACCGCGTGAGGACCGCCCAGCGCCGTCAGCGTCCGCACGACGGCAATGCGCACCTCCACCGCGGGATCCGCGCGCAGCCGCTCGGCCAGCACCCGCACATGGGGCGGCCGGCCCACGAACTCCAGCGCCCGCGCCGCCGCTGCCCGCACCACCGGGTGGTCCGAGCCCAGGAGCCCCGCCGCGTCATCCCCGCGCGAGGGCTGCCGGTAGGAGGCCAGGACGTCCAGCGCGGCGGCCACCACCTCCGGGGATCCGTCCCCCAGCGCCTTTGCCGCCAGCTCCACCGCTTCCGGGCTCCGCGGCAGCGCCGCCAGCGCGCGCACCGCACCCGCCCGCACCGAGGGCACGCTCGCGGACGTGTAGGCCGCCAGCCGGCGCATGGGACTCGCCCCCTCCTGGCAGTCCCCCATGAGCGCCACCGCCTCGCCTTGAATCTCCGGGGTCCGCGCGTTGCGCCCGTCCGCCACGTCCCGGAGGAAGGCCGCGCAGCCCTTCTCATGGGCCATCGCCTCCAGCCACGGCCGGGCAGCCTCCACCGTCTCCGCCCCCTTCACCCCCTGGAGCGCGGCCTCGCGCAGCGGCTTCCCGCCCGACTCGGCCAGGCCCCGCGCCGCATGCTCACGCACCCGGGCATCCGCGTCCCCCAGCGCCCCCTCCAGCTCACGCGTCGCCAGGGGGCCGTAGCGGCGCAGCCCGGCCACCGCCGTGCGACGGCGCTGCACGTCGCCCCCCCCCAGCTCCGGCCGCAGCGCATCCAGCTCGCGCGAGTACACGGCGAAGAGCCGGTTGATGACGGCCTCATCCGGGGGCTTCGCCTCCACGAGCAGCAGCCGGCCCACGGACGCGCGCTGGCGCTCCGCGACGGCGGACAGGAGCGAGGCCATCACCTCGTCACCCGCGACGGGCCGGGACGCCACCGCGTCCAGCACCACCCGCGTGGCGGAGCGCCCCTGGAACGTGGCCAGGTGCAAGAGCGCCGGCAGCCGCACGGCGGGCTCCTGGGAGAACATCTCCAGCGCGAGCGTCTGCCGGACGGCCTCCCGGCGCGCCCACACCCGGGCGGCGGCGGCCGGGCCCCGCGCTCCGGCGTCCCGGAGGAAGTCCGCCGTGGAGCGCCCCGCATCGGCCGCGGCGCGGACGGCGGTGAGGCACGCCCCCAGGTCCGCTTCCGGCGGGGTGTCCATGATCCAGTCCGCCAGGGCGCGCCGCTCGGTGAGCCCCCGGCTCCGGGCCTCCGCGCGGACCGCGGCCCAGCGCACCCGCCAGTGGGGGTCCTTCCGCGCGGAGTCCAGCGCCATCCGGGCGTCCGCGCCCCCCGTGCCCAGGGACGTCACCCAGCTGTCCACCCGCCCGCCGGTGACGCAGACGGGACAGGTCCTCGCCCTCAACGACGGGTCGGTGACGTGGCGCCGACAGGAGGCCCAGCAATCGGAGGCAACCGTGCCGCCCCGGGAGGGACTGGCCGCCAGCAGGAGCACCAGGAGGAGGAGGCGACGCACGCGGAGGGCACTCTAGCGCACCCTGCCCCATCCTTTCCGTGCGGGTCTCCTTGCCTTTTGCGGTCTGCTGGGACATACCCCGGCCCCTTTGAAAATTTTCAGATCGCACCCAGCTAGGCGGAAGGAGGTGACTGCATGCCCGGTATTCGAGTGAAGGAAGGTGAATCCATCGAGAGCGCCCTCAAGCGCTTCAAGAAGGCCACCGAGAAAGCCGGAATCCTTTCCGAGATCCGCAAGCGCGAGCACTACGAGAAGCCTTCCGTGAAGCGGAAGAAGAAGGCCCTCGCCGCCAAGAAGCGCGCTGTGAAGAAGGCCCGCAAGTCGTACTAGCGCAGGCCTCGCAGTGAGGAGCCGGGGCGCCCCTGCAAAGTCAGGTGCCCTGGCTCCCGCCGTCCCATCCCCTGGCGCGGCGACACCTTTTCCCCGCCCGTGAGGAATCCCGACATGGCCACCCTGAAAGAGCGCATCGACGCGGACCTGAAGGACGCGATGCGGTCCAAGTCCGAGCTGTCCCTGAGCGTGCTGCGGATGCTCAAGAGCGCCGTGAAGTACAAGGAAGTCGAGCCGGGTGCCTCCGCCCTGGACGACGCGGGCGTGCAGCAGGTCATCGCCACCCTCATCAAGCAGCGCCGCGACTCCGTCGAGCAGTTCAAGTCCGGAGGCCGCCCGGAGCTGGCGGAGAAGGAAGAGCAGGAGATCTCCGTCCTGCAGAAGTACCTGCCCCAGCAGCTCACCGCCGAGGAGCTCACCGCCGCCGTCCAGGCCGCCATCTCCGAGGTCGGAGCCCAGGGCCCCAAGGACATGGGCGCGGTCATGAAGAACGTGAACCCCAAGCTCCAGGGGCGCGCCGAAGGCAAGGCCATCTCCGAGGAAGTGAAGTCCCAGCTCTCCAAGATGTCCTGAAACACCGTTGAACCGGGAGCGGGCGCCGGAGGAATTCCTCCAGGCGCCCTCCCAATCACCGGGCTTTGAAGCGGATTTTTTGATCCCTCGCCCGCTCGCCGCTATCGCTGAGGCCAAGGTCGTCTGCTCGTCCCCCACCCCGGGAGGCGCGCGGGAGCCTTGAGGAGCGCGCGCCTTGCCCCAGCCTTCGTCCGTTTCCGGTCACCGCCCCCGTCCGAGCTCCCCACCTGGGGGGGAGTGCGGCCAGGGAAGCCACCGGTCCGGACGTGTCAGGCCGTACTGCCAGGATGACAGGCGGATGGCCGCGCTCATGCGGATGGATGGAGGGGCGTCGTGATTCCGGAACACAAGATCCAGGAGGTCCTCGACCGCGTGGACATCGTGACGCTGGTGTCCCGCCACGTGGAGCTGAAGAAGGCCGGGCGCGAGTTCAAGGGCCGCTGCCCGTTCCACCAGGAGAAGACGCCTTCGTTCTACGTCGTGCCGGAGAAGCGCTTCTATTTCTGCCACGGCTGCCGTGCGAGCGGCGACGCGGTGTCCTTCATCCAGCGCTACCTGGGCAAGACGTTCCAGGACGCGGTGCGGGACCTGGCGCAGGAGGTGGGCATCGACCTGGAGGCCGCGCAGGACCCGGGCCTCAAGGAGCGCCAGCAGATCAAGGAGGCCACGGACTTCGCCGCGGAACACTTCCGCTCCCAGCTCTGGGAGGACGAGGGCCGCGCCGCCCGCGCCTACCTGGCCAGCCGGGGCGTCACCGACGAGGTGGCCCAGGGCTTCGGCCTGGGCTGGGCGCCCGCGCAGTGGAGCCTGCTGGCGGACCGCTTCCAGAAGAACGGGATGCTGGAGTGGGGGCTGAAGGCGGGCCTCATCACGAAGCGCAACAGCGGCGAGGGCTGCATCGACTTCTTCCGCAGCCGGCTGATGGTGCCCATCCGCGCGCCGGAGGGGCGGCCCATCGCCTTCGGGGGCCGGCTGGTCGCCTCCGAGGACGGACCCAAGTACCTCAACTCGCGCGAGTCCCGGCTCTACAACAAGAGCGAGACGCTCTTCGGCATGGACCAGGCGCGGGATGAGATCCACAAGCGCAAGACGGCGGTCCTTGTGGAGGGCTACTTCGACTGCATCGGCCTGCACCAGGTGGGCGTGCGCCACGCGGTGGCCCTGTGCTCCACCAACCTCACCGCCGGCCACCTCCAGGGCCTCAAGCGCGCGGAGGCCCGCGACCTCGTGCTGCTCCTGGACGGTGACTCCGCGGGGCTCGCCGCCGTGGAGCGCCTGGCCGGCCCCCTGCTCGCCGCCGGCGCCCCCACCCGGGTGGCCCTGCTGCCCCAGGGGGACGACCCGGACGTGTTCGCCCGTCGGGAGGGCACCGACGGCGTGGAGCGGCTCCTGGAGGGCGCCCAGCCCCTCACGGCCTACCTCTTCGCCACCCTGCTCCCTGCGGGCAGGCAGGCGAGCTTCGAGGAGAAGATGGCCGCCCTGGAGCGGCTCAAGCCCGTCACGGCCCAGGTGCCGCCGGGCCTGACGCGCTCGGCGCTCATCAGCGCGCTGGCGGGGCACTTCGGGTGGATGCCGGCGCAGATTGAAACTTCGCTCCAGTACAAGGCGCCGCCCACCCCCAAGCCCATCGCCCC
>NZ_RAWG01000422.1 GCF_003611735.1 Corallococcus sicarius | reverse complement strand
CACTGGGCCTTCATCGCCATGGACCTGTCGAGGATGACCACGGACTCCCTGCGCAGGGACGACGGGAAGTTCGGCAGGCCCTGGTTGATGTTGTCGAAGACCTCCTGGTAGAGCGCCCTGCGCAGGGAGTCCGTGGTCATCCTCGACAGGTCCATGGCGATGAAGGCCCAGTGCGCGGCCATGTGCGTGCGGTTGCGATAGAGGTATTCGTTCGTCCCGCGCACGTACCACTTCTCGAAGATGTGCTTCTCCGAGAACACCAGCAGTCGCTCGTACTGCGAGCGGTAGACGTCGGCGGCGTACAGCTCCGGCGTCTCCTGGATGACGCGCAGCAGCCGCGTCACGTAGCGCCAGCAATAGCTCTCATACAGTGGCACCTCCTGCCCCGGCGGCTCCGTGAGCGCCGAGCCCCAGCCCTGGTAGCCGTCCTTGAACTGGCTCTGGGGGAGCGCCGAGGACACCCTGGAGTTGGCCACCAGGTTGTTGACGTAGAGCAGGGCCCGGTCCAGGTACTGCGTCCTGCCGGTGGCCCGGTACATCGCGGTGTTGGCGTCGATGCCGTAGGCGAGGTTGTAGTAGTCCCAGCTGTCGCGCGAGTTGCTCCACGGCAGGAAGTCCCGGGTGTGCTCACGCCCCCATTCATTCAGGAACAGCCGCTCCCAGGCCGCGACGGTGCGAAGCCCCGCGGGGGCCGGTGGCACCGAAGGCGGAGGCAGGGGCGGATGCTCCTCCTCGGACGGAGGCGGCTCCCCTGGAAGCACCTGCGGACCGGGGGCCTCCTCGATCCGGCCCACGGTCTCACATGCGCAGCCCAGCAACAGCGCGAGCAGCAGGACCGGGAGCCTGGCGAAACGAGAAGGGCGGGGGCAGCGGGTGTTCGACATCGGGGCGGCCTCTGGGCGGTTCAATGTGCCCCTGGAGGGTAGGGGCCGCTCCAGGACCGTCCCATTGCCCCCCAGGGAACAGACGCACTTCCAGCACAGGACTCAGGCCTGCCCCGGGGTCCGAGTTCCGCGACGTGTCGTGGAGGTTCAGACAGACGAAGTGTTCAGCCCCCGCGTCGGGCGTCTCTCAGCGATGCAAAGCGGCCATGAGAGAGAGCGCACACAGTGCGCAGACCGCCCTACACGAAGCCCAGGGTGAAGCGCACGGTGCTGCCCCGGCGCTCCACCTGCTCGGTCGTGACCACCTTCCCGAAGCCGAGCAGGAAGCCGCGGAACACGCCGGTGAGCAGCGCGGGCGGCAGGCGCGTGTCACTCTCCAGCACCACCTGGTCGCGGGTGAAGAGGACGGTGCGGATGGACTCCGCGGGCGGCAGCGCGCGCACCACCTCCCGCGTCAGCGCGTCGAAGTTGCCGAAGACCTTCTCCAGCGTGTTGAAGCCGGCCGCCTGGCTGAGCGGCAGCGTCTTCAGCGCCGACGACTGACCGATGGCGCCCAGGGTGAGGTCCCCCAGCTTCGCGTGGAACTCCGCCGCCATCGCCACGTACTCGTCCCATTCGTACCAGGCGTCGTCCCGCATCGCGTCGATGCGCTTGCGCTGCTGCGGAAAGAGCAGCGTGGTGCTCGCCCCCAACATCGAGCCGATGACGGCCTTGAAGTACGCCCCCAACAACTGTCCCGCCATGTGAAGCCTCCCCCATGCAGCGCGCGCGTGATGCGCCCGCTGCGCCGTCGATGATGACGGATATGGAGGGATGAACGTATTGGGTCGTGACAAACCCGCTGGACGTGCAGGGTTTATCGGGGAAGTCAGGTTCGTGGAGGCCCGTCAGGCGGGCTGGCCGCCCGTGTCGCGTCCTGGGGAGCCCGAGCAGCCTGGCGCTCCGCGTGCCGGCTGCCGTGCCAGCGCGAGTACACCTGGGTGAACTCCGCTCCGAGGAAGAGCAGCTGCGACGAGTAGTAGACCCACAGCAGCAGCACCGCGAAGGAGCCGGCCGCTCCGTACGAGGAGGACACACTGCTCTTGCCCAGGTACAGGCCGATGCCGAGCTTGCCCAGGCTGAAGAGGAAGCTCGTCACCGCCGCGCCGAGCCACACGTCCTTCCAGGCGACGCGCGTGTCGGGCAGGACCTTGTAGATCATCGCGAAGAGCACCGTCGTCACCGAGAAGGCGATGGCCAGGTTCACCAGCTGCAGCACCGTCTCCCAGCCGGGCATCAGGCCCATGAGGAAGGTGCCGGCGGCGGACAGCGCCGCGCTCAGCACCAGCGAGACGAGCAGCAGGAAGCCGATGCCCAGCACCATCGCGAAGGAGAGCAGGCGCTGGCGCACGAAGGCGAGCAATCCGTTCATCGGCTTCTTCTTCACCTTCCAGATGGTGTTGAGCGAGTCCTGGAGCTGGGCGAAGACGCCGGTGGCGGCGAAGGCGAGCACGAGGATGCCGACGACGGTGGCGACGATGCCCGAGCTGGGCTTGCTCGCGCTGGCCACCAGGTCCTCGACGACCTTCGCGCCCGCGTCACCGATGAGGCTCTGCAGCTGCTTCTGGATCTCCCCCTGCGCCGCCTCCTGCCCGAAGACGAGCCCCGCCACGGCGATGGCGATGATGAGCATGGGCGCCACGGAGAACAGCGTGTAGTAGGCGAGCGCCGCCGCCTGCGCGGGCACGTTGTCGTCCATCCACTCGGAGAGGGTCTGCTTCAGCAGTGGCCAGACGTGGTGCTTCCTCATCGCCCCTTCGCTTCCCCGCCGCAAAATGCGCGCTGGAATACAATAGGACCGCGCGGGCGTCCCGGAAGTGCCTCGCGTGCCGCCAGGCCCCGTCGGGTGTTCACCGCAGCCCCCTGCCCGCCTGCGGTTCCATCGCATCGGAGGTCGCGCTCCGCACCTGGAGATGTGCTCGAATGGACAGCGAACGCTGGGATTGAGAGGGTGCGCCTGGATGCCGTGCGTGACATCGCCGTCGGTCTGGCACGGGGACTCCGGGGCGCCGTGCTCGGCCTCGGGATGGCGATGGCCGCGTGCAGCTCCGTGCCCACCCGGGCGTCCATGAACCAGGTCACCCTCCCCGCCTCCGACGCACGGGTGCAATACACCGGACGGACGTACCGCTCCGGCGCGGGGATTGTCTTCTCCCATCCCGGGGTGACGGTGCGCGTGCGCTTCTGGGGCGACGCCCTCCGGATGCGGCTCCTGGACGCGGGAGCCGGCGGCGAGGTGGGGACCAACTATTTCGACGTCGTGGTGGATGGGGCGGCACCGAGGCTGCTCGCGGTGCGCGGCGGTGAGCACACCTATCCGCTCGCCACCGGCCTTGCCGTGGGACTCCACACGGTGGAGTTGATCAAGCGGACCGAGTCCTCGGTGGGCCCCAGCACGCTGGTGGCGCTGGAGGTCCATGGCGAGCTTCGGGAACCGCCCCCTCGCCCGGGGCTCCGGATGGAGTTCGTCGGGGACTCCATCACCTGTGGCTATGGCTCGGAGGTCGCCCTCCGCCCTGAATCGTCCTCCTGGGTTGCACCGGTCTTCACGTCGAAGAACGAAAATCCCCGCCGGGGCCATGCGTGGCTCACGGCCCTGAAGCTGGGAGCGGAGCCCGTCCTCGTCTGCTATTCGGGCCATGGCGTGTACCGCAACCTGGACATGTCGACGTCAGGGTTGCTGCCCGCGCTCTACGAGCTCGCGGTCCCGGGCCATTCCGCCGGCTGGGACTTCTCACGCGACTCCCCGGATGTGATTGTCATCAACGCCGGCACCAATGATGTGTTCGCGGGCAGTGGCACCGACGCGTTCCTTCCGGATGAAGCGTCCTTCAAGTCAGCCTACCGGGCGTTCCTCCAGCGGCTCCGGACGCTCCACCCGCGCGCGCACATCGTCTGCACGCTGGGGAGCATGACGGACGGCTTCAAGCAGTTGGAGATGAAGGGCGCGGTGACGTCTGTTCATGTCGGCCAGTGGATCACCGACCTCGTGGTGGAGCGTCAGCACCAGGGGGATGCCCGGATCTACCGGCACTGGATGGACGTGCAGAACCCCGGTGTCGACGGTGTCGGCGAGGACTGGCATCCGTCCGCCGCCACGCACGCGAAGATGGCGGACGCACTGAGCCGGTTCATCCAGGACGTCGTGCGGCCCTGAGGCTCGAGCCCGCTCAGTCCAGGCGTGCCGCCAGCCCGGGCGTTTCGGCGTGGAGCTCCTCAAGGCGACGCCTTCGCGCGCCCGCGATGAGCAGGTGCCAGCCGGCGGCGGCGAGTCCGAGGAGGAGGCACCCGCCCCAGAGCACCCGGGAGCCGAAGTGCTGCAGCACCCAGCCCCCCAGCGCGGGGGCCACGAACGCGGCGAGCCCTCCCAGCATGTGGAAGGCCCCCTGGTAGCTGCCGCGCAACTCCGGGGGCGCCAGGTCCGACACCACGGAGGGCTTCACGGGCGCCTGGACGATCTCCCCCAGGGTCCAGATGCCCACGGCGAGCGCGGCCAGCAGCGCGCCCTCCGTCACCGCGTGGAGCCCGAAGCCGATGCCCGTGAGGACGGCCGCCCCCGCGAGCGCGCTGGAGCGGCGCAGCCGCCCGACGACGCGGCTGGCGAACGGCTGCACCAACATGATGAGCAGGCCGTTGACCGCGAGCACCCCACCGAAGGCCGCCGTCGACATGCCGCGAGCGGTCAGGTCCAGCGAGAGCGTGGCCTGGCCCTGGTAGAAGATGATGGCCAGGACCAGGACGGGCAGGCTGAAGGCGAGGAACACCGGGTCCCGGAACGGCACCGCGGAGGACAGCCTCACGCCCGGCGCCGGGCGTGAGACCCGCGTCTCCGGCACCTTCCACCAGACGATCAACCCGTAGAGGAACGTGGTGAGCGCGTCGGCCAGGAAGAGGATGCGGAAGCCGGACCGGGCCACGAGCCCCGCCAGCGGGACCCCGATGGCGAAGCCCACGTTCACCGCCCAGTAGAGCAACCCGAAGGCCCGCGTCCGCTCCGAGGCCGGCACCAGATCCGAGACGGCCGCGGAGACGACGGGCCGGTACAGCTCCCCGAGGAACCCGGCAACGAGGGCCGCCACGGCGATCTCCGCGGGCGTCCGGGAGAAGCCGAGCAACACCATCCCGGCCGCGCCCGACCACAACCCGCCGACGAGCGTGGTGCGCCGCCCCAGCCGGTCCGCGAGCGCGCCGCCCACCAGACCGGCCGCCACCGCCCCCACGCCATGGAGGGAGGCGACGAGCCCGGCCTGCG
Source organism: Corallococcus sicarius (assembly GCF_003611735.1). Taxonomy (GTDB): domain Bacteria; phylum Myxococcota; class Myxococcia; order Myxococcales; family Myxococcaceae; genus Corallococcus; species Corallococcus sicarius. Next base: position 1,439 of record NZ_RAWG01000422.1, on the reverse strand, counting down.
CCACCGACAGGCCGCACTCCCGCGTGAGGTAGAAGGTCAGGAAGGGCACCACGAAGCCGCCCAGCCGGTTCACCAGCGTGCCCGCCCACAGGTACCAGTACGCCGCCGGGAGCCCTCCCGCGGTGGCATGGAGTTGCGCGGACAGGCGGGCCCGGAGGCCCGTGGGAGTGCCGTTCATGGTTCAAGCCTCGCGGGACGTGCCTGCCATTGCTACTTCTTCGCCTCCCCCATGAGGGGGCCGAAAGTATAGCCCTGGCAGATGGCCGCGGTGCGGCGGACCTGGGGGTGCGGGTGCTCCAGCAGGCGCTGGACGTGCGCCTCCAGTCCCGGCAGCGCGGCGTGGTTGAACGTCAGGCTCACGAGCGCGTCGCACACGACCTGGACGTCCTCGGAGTGGAGCTGGGCTTCGATGTCGGCGGGGGCCGGAAGGGCTGGGGAGGTCATGGGTGTCATCCTCGTGGCTCAGGCGAACTCGAAGTCCATGCGCTCGAGGATGCCCAGCTCGCTCGCCAGGTGCTTGAGGCCCGAGTAGTCCCGGACGAGCACGCGCGAGCCTGTCTGGCCCTCCAGGTCCCCGATGATTTCATCCACGTGCTCGAAGCCGAGGTGGCCCAGGATGGCGCGCCACGTCTTGTAGTCACTCGACGCGATGCCGCGCAGCGCCTCCGGCAGCGCCCGGATGAAGCACTCGCGCATCGCGTCGTTCATGTGGACGTAGACGGACTTGGCGATCTCCGCGATGACCAGCGCGTGGGAGAACTCGTCGCGGTTGTGCAGCTCCGTCGTCATGCGGTTGATGGGCTGGATGGACTGATCCTTGGACAGCAGGTTCAGGTAGGCGTTGATGCTGATCTCCGCCACCACCGCGTAGGCGAGCGTGAGCAGGTCCTGCTCCCAGGCGTCCGCCGCGCGGGCCCGGGCCGCCTGGAGCATGCGACAGGCGAGGGAGTCCGGCAGCAGCGACTCGTTGAAGACGAGCCCACGCCGCCGCTCCGTGACGAGCGTGGCGTTCAGGTGCATGAGCGTGTGGTAGTTCTCGTCGACCAGCGCCTGCACCACGGTCCGCTTGATGCCCGGATGGTCCGTCCCGGGGAAGCGCGCATGCATGAGGAGCTCGAACGCCGGGTTGGCGATCTTCTCCTCGTTCATGATGGTGTTCCGGTTGTAGGCCATCCACGCCCAGGAGAGCAGGGCCTGCTTGCGCTCCTCGGGCGCCTCCACGAACCGCGGGTGGCCGCGGAACGGCACGAGGGTGATGGGGTAGTCCGGCAGCTCGGGCTGGAAGAGGCCCTCCAGGTCCAGCTCCGGCTTCTTCACCGTCGCGCGCCGCTGCCAGGTGGAGGCGATCTTGTCGAGGATGGCCAGCTCGACGGCCGCGTCCCGGGTGGGGGTGTGGGTGGCTGTCTCATATACACATCTGACGCTGCCGACGACTAGTC
>NZ_RAWG01000421.1 GCF_003611735.1 Corallococcus sicarius | reverse complement strand
GGGCACGGGCGGGACTCCATCCCCACCATTCGGAGCGTGCCGCGCTGCGCCAGGGAGAAGGACTCCCGGGCATTCGGGAGGGGGGAGGCGCGGGCCCCCGAATGAGGGAAGGGAGACGGCCGATGGATGCCATCACACTGCTGAAGGCGGACCACAAGACGGTGGAGCAGTTGTTCCGCAAGTTCGAGAAGTCGGGGGACCACGCGCTCGCGCACAAGCGCAAGCTGGTGGACGAGATGGTGCGCGAGCTGTCGGTGCACGCGTCCATCGAGGAGCAGGTCTTCTACCCGGCGGTGCGCGCGCGGGCCGACGAACTCTCCGACGACGTGCTGCGCGCGTTGGAGGAGCACCACGTCGTGAAGTGGGTGCTGTCGGAGCTGGACACGATGCCGCCGGACGCGGAGCGCTTCGACGCGAAGGTGCACGTGCTGATGGAGAACGTGCGCGCCCACGTCACCGAGGAGGAGCAGTACCTCTTCCCGGAGGTGCGCAAGGTCTTCAAGCCGCAGGAGTTGAAGCAGGTGGGCGAGGCGCTGGAATTGGCGAAGCGGGCGGCGCCCACGCACCCGCACCCGGCCGCGCCGGACACGCCGCCGGGCAACCTGCTGGCGGGCGCGGTGTCCGCGGTGATGGACATGGGCCGCGACGCCCTGCGCAGCGCGCGGCGCAAGGCGGAGACGCAGGTGCGCAGGGCCACGCGGCGTCCGGCGCGCAAGCCGGAGGTGCCCATGTCCATGGACGCGGGCGGCGAGTCCTTGCCGCACTGATGGAAAAGACCGTCTGGCGCACGACGTCACGGGCCCGGTGAATGTCCGCCGGGCCCGGGTCGTCCTGGAGGCAGGGGGGCTTTCGCGCTAGACGCGGGAGGTTTCCCCGGCCCTTGGAAGGAGGCGCCATGTCCGCCGTTCGCAGGATGTTGTCGACGTTGGTGGTGCTCGCGGGCTTCAGTGCCGCCGCGCAGTCGCAGCCGCAGCCGCCCGGCTCCCCGCAGGCCCGTCCCCCCGTGGATCCCCAGGTGCGCACACTGCGCGTGGAGGGCACCGGCGAGGTGAAGGCGCAGCCGGACGAGGCCTTCATCGACGTGGCGGTGGAGACCTCCGCCCCGAACGCGAAGGCCGCGGGCGAGGAGAACGCGAAGCGGATGGAGAAGGTGTTGGGGGCGCTCACGTCCGCGGGCATCGCGAAGCGCGACCTGCAGACGCGCAACTACAACGTCTACCCGGAGTACACGCCGTCGCCGCCGCAGGGTGGGGAGCCGAAGCTCAAGGGCTACCGCGTGAGCAACCTGGTCAGCGTCCACGTGACGGACCTGTCCAAGGTGGGCGGCCTGTTGGACAAGGCGCTCGCGGCGGGGGCGAACCGGGTGGACTCGGTGCGCTTCGGGCTGAGCCGCCAGGAAGCGGTGCAGGGGGAGGCGCTGCGCCAGGCGGTGGTGCGCGCGCGCAAGTCAGCGGACGTGCTGGCCGCGGCGCTCAACGTGAAGCTGGGCGCGGTGCTGGATGCCAGCACGGTGACGGAAGCGCCGCGCCTGTACCCGGCCACCTTCGCCATGGACATGGCCGAGTCGCGCGCCGCGCCCACCACGCCCATCCAGCCGGAGGAGCAGACGGTGCAGGCGAAGGTGACGCTCATCTTCGCGATCCAGTAGCTACGGCTGTCCCAAGGCCAGCAATCTCAACGGCTTGCCGGGGTGCTGCGTTGTCGGGGGAGTGTCATGTGCCCCCCATGTGCCCCTCTGGCGCGGTCAGGCCAGAGCGGCGCGATTCTGCGAAGCGGGCGCGTCGAGTTGTTGGACGGCGCGCTCCTTCGTCTCCGGGGAGAGGTGGGCGTAGCGCATCGTCATTTCGATGGTGGCGTGTCCCATCAGCTCCTGGATGACCTTGAGCGGGACACCGCGCATGGCGAGGTGGCTGCCGTAGGTGTGGCGGAGGTCGTGCCAACCGATGCGGCCCTGTTCGCGGGTGATGTTCGCCCGCAGCAGGCTGCGCTCCAGCGGTCGCCGCATCAGGCCGTCGGTGAGAGGCTGGCCGTCCTCCTGACAGAACACGTAGGCCCCGCGCAGGTGCCGGTGCTCCTTGAGTGCATCGACCACGGACGCGGGCAGGTCCACCCCTCGCTCGCGGCCACCCTTAGGCAAGCCTTCCTGTCCGTTCGTGCGGGTGCGTCGGACCTGGAGTTTGCCGCGCGGCAAGTCCAGGTCACTCCAATGGATGCCCATCAGCTCGCCCTCGCGGAGGCCCGTCTTGATGGCGACGAGGAGCAGCGCCCTCCACGCGGGTTCGGCGTGGGCGACAAGCCGCTCGGCCTCATCGAAGGTGAGGAAGTCGAAAGCGGGCTTCCGCGTCTTGAGGAGCTTCACGCGAGGGACATGGGCGATGACGCCCTGTTCCTGCGCGAGCGTGAGCAGCTTGTGCAGCACCGTGAGGGTGTTGTTGATGTACCGGGGGCTCATGGGCGGTGGCCCGGAGCCCTTGCGCAAGCGGAGGGCTGCCCGCGAGGGGGCTTCCTTCCGTGCCCGCGCGCCCGAGTGCTTCTTGCGCATGGCGGCCTTGAAGTCCTCGACCTCCGCGAGGCCGATGGCATCCAGCGCCATGCCTCCGAAGAACGGCAGGAGGTGATCCGCCAGAATCTGCCGCTTGCTGAGCAGTGTGGAACCCTTGTTGTTGTTCTCGCTGTACGTGATGAAGCGCGGCTCGAACTCCGCCAGCGTGACGATGCGCTTCTCCGTGGGCTTCTCCTTTCCGAAGGTCCCGGTCAGCAAGGCGTGGCGGACCTGACGCTCGTACTCCTCCGCGCCCCGCCGGGTATTGATGGGCGATGCCTTGCGGACCCGCTCCACCTTCCCGCTGGGGTGCTGGTACTTCACGTCCACCCACCACGCCTCCTGCACCTTTCCCTCCTTCGTCTTCCACTTCCGCAGTCTGACGCTCATCGGTTCTCTCCGAGCGCAGGACCGCCGTTACCCGGCCGCCATGCTAACAGCGCGTCGCGGCGGATGCGGATGGATCGGCCGATGTGGATCACGCCTGGGAGTTGAGTCAGGCGGATCAACTCGTAGAGCGTCTTCCGGTTCACGCGCAGGAGCGCTGCGGCCTCGTCGACCGTCAGGAACTTGGGTGCGCTGAACCCCGCTTCCGTGGGCTTGGTCATCGTGTCGGCCCGCCCCCGTTGGTTGGAGGCACGCGGCCTAGCATTGCCTCGGGGGACGGCTGCGGGTTGTTCGTGCTCGCGACGTGAACACCTCGCGGGCCCGTGAGCGGGACGACCTTCGCCGCTTGCGGTGATGCGTCCTGAGCCGGCTGGTGCCAAGAGGGAAGCCAGCCCCGTGCCCTGTTGTCGCGCTGCTCGGTCCAGCCTGCTGTCTTCAGCGCGGCAAGGAAGGTCCGTTTCTGGGGCGGATGCTTCTGCCCCACCGCGATGCAGAAGCCGCAGACCGCCGCATACAGCGCGTCATTCGAGAACGCCTGGGTCTTGCCCACCTGAGCGCCGCCACGGTGAATCGCTTGGGCCATCGGGCCCGTCGTCGCCCAGTCGCGGAGCTGCGCGTCGGGGTCTGGGCTCTCGCTGAGTTCTCGCAGGAACTGCTCCGTCACCGGCTCGCTGAGTTGCTGAAGCTCCTCGCGGGACGCGTTGACGTGGGGCCGGCGGACCCGTCGCACGTCCACGGCGCGAGTTCCCATGTCATGCGCGAAGGCGGCCACCTGCCGCATGAACTCAGGCGTGAACGCGTCGTCCTCTCCTGGAGCGTGCAGCGATTCCAAGAACTCCCGATGCGTCATGCCCAGGTCCGGGTGCGTGTACTCGGCGGGCTTGGTCCTGTTGTGGAGCACCGTCCAGCGTCGGTCGCCCTCTTCGATTTCGATGGGCTTCGTCCGGTTGGTAGCCGCGAGGAGCCCCGCGCGATTCGTCGCGGACGTCCGGGCAACCCCCTTGCTCTCCAGGAAGACCTCTCCGTCTGTGATGGTCGCCTTGAGCCCGTCGCCGAGTGAGCCCCCGCGCTTATGGTTGTCGAGCAGCTCGTTGGCGAAGATCAGGAGCTTCGTGGCGAAGTGGAAGTTGTAGGGCTTGGCCAGATCCGCCTCTCCAATCTGGACGCAATTGGACGGCCCCAGCAGGTGCGCCAGCACGCGATAGAGCACGTTCTTCCCGGAACCCGGAGGCCCTTGCAGAAGGATGGCGGTGCCCGGCCTGGAGCCCGGATGCTGGACCTTGAAGGCGATCCAGTTGAGCAACCAGTCCAGCCCGGCTTCGTCCTCCGCGAGCCAGAGAAGCACGCGGCGCACGTTGGGCCACGTTCCCGGCACGGGTACGAGCGAAGGGGGCTCCCAGGTGTTGACCGCGAAAGTCCCGTCCTTGCGCACGAGGAGCGCGGGGGCGTGCGGCCGGCACTCCATGGACATGACGCCCACGCAGAGATCCGGAACGTTCGGCGAGGACGCTAGCGGGCTGGCCCCACGTGGCCACGTATCGCGCGGCTCCAATAGCCCGCGCAAAATGAGGTAGTCCTCCGCGGCCTTCTGAGTCAGGAACTCGGGAGCGAAGCCGTGTCCGTCGTGTCGACGTGCAAGGTAGCGCTCCAGCGGAACGATCTTCACCAACGGCAGCTTTGCCACCTGGGCAAGCGCGCTGTCCCTGTCGGCGACGTCAGCCGAAGCGTTACCGGGCTGGATCTCCGCGCTCATCGCTCGCCTCCGTTTTCGAGGCTCGGATTGGCCACCAGTTTCAGAGCCCGGAGCCATCGTGCGTGCTCTGCCTCCTGGTCAGCCTTCCGCTGTCGCTCCCATTGCGTGAGCTTGGCGCGTGCGCCTCGCAACCCACGCAGTGCTTCGCCCCACACGTCGCGCGAGGATTCCAGGTGGGCGAGGGCATCAAGCGAGCGGCGCGCGCATTCGAGGATGCTTTCTGAACTCTCGTCAGGCTTGGCCACCCTGGCCAGCAGCTCGGTCAGCTTGTTGATGCCCAGGTGCCGCTGCCCGTCGAGCATGAGCACTTCGCCCGCGTCCATCTGCGCGAGCACCGTCACCACGTCGGAACGCTTGAAGCGCTGGAGCCGCTTGCGCACGTCACTCGGATTCGCCGCTTGCAAGCCGTCCACCTGCTTTTCATTGGGGCGTTCGGCGTAGCGCGCGAAGGGCTCCCGGAGCAGGGGACCGAACTCGGCCTGCACGTCCAGCGGCTGGCCCTGGTGATGTTCAGGGGCTGGGCGTGGCACTGCGTTGCAGGGATCCCAGCTTGGCAGGTAGTAGAGCCGCGCCACGTCCTTGCAGGATGCATCGGCCTTCAGCGCGGCGTCGGTCATGTCGCCCAGGCCCACGCACTGCATGAGGCGCGGCCACAGACGCTCTGACCAGCGGCTCGGTGAGCCCACGGGAACGGGCTCGCTGAACGGGAAGACGACCCGGTAGCGGATGGGCTTCGCCGTGCGCCCGTAGGAGTGCGTGGGGTAGGCGAGGAACCACAGGCCACGGCGGCGCAGGCTTGTAAGCCACGCCTCAAGCGCGGTCCGGGTCTCACCATCGAAGTCCACGATGCCCAGGGCGACGTGGGAGAAGTTCGCGTTGCGCCGGTAGGGCGTGGGCGTGGGCTGCCCGTCCTTGCCTTCGTAGAGGCCATCAGCGCGGGGTGGGCACGGCCTGGCGGGGATGATGGCGCGGCCGTCCTTCTCCTCGCGCAGGAGCGGATCCACGGCCACCTCCCAGAGCGCGGTCATAAGCTCGGCCAGTGGACCGAACGTCACGACCTCCAGGCCACCGGGCGTGAACCGCGAGTCCGTCAGGCAGACCGCCCAAGATGCGAGCGCGGAGGTTGAAGAACAGCCGGCCGCGATGGCGGATGTGACGGAGCACTCAACGCGTGGGGGCTCCGTCACTGCTCCGTCACCGGGGTTTTCACTCTGCACGTGACGGAGTGACAGAACTTCCTTTTCCTTAGGAGAAGAAGAGAGAGAGGAGAGGGAGAAAAGAGCTGCGTCAGTCACTCCGTCACCGCCTGTTCCGAGGCGGCCGCAGGGCTGACAGCCAGCGTCGCGTCATTGATCTGGGTGAGGGCGTAGACCCGTGGCACCGCTCCCCGAGCGCCCGGCGTGTAGCGGAAGGACTCGCGCACCTTGCCAGCGCACAGAAGGAGGGTGAGCGTCCGACGGATGATCTCCTCTCCCGCGTTGATGCGCTCGCGCAGCTCCTTCACGGTGAGGCCCTTGGTCCCGGCGTCGCCCAACGCCGCGATGACATGAGGGCGGTAATTCTCGACGGTTTCAAACATGGTCGTCCTTCGTTGGCTGTGACTTCGCCCCCCGTAAATGGGTGCGATTTCCGAAGGTGGCCCACGCTCCAATGTTTCCGCAGGGGCCGCGCCGCTCCCTCGCTTGTGACTCGTAGACCTGGGAGATTCAGCGCCACGACCCGTTGCGGTAGGTTCATGGCCCCCCCCGGTTCCGATTTCCGAAGAGTCGACCTGTGAGACCTTGCTCGGCGGTCCCACACGCTCGAAAAATTCTCAGGAAAAATGAGGGGCCTCGTTATCACTACTGTGTCAGGGGGCAGCGAAGGGGAGCGAGCCGTTGAGGGCTGTGCGCTCTGGCCGCCATTGCGTTGTCGTCGCGGCGCCCTACTCATGAAGTAGGTATGGACTCCTTCATGAACGCCGCTG
>NZ_RAWG01000420.1 GCF_003611735.1 Corallococcus sicarius | reverse complement strand
GGGGTGGGGCCGGCGGCGAGCAGCTCATTGCTGGGGCCGCAGTCGCGAGCACCCTGGCAGTACCGGGGCATCGTGACGAGCACGCTGTATTCGATGCGGCTGTTGGGAGGGGCGCTGGCGGTGGCGGCGCTGTCCCTGGCGCGGGGGCACTTCGCGTTGCAGTTCGGCATCGCCGCGGGGCTCACGGCCGTCGCTGCGCTGGGGATGGCCCTGGCGGCACCGGGACGGGAGGGCAACGTCGCGCGCGAGGGGTGAGGGCTACACCTCGGTGAACCGCATGCCGGTGGCGCCGGTGCGCTCCAGGGCGGTCTTGAGGGCTTCGGAGACGATGAGGGCGATGGACCAGCCCCAGGTGCGGAAGACCTTGGCGTCACCCACCTTCGACGGATCGATGCGCATGCCTGCGACGGAGAGGTACTGACCGACCTTGTGGGGCTGTCCGTGCTTCGGCTCCCAGTATTGGACCTCCCGGGAAGCCTTGTCGTCGATACAGCGAATCATGCGGGTTGCCACCAGCATGCTGAACTGTTCGGGCTGTCCGTCGATGTCCACCGCGAGAAGCTGGACGTCATTGGGCGCAAGCTCCGCGAAGACCGTTGCGACCTTGACGTGGATGATGGGCTCGGTCCCGATGCCGGCTGAGGAAAATCCAATGGCCGCCCAGGTTCATCAATGGGAATTCGGAGGCGGCCTGTCACGTGAACGGGCTTGCCGGCCCGAAACATCCACGGGTCCTCGACTTCCACTCCATGTTCATCGACGGGATCACCCAGGTACCAGCGGTCGGGTGCGTAGACATCCTCGGACAATTTGAAGTAGCGCCCTGCCATATTCAACTCCATCAACGCTTCTGGGTAAGCAGCTTGTTGAGGAGTGCGCCCGGAGCGTTGGCTTCCTTCGCAAGTTCTTGGAGTGCAGTCGTCAAGGCATTGCGGCACTGCACCACGGTTCGACAGCCCTCCGTGGCGCCCACCCCAGCCGCTTCATGTCCGCCTCGCAGTCACTTCCACCGCGGGCGTTACGCTAACAGCAAATCCTGACAGGACTCACTGGGGCTCGCCCAGCTCCCGGAGGAAGAACAGGCGGATGTCGTCCAGGTAGAATCGACCGTCTGGGCTGTGCCCCTCGCCGGGCATGATCAACAGGTCGAAGTGCTTGTTCGCCTGCACCAGCGCCTGGGCCATCCGCATCGTCGTGGACAGCGACGCGTTCACATCACTGGTGCCGTGCATCATCTTGAGCGCGCCCTGGAGCTTCCCCGCCAGCGCCTCGTTGGAGCCCGCCGCGTAACCCGCAGGATTCTCCGCGAGCAGGCCCATGTTGGGCTCGTTGATGAGGGCTTCCTCCGTCAGCGCCCCCGGTGCTCCCGCGTAGCCCGCCTTGAAGAACTCCGGCGCCGTCAGCATCCCTCGCAGCGCGAAGTAGCCGCCCCAGGAATGGCCGTGGATGCCCACCCGCTCCAGGTCCATGTAGGGCCGGCTCGCGCCCGCCTGCTTCAAGGCCGTGACGTGGTCGGGAATCTCTGTCTGGCCCACGCGCCCGTAGTTCACGTCCTGGAAGGCCTTGCTCCGCCCCGGCGTGCCCCGCGCGTCCAGCACCATGACGATGAACCCGAGCTGTGCCAGGGAATGGGCGACAAACGATTCCATCGTGCCCACGTACCCCCAGGGCACCACCGTCGTGAATGGTCCCGCGTAGATGATGTCGAGCACCGGGTAGCGCTTCTTCGGATCAAAGTCCCACGGCTTGTACAGCACGCCATACAGCGGCGTCGTGCCGTCCGCCGCCTTGACCGTGAGCGACTCCGGCGGTGTGTAGTGCAACGCCGCCAACCCGCTCACGTCCGCCTTCGCGTAGCGGAAGGACGCCCTGCCATCCGACGAGGCGACCTCCCAGGCCCTCGGCTGCGTCCGGGTGGAATGCCCATCCACGAAGTACCGCGTGGAGGGAGACATCACGACCCGGTGCACCCCAGGCCCCGGTGACAGTCGCTTCAGGTCCCCTCCCGCCATGGCCACCCGGTACAACAGCCGGTCATAGGGAGCCTCACGCTCCGCGGAGGCCAGCACGAAGACGGTGTCTGCCTTCGGCGCCACGCCCAGCACCGCGTGCACCGGGAACGGGCCCCGGGTGAGCTGGCGCACGAGCTTGCCGGAATAGTCATACAGATAGACGTGACGCCAACCGTCCCGCTCGGACATCCAAAGGAAGTGCTGGTTGTCCGGCAGGGCCTTCACCTGCCGCGACCAGCCCTCCAGCGCGAAGTCGAGCGCCCCCACGAACGTCTCCGGACGCTCCTCCCTGAGCACGCGGCGGCTGTTGCCCGTCGTTGCATCCACCGCCATCAGGTCCAACCGCTTGCCATTCCGCGACAGCCGGAGCACGAACGCCTCGCGTCCGTCCGGACGCCAGCCCGCGAACCATTCATAGCCCTCCGTCTCCGCGCGCGGCACGGCCACCCCCTGTCCCGACTCCACGTTGATGACGTGCAGCTCCGAGCGCATCAGGGGCGTGCCTGTCTTGGAATAGGGCGCCCACGACACCTTCTCCAGCGCGGTGCCGTAGTCGACCAGCGGAATCCGGTGCACGGCCCGCGAGTCCTCGCGCCAGACCGCCAGGAACCGACCCTGGGGAGACCACGCCGATTCGGGGATCCGCCAGGCGTTGTCCTCGGTGCCGGTGCGCTCCACCCGGGCCTTCCCCTGGGCATCCACCACCGCGAACCCGGCGTCCCGCTGCTCCGCGACCCCCTTTCCATCCGGCGAGAGGACATTGCCGGGACGGAGCGACAGCGCGACCGGATCCGTGGGCGCGAGCGCCACCACGCGGCGGTCGCTCAAACCCAGCGTGAACGGCTGGCCCTGCACGGAGAAGGCAATCCCTCGCGCATCGGGCGTGAGCGTAAAGGGCATGAACCCGGAGAAGCGGGGCGGCTTCCCCAGCAGCACCGTGAGCTGCGTCCGCAGCACGTCGGGTGACAACAGGGGCTGTTGCGTCTTCCGCTGCGCATCGACCAGCACCCACGTCTCCCGATGCGGGTCGACCATGGACCAGTACACGAACCGTTCGCCCTCAGGCAGCCACCGGGGAGGGCTCAGGGTGTCTCGGATGTGCTCCGGCAACCGGAGCGCGGCATGGGAGAGGTCGAGCCGCTCCTGGAGCGGAACCCCCAGGGCCACCGAGGGCGTGAACAATCCCATGCACAGCAAGAACGCGACGCGCGCACGCAAGGAGACAGGAGGTGTCATGGGCACTTCCAGGGTTGAGGAGGGAAGGGGAACGTCAGGTCATCCGGCGTGAGGTCGGGGACGAGGCGTCCAGCAGCTCCGCCAGCGTCTTCAACCCCCGCTCCAACTCCGCGCGGGAGGTCGCCGCGCCCAGCGATATCCTGAGCGCATTGGGCGCATGGCCCGGCCTCGCGGCGAACACGTGCCCCGGGCCCAGGAGCACGTCCCGCGCGGCGGCCTGCTCCACCAGCTCCGTGGCCCGGCGGTGCTCGGGAATGGGCATCCACAGGAAATACGCGGTGGCGTGCGCGGCATACGGGTGGCCCTTCAACACGGACGCCGCCAGGGATTGCCGGGCCGAGGCTTCGGCCCGCCGTGCGTCGCGCAGGGCTTCGGCCGTGCCCTCTGAAATCCACTGCGAGGCAATCTCATTCAACAGGGGTGAGCCGGACCAGACCGTCGCCGCGGCCGCATGCTCCAGCGCCCGGCGCGCCTCGGCGGGGGCCCGGATGAAACCGACGCGCAACGCGGGCAGGGTCGCCTTGGACAGACTTCCAATGTGATACGTCCGCCCGGGATCCAACGCCACGAGCGGCGGGGGCGCCTTCGCGACGAGCGGCGCCAACGCCCCGTTCTCGATGATCGTCACGCCGAACTCACGGCAGACCTCCACCAGGGCCTGCCGCCGCTTCAACGGCATGATGGCCGTGGTCGGGTTGTGGTTCGTCGGGGTGCAATACAACACCCGGGCGCCGCTCTCGCGGCAGGCCTCCGCGAGCGCCTCGGGAATCAGCCCGTCCGCGTCGAGCGCCACCGGGTGCGTGGGCAGCCGGAGCCACTCCGCCGCGCCGAGCACCCCCGGGTAGGTGACGTCCTCCACCAGCAAGCCCTCGGGCGTCGCCAGCAATGACAACAACATCAAGGTCGCATGCTGGGCCCCACCACACACCGTGACCTCCCCGGCGGACGCAGGCACCCCCGCGAGCCCCAGCCAGCGTGCCCCCGCTGCCCGCTGGGATTCGGAGCCCGCGTGCGCCTGATAGCCACTGAGCGCGGCCAGGTCCGCACGGCCTCCCAGGCGCGTCAGCGCGGCGGCGAGCGACAGGTGCCCCAGGTCCCCGGGCACGATGGGCACCGCCGTGGGGCCCAGGTCGATGCGCGTCCGGTCGAGCTGGGGCGAGTACGGGTCCGCCTCCGTGAGGTCCCTCACGAAGGTCCCATTCCCCACCTGGCTGCGGATGAGCCCCCGCCGCTCGGCTTCGGCATACGCCCGCGTCACCGTCCCCAGCGAAGCCTCCACCGTGGCCGCCAGCTCCCGGTGCGTCGGCAGCCGGTCCCCCGCACGCAGCCTTCCGGCGCTGATGTCCGCCGCGAGCGCGTCGACCAGCGCCGCGTACAGCGGCCCGCCAGAGCGTTTCAGCCGCGGCTTCCAGGTGGAGCGGGTCATGGACTTCCTTGGGACGGAGGCGTCATGGGACGCAACCCAGATTGTACCATGACAATTCCCGGGGTGCACCAGGACAGGTCCCGGAAGGCCCGGGGCCTCCACTCACCGCTGGGAGATCCGCCCGGGGCTCAGTCCTCCGTGAGGAGGAGGCTCCAGAGCAGCACCTTCTTCTTGCCGGGCGGCCGGTGCAGGCAGCGGACCGGACCGTCCTGCGACGCGACGAAGACGATGGCGCCGGAGTGCTGGTTGGCGAAGACGGCCGCGGCGCGGTGGCGCGAGCCGTGCTGGCTGATGGGGTAGTGCGGCCCGGGCCGCCCCTGGAGCGTGCGCGCCTCGAACACCTGCGGCGGACCGCTGCGCGGGATGGCGATCTGATACCCCGCGCAGAGCACCTCCAGCTCCGGTCCCAGCACCAGCGCGTTGTCCACCGCGGTGAGCTGCCCGATGCTCTCCACCAGCGCGTGGAAGTCGCTCTCGGTCGACTTGTCGTCGTGCTCGGCGGCGGCCTTCTTCGACTCCGGATCCTCCGGCGCCTCCGTCCCGGCGGCCCGCCCGGCCTCCGCGCGCCATGCGCCGTTGATGAGGTCCGCTCGCGCCTGCACGAAGCGCTTCAACCGCTCGCGCAGCAGCGAGCCCTGCTCCTGCGGCAGGCTGTACTTGCCGCGCGTGCGGAAGCGCTCCATGTCGTGCTGCTTGGGCAACAGGGCAATCAGCCCGCCGTGGTGCAGCGCCCCCATCTTCCGGATGAGGCCCTGCACCGCGTTGGACACGTACCACTCGCGGTTGCCGCCCATCAGCGGCTGCACCTTCGGCAGCGACTCCACCAGCCCGGCGCACTGCTCCAGCAGCGCCGAGCGCACCGCGCTGTCCTCGTGGAAGAGCAGGTCGTGCAACGCCACGCGCCGCCCGGGGGGCACCGGCGCGCCCTGCTCGTAGCGGAACACCTCGCGGCCCTGGGTGCTCACCACCAGGTGGCCCGGCTCGGGCGCGTGGAGGATGAAGACGTCCTCCTCGCCCTCGGCGTGGAACTCCGTGTACTCCACCCGCCGCGCCAGCCCCTGGATGCGCAGCTTCCCGTCGCGCGGCCCCACCACCACCGCCGTGCGCGGCAGGTGCGCCGCGGGCGCCAGCTTCACCAGCGCCTCCACGCTGAAGTCGGTGATGCTGGACTTGGGCTCCAGGGGCAGCGTCTCCCACGCCTGCCGGTGGCCCCGCACACCGCCGATGAAGACCGTCTCCCGCACCGCCTGCAGCCCCGGCAACCCCTGCGCGTGGTAGGCGATGCGCACGCGCGTGGCCTCGCCTTCCTCCCGGCCCAGGCTCGCGAAGAACACCGTGTCCGCCAGGACGACCAGCAGTCGCAACGTCGGCTCGGCCACGGGCGTCTTGGCGAACTGGCGCAGCCAGCTGCGCAGGGCTTCTCCGGGATATTGCAGGCCGGGCTCATCCATCGGGCGCGCAGCATACCCACGCCTTCTGGCTTCCCGGAGGAAGTCACGCTCCCTCCGCGTCACGGCGTCTGCTTTCCAGCCCCGCGCGAGAGCAGGCCCGACCTGTAGCACCACGGGCGCGACAACCGGTGACGCCTCCGCGTCCAGGACCGACATCATTCCTCGATGAGCGGCTGGAGCGTGCCGAACCGCTCGATGCCTTGATCCAGCGCCGAGCGCACCGCGTGCATCAGCGCCCCATCCGACATGCGCCGCACCACGACAACGCGGGTCGCCACGAAGGACGGCGCGCCCCCCAGCCGCTCCTCCAGCGCCTCCAGGGTGTGCACGGTGAGCACGAAGCGGCGCCCGTCGCGCAGCCGCACCTCCAGGTCCCGGGAGCCTTCGAAGGGCAGCTCCGCGTCGTCGGCGACGAGCAGGGAGGCAATCCGCTCGTCCTCGGTGTCGATGGACCGCATCCCCGTCCGCTCCCGCGCGCGTCGTCGCATGCCCGGGACGATGGGGACCCCCACCCGCGCCTACAAGCCGTCCCC
>NZ_RAWG01000041.1 GCF_003611735.1 Corallococcus sicarius | reverse complement strand
CTGCTGCCCTGGCCCGTGGCCTCGGGGCCCCGGCTCGCGGCGGGCGGGGCTCGCGTCGTGGGCTTCCAGCACGACATGGGCGTTGGTGCCGCCGAAGCCGAAGGAGCTGACCCCCGCGAGCCGGGGCCCCGAGGCCACGGGCCAGGGCAGCAGGCGGTCCTGTACGCGCAGCGGCAGTTCGGCGAAGGGGATGTGCGGGTTGGGCGTCTGGAAGTGCAGGCTCGCCGGCACCATGCCGTGGCGCAGCGACAGCGCGACCTTGATGATGCCCGCGAGGCCCGCGGCGGCCTCCAGGTGGCCGATGTTGCTCTTCACCGAGCCGATGGCGCACGGCGCCTCCGGCGACCGGCCCTCGGCGAGCACGGCGCCCAGGGCCTGCGCCTCGATGGGGTCGCCCAGCGACGTGCCGGTGCCGTGCGCCTCGATGTACTGGACCTGCGACGGGGCCACGCCCGCGTCCCGGTAGGCGGCGCGGAGCACGGCTTCCTGCGCGAAGCGGTTGGGCGCGGTGAGGCCGTTGGAGCGGCCGTCCTGGTTCACCGCGCTCCCGCGGATGACGGCGTGGATGGTGTCGCCGTCCGCCAGGGCGCGTGACAGCGGCTTGAGGACGATGACGCCGGCGCCCTCGCCCCGCACGTAGCCGTTGGCGCTGGCGTCAAAGGCCTTGCAACGCCCGTCCGGCGCCATGAAGCCGGCCTTGCTGAAGTTGACGGTGAGCGCGGGCGACAGCATCACGTTGACGCCGCCGACGAGCGCCACCGTGGACTCACCGGCGCGCAGGCTGCGGCACGCCAGGTGCGTGGCCACCAGCGACGAGGAGCACGCGGTGTCCACCGCCAGGCTCGGACCGCGCAGATCCAACACGTACGAGATGCGGTTGGCGGCGATGCTCAGCGCGCCGCCCGTCCCCGCGTAGGCATCCGCGAGGCCCCGGCTGGTGAGCTGCATCGCCCCGAAGTCGCTGGTGGAGATGCCGACGAAGACGCCCGTCCGGCTTCCCGCGAGGCGCTCGGCCGGAAGGCCCGCGTCCTCCAGCGCCTCCCACGCCACCTCCAGCAGCAGCCGCTGCTGCGGATCCATGCGCGAGGCTTCGCGCGGCGACAGCCCGAAGAAGCTCCGGTCGAACCGGTCCACCTGGTCCAGGAAGCCGCCCCAGCGCGTGGTCATCTTCCCCGCGGCCGTGGGGTCCGGATCGTAGTACTCGCCCAGGTCCCAGCGGTCGGCGGGCACCTCGCGGATGGCATCCTGACCCTCCAGCAGCAGGCGCCAGAAGGCCTGGGGGTTCTGCGCCCCCGGGAAGCGGCAGCCCATGCCGATGATGGCGATGGGCTCCTCGGACGCCAGCTCGCGCGGGGCCACGGAAGCGGGAGCGGCCTCCGGGGCCACGTCCGCCAGGTGCCGCGCCAGCGCTTCGATGGACGGGAAGTCCCACACCAGCGTGGGAGGCAGCTTGCGCTCCAGCTTCGCTTCCAGATCGCCCACGAGCTGCACGCCCGCCACGGAGTCCACGCCCAGTTCGGCGAACGGCGCGGCCACGTCCAGGCGGTCCGCGGAGACGTTCATGGCCCGCGCGAGCGCGTCCACGATCCACGCCTCCAACTGCCGGACGGTGGCGGAGACGCGCGGCGCCTCGGAGACCGGAGCCACGCCCACGCTGAGGGGCGCGGAAGCGACGGGAGCCGGGGGAGCTTCGGAGGGGGTCTCCGCGCGCCACGTGTGCAGCGGCTCCAGCGTCCCGTCCAGCCAGGCCGCCTTGGTGGCGCGGCGCTGGATCTTCCCGCTGGTCGTCTTGTGGATGCTGCCCGCGGGGATGAGCGCCAGGCCGTACAGCTGCACGGAGTGACGCTCCGCCACGGCGGCGCGCACGGCCTGGGCGACCTCGTTGACGTCGAAGGCGTGGCGCGTGTCCATCTCCTGCACCACGACCAGGCGCTCCTGGCCCGCGTCCTCCACGGAGAAGGCCGCGTTGCAGCCGGGCCGCAGCGCCGGGTGGCTCTGTTCGACGCTGGCCTCCAGGTCCTGCGGGTAGTGGTTGCGCCCGTGGAGGATGACCAGGTCCTTGAGCCGGGCGGAGATGAACACCTCGCCGTCCAGGACGAAGCCCAGGTCGCCGGTGCGCAGGAAGGGCCCCGCGCCGGTGTCCGCGACGCGGGCCTGGAAGGTGCGCTCGCTCTCCTCGGGCCGCTTCCAGTAGCCCTGGGCCACGCTGGGGCTCTTCAGCCAGATCTCCCCCACCTCCCCGTCGGCGCGAGCGGTGAGCGACTCCGGATCCACGATGAGCAGCTCCTGGTCGGACAGGGTGCGTCCGGAGCTGATCAACCGCCGCGTCCCGGGCCGTCCCATGTCCGCGGACACCGCGCGCCCGCGCTCCAGGGGCTCCACCTCCACCGTCCGCTCGATGGGGGCCTCCACCTTCGCTCCGCCCGCGGCGATCAGCGTGTTCTCCGCGAGCCCGTAGCACGGGTAGAAGGCCTCGCGCCGGAAGCCCGAGGGCGCGAAGGCCTCCACGAAGCGATCCAACGTCTCCGCGCGGATGGGCTCCGCGCCGCTGAAGGCCACTTCCCAGGAGCTCAGGTCCAGGGCCTGCCGCTGCTCGGGCGTGCTCTTGCGCACGCACAGGTCGAAGGCGAAGTTGGGCGCGCCCGACACCGTCCCCTGGTACTCGGAGATGGCCTCCAGCCAGCGCATGGGGCGCTTGAGGAACGTGAAGGGGGACATCATCACGGCGGCGCGCTCGCAGCCCCACCGCAGGGGGGACAGGATGCCGCCGATGAGCCCCATGTCGTGGTAGGGCGGCAGCCAGGAGACGAACCGCGTTCCCAGGTGGCCGCCCATCTTCTGCTTGGCGGCCTCCAGGTTGTGCATCAGGTTGGCGTGGCTGAGCATCACGCCCTTGGGCGTGCCGGTGGAGCCGGACGTGTACTGGAGGAAGGCCAGTGAGTCCGCGCCCACGCCGGGCTTGATCCAGGCCGACTCGATGCCCGCCGCCACGTCATCGGTGGCCACCCAGCGCAGCTTCGAAAGCTCCGGGGCCATCTCGAACAGCCCCTCCGCCATGGAGAGGATGAAGGACGTGGTGAGCACCACCGTGGCCTGGGAGTCGCGCACGATGGCCATCAGCCGGGGCAGGGTGCGCTCCAGGCGGGAGGGATCCGGCGGGTACGCGGGCACGGCGACCACGCCGCCGTAGAGGCACCCGAAGAAGCCCGCGACGTAGTCCATCCCCGGCGGGTACAGGAGCATGGCTCGCTCACCCACGGCGGACTGCTGCTGGAGCAGCGCGCCCACGGCCCGGGCGCGCCGGTCCAACTCGCTGAAGGTCACGGGCAGGGCGCCGTCGTCTTCCAGGAAGATGTACGCGTCGTCCCCGGCGCGTGTCGCGCCGCGCTGCTGGAGCAGGTCGATAAGCGTGGGGATTTCCAGGTAGCCGTGGGACGGGGCCGGTGCCATGGGGATCTTCCGGGGGGACTGCGAAGAGGTGCGCCGGGGCGCGGTGCGCGCCTCCGGTGGATCATCCAGGAGCCCGCCGGGTGGACTGGCGGGCTCGCGCGAAGCGGACATGGCGAAAGCGTGCGGGCCTCCCGCATGCGGGAGCCACGCAAGCCTTTGCGCGCGAAGAAGCGCCCGGGAGGGCGCTGCCTCAGGCTTCCCGGAGGGCGCCCGCCAGGATGGCGGTGCCTTCGCGGAGTTCGTCCACGGAGGTGGTGAGGGGCGGCAGCAGCTTGATGACCGTGTCCTCGCGGCCACACAGCTCCAGGATGAGCCCGCGCTGGAAGCAGTGCTGCTGGACGCGCTTGCCCCGCTCGTAGCCGCCGTGGTCGGTCAGGTCGATGCCGTACGCCATGCCCAGCCCGCGCACCTCCAGCCCGGGGGCCGCCTCGCGGGAGAGCTCGCCCAGCAGCTGGGATTTCGCGGCGAGCGCATGCGTGAAGTCCTCCTGCGCCCAGTAGTCGAGCGCCGCGGTGGCGGCGACGAACGCCACCTGGTTTCCGCGGAACGTGCCCGTGTGCTCACCCGGCCGCCACTGATCCAGCTCGGGCTTCATCAGCAGCAGCGACATGGGGAAGCCATAGCCGCCAATGGACTTGGAGAGCGTCACCAGGTCCGGGACGATGCCCGCGCGCTCAAAGGAGAAGAACTGACCCGAGCGGCCACAGCCCGCCTGGATGTCGTCGCAGATGAGCAGGATGCCGTACTTCTCCGTCAGCTTGCGCAGCCCGCGCAGCCACTCGGCGCTGGCCACGTAGATGCCGCCGTCCATCTGCACGCTCTCGACGATGACGGCGGCGGGCACGTCCACGCCCGAGCAGCTGTCGTCCAGCATCCGCTCCATGAAGGCCAGCGAGTCGAAGGCGCCCTTGGGCCCTTCCGGGTAGGGGATGAACGTGGTGTGGCCCAGCGGAATGCCCGCGGCCGCGCGCACGCCCCGGCTGGACGTCACCGCGCTGCTGCCCAGCGTCATCCCGTGGTACGCGCCGGTGAAGGCGAAGAGGCCGGTGCGCTTCGTCACCTTGCGCGCCAGCTTGAGCGCCGCTTCGACCGCGTTGGTGCCCGTGGGGCCGCAGAACTGGACCTTGTGCTCCAGCCCGCGCGGAATGAGGACGGTCTTCTCGAACTGCGTCAGGAAGTCGCGCTTGGCCGCCGTGTACGCATCCAGCGCGTGCACGATGCCGTCGCCCTCCAGGTACTGGATGATCTTGCGCTTGATGGGCTCCGGGTTGTGGCCGTAGTTGAGCGCGCCCGCGCCAGCGAAGAAGTCCAGGTAGCGCTTGCCCTGCGTGTCGAAGAGGGTGGAGCCCTTGGCGCGGGTGAAGACCGCCGGGAAGGCATGGCAGTACAGGCGGACGTTGGACTCACGCTGCTCGAACACCGTCGTGGCGTGGTCATCGGAGGCGAAGGGCTGGGGGCTCATGGGATGGGCTTTGGCGATGGGAAGGGGCTAGGCGGACAGCGCGGCCACGGTGTGGCGGCGCAGGAAGCTCTCGATGACATCCGCGGCGGGCAGCTCCTGCTCGGCCGCGTCGAAGCGGGAGCGCAACCGCCGGAGGTTCTCGCGGTAACGGGGGGCCGTGACGACCTCGTCCAGGAGGGCCAGCAGGGCCTCCGGGGTGACGTCTTCGGGCGCTGCGCGCACGCCCAGGCCATGGTGCACCACCCGGGCGGAGATGCCGGGTTGGTCGTATTGGATGGGGAGGACCACCATCGGCACCTCCAGGCTGATGCACTCCTTCACGCTGTTGAAGCCGCCGTGGGTGATCATCGCGGTGGCCCGGCGCAGCAGCCCCACGACGGGCGCGTGCCGCACGGCGATGACGTTGGGGGCGGTCCCGTCGAAGGCCGCCGGGTCCAGCTTGCGGCCCACGCCCAGCACGAACTGCCAGTCCGGCCTGCGGGCCGCCGCGTCGCGCACGGCACGAAAGAGGCGCGCGTCCAGGTCCGTCGCGTAGGGGATCGTCCCCAGGTACGCGAGCACGAGCGGCCGGCCGTCGCGCAGCCGCTCCCAGGGGAAGTCCGGCTCCTTGCGCTCCAGGTCCACGGAGGGGCCCGCATAGAGGTACTCACCCCGGGGGGCGACGGGGGCGGGCGTCAGCTCCGCGAACTCCCGGGGGCAGAGCACCAGCTCCGGTCCCCACGGCTTGATGGTGATGCCGTCGAAGTCCAGCCGCTCGCGCGGGAAGCCGTAGTGCCGCGCCAGCCGCAGCAGGTGGCGGATTGAGCGGGAGCCGAACCACAGCCCCAGCCGGTGGCGGTACGTCGCGCGCAGCCAGGCCAGCCGCAGGCGCACCCGGGAGCTGAGCCGCCCGTCGGGCACCAGGGGCGACGTCAGCGGGGGTTGTCCCACCTCCTGCCGCAGCGGCAGCGTCGTATTCAGGAGCAGGCACGGCACCCGCGCCCCGTGCGCGGCCAGCGGCGGCTCCGGCAGCAGCACGTCACACAGGAGCAGATCCGGCCGCAGCTGGGCGAACGGCTTGTCGAAGGCCCCCGCCAGCACGGCCGCGAAGAAGCGGTCCTCGTGGCGCTGCACCTCCCGGGCGAAGCGCAGCAGCTTCAGCCCGCGAAGCTCGCTGGCGCGGGCCAGCATCTCCGCCTGGAAGCCCTTGGGGCAGAGTTCCTCCAGCACCGGAAGGAACTCGAAGCCCTCGGGCCCGACCAGCGACTCCAGGTCCGGAAGCCCGCAGTAGACGACCCGGTGCCCCCTGGACCGGAGCGCCCTGGCAATCCGCAACGTCGGATTGACGTGCCCGTGGTCATCGACCGGTGAGAAAACGAAGGTTGCCATTCCTTCGGCAAATCTACTGCCAGTGAACACTTTCGAGTCAAGTAAAATTAGCCAAGCCTGTGAAACAAGTGAGTTGCGCTTCTCCTGTCTTGAGAGAAAGTGTGACGGAAAATGTCACAAGCCCGGAGGTCGCAGGGTCAGCACGCCCCGGGAGAAGAGCCCCTGCAACATGTCTGACTTCAAGGGGTTTGTATCAGCCGGGAGGTCACCCACGCGGCGTCCCTGCACGTCGCGCAGGAGCTGGAACTCGCCGGGCTCCAGGGTGACGTGCTCGAAGTCGGAGACGACGCGCCCCTCTTCGTCCAGGCAGCGCACGAGCGGGCCGAGCGCGATCTCCAGTGTCTCGAAGGGGACGGGCTCTGGCGTCGGGCCCTCCAGTTGCTGGAGGCACGTCTCCACGGAGCGGGCGAAGGCGGCGCGGGTGAAGGTGCGCAGGAGGTGCTCGCGGCCCCGGAGGCAGGCGGCCGACTGGAGCTCGGGCGCGTCCAGGTCCGCGAAGATGCGGGAAGCCACCTCCGCGTAGGCGCCCACGTCGCCCCAGGACATTCCCACGCTCTCGTGGACGTGGATGCCGTGGCCCGGGGGAAGCGCGAACCGGTTGTTGCCAATGCCATTGGTGTAGACGGGGCAGCCGTTGAACACGGACTCGAGCACGTAGAAGCCGAAGGGCTCCGGAAAGCCGTTGTAGGCCAGGCCGAAGCGCGCCGAGCGGAAGAGCTGGAAGAGGGCGGGCTGGCTGAGCTTCTCCACCGGGATGAGCACGTCCTCCAGCGTGAGGCCGAGCGCCTCCAGGCCCATCCGGGCGGCCTCGGCGCTGGCATCCCCCCGGGCGAAGGCGTGCTGCACGAGCGCGAAGTCCTCCGCCTCGATGACCAGCCGGATGCGCCGCTGCTGGCCATGCTCCAGCGCCAGGGCATTGAGGTTGAGCAGGATGGCGGTGACGGCGCTCCAGTCCGGCTTGCCGGGCTGGACGGCGTGGCCGATGACGTCCCCGGACTCCAGCGCTTCGCGCAGGTGGGCCGGCAGCGGCGCGCCCTTCAGCTCCGGGTGGCCGAGGGCCTGGTCGACGCAGGGCAGGGGCGGCGTGAGGAGGGACACGGACTGGAAGGCCCGGGGGTGCAGGCACTGACGCCGGCTCCAGTCGGGCAGCGCCAGCAGGGAGGTCAGCGCGTGTTCCATGTAGGGGGAGAGCACCCAGTACCGGTCGATGACAGGCGACTCGAGCCACGTGGAGGGCGCGCCCATCAGCCCGTGGAACAGCACCACCGTCCTGCGGGCCTGCTCGCGCGTGGGCAGCCGCAGGGCCAGCGCGCGGTCGCAGTAGACGGCGAGGTCCGCCTTGGGCGCCGCCCGCATGCGCCGGAGGCGGTCCGCGGTGGCCAGGGGCGTGACGACGTTGCCCGGGACGGGGTGCTGCCGGTAGTGGGCCTCGTGGGTGTAGCCCAGCCGTGACAGCTCCTCGGCGAGCAGCGCATTGATGTAGCCCGAGGCGTTCGCGTAGGGCTCCGCCTCCATGATCAGCGTCGCGCTTCGGGGCATGGTCATGGGGCGGCTCGCTTTGCTTGAGGGGCGGTGCGTGTTTCGTGGAGCTGCAGGAGCTGCTCGATGGTCCGGGCCCCGAGTCCGGAGTCGTCGGCGTCCAGGAAGTCCCGCTGGAGGGCCCGCACGCGGGTGCGGTAGGCGGGGTTTCCCAGCACCTCGTCCAGTTGGGCACCCAGCCGCTCCGCCGAGGCCTGGCGGATGTCTCCCCGAAGGCCCAGGCCGTGATGGACCACCCGGGCGGCATTGCCCGGCTGATCGAACACGAGGGGTTGGACGATCATGGGGACGCCCAGGCAGATGCATTCCTTGACGCTGTTGAGCCCCCCATGGGTGATCATCACCGAGGCGCGCTTCAGGGCGGACAGCTGCGGCACGCGGTCCATCACCGTGACGTTGGAGGGAAGGGGACCGAAGCCGTCCGCGCCCACCTGGCCGCCCACCGCCATGAGCAGCCGCCATTCGGGCCTGCGTGAGACGGCGTCGATGACGGCCTGGAAGAAGTGGCGGTGCGCGCGGACGCGGTCGCCGTGGCTTCCCAGGGAGCACAGGATGAGGGGGGCGTCCCCGGAAGCCAGCTCCGGGGGGAGGGGCGGCTCGGCGCGCTCGCGGTCGACGCACGGCCCCAGATAGTGGAGTCCGCCCGAGGCGCGCGGGAAGTCGAACCCGGGTGTGCACGTCACGAGGGTGGGCACGTTCAGGTGCGGACCGATTTGCAGGTGGGCATGGAAGTCGCCCGGGATGGCGTCGGGGTGGCGGCGGTAGAACGCCCGCACCGGCGCGCGCATCTTCTCCCCGCCGGGCATGAACGTGTGCAGGTAGAGCCATTCCCAGGAGGCGCGGATGCGCAGCCGGGACAGCAGCCGGCCCGTGGGGATGTGGTGCGACGTCAGGGGAGGCACTGCCGCATCGCGGTTCAGCGCGAGGTTGGTGCACAGCTGGAACGCGGGGATGCCCAGCTTGTGCGCCGCGAGCGCCGGAAGGGTGAACGTCGCATCCACGAGCAGCAGGTCGGCCCCGCTGTCACGTAGCCGTGACTCGAACGCGGCGCCGAAGAGGATCTCCTGGTTGCGCTCACCGCGCCGGCGGAGGAAGTCGCGGGTCAGCTCCCGGTGGGCGGCGGGGGTGAGCTGCGGATCCGCCAGCCGCGAGTGCAGCTCCGCCTGATACCCCCGGGGCAGCACGTCCTCGAGGATGGGTGTGAAGGGCCACGGCGAGTGGCGCAGGAAGGCCTCGCCGTCAGGTGGCGCCATGTAACCCATTTCATGCCCGCGCGACGCAAGCTGCTTCGCCAGGCCGAAGGTCGCGTGGATGTGTCCCGCCTCCGGAAGCGGAAGAAAGACGATTTTCGCCATGGCTCAGGACGGTATCAGACAGGCAGAATAGGAAGCCCTGCAAGATGAGCAATCTGGATCCAATGAGGCCTCGTGTCTCCGTGGTCATCCCTGCCTTCAATGTGGAGGGCTACCTCGGTGCCGCCATCGACTCGGTGTTGGCGCAGACGTTGGCGGACGTGGAGGTCGTCGTCGTGGACGACGGCTCGACGGACGCAACGGTGGCGGTCGCCAGGGGTTATGGCGACGCCCGGGTGCGGGTCTTCGAGAACGTGAGGAACCAGGGCCCTGCCCGGAGCAGGAACGTGGCCATCGACCAGGCGCGGGGGGAGTGGATCGCCATCCTCGACGCGGATGATTGGTGGAAGGAGGACCGGCTGGAGCGGCTGTTGGCGCTCGCGGAGGCCCACGGTGCGGACATCGTCTGTGACGACCTGCTGCTCGTCCCGGAGGGAGCGCCCGGGCCCGAGTCCACGCTCTTCACGGTGCACGCCCAGCGGCTGGGCCGCATTGACAAGCCCTTCGAGGTGGACGCCCTGAAGATGGCCGAGGACGACTTCGGCATCCTGAAGCCGCTCTTCCGCCGGGAGTTCCTCGATGAGCGAGGCCTCCGCTACAACCCCGCGTTCCGGGCGGGAGAGGACTTCGAGCTGTTGCTCCGCTGCCTGCTGGCTTCCGCCAGGATGGTGGTGTCACACGAGGCGATGTATTTCTATCGGGCCCGGAGGGGCTCCCTCGTCGCCAGTCCGGTGCAATGTCTTTCACAGATACTGGAGATGACGGACGCGCTGATTCGCGACGTGGATGCAAAGACTCACGGCGAAATTGTCCAGGCGCTCGAAGGCTACCGGCGGCGCAAGCGGGACGAACTGGGGGACGCCCGCTTCCGCGAACCCCTGCATGCCGGGCGCTGGGGTGAGTGCGTGTCGCTCGCGGTGAAGAACCCCGCGATGCTGCTTCGCTACGCCGCGGTGCTGGGCGAACGGTTCCTGCCCCTGGGGCTCCTGCTCGTCCTTGTGACTTGAGTCAATGTCTGTCTTTGCTTGAGACACGACGGGGGCTACTCTGGATCGAGCGCCCAGGTTCCTTCTTCCCAGCGTTTCAATGCCTGCTGCGCTCCGAACGGGACAAGCCCCTGCCCCTTGGCAGCTTCCTCCAGGACCGCTTTGGCTTCGGCCGTCCGATAGCGGAGCAGATGCGCGGCAGCCATCACGCGCACGTCCATGCGCTCATGCTTGAGCAGCACGGCGAGAGCGTCACGTCCGGCATTGCCGTGGGCCAGGAGCTTATCGACGGCGGCGCCGTACTTCCTGGCGTGCTTGTTGCCGGTCTTGGCGTCTCCCCGGAAGATGGCCTCGTTCTGTGCGGCCACGTTCTGGGCGAACTGCTCGACCAGTTTCTCCAACGTCATCACCAGAACCCCTTCGCCACGTTCTCCATGGCCAGCAGCCCGAACTCGCGTTGAGCTACTCCGGATCGAGTGCCCAGGTTCCGTTCTCCCAGTGTCTCAGGGTCATGATTGCGTCGAGAGCGCCGACGCCTCCTTCCTTTGCCGCAGCCTCCAACACGGCCTTGGCCTCCGCCGTCCGGTAGCGGAGCAAGAACCCAGCTGCCATGGCGCGAATGTCCGTGCGGGGATGCGTCAGCAGTACGGCGAGGGCTTCCCGACCAGCATCCCCCTGTGCCCGGAGTTGCTGAAGCGCCGCGATGTACTGCTTGGCGTGGCGATTCCCTGTCTTGGCATCGCCTCGCCGGATGGCATCGGTCTGGGCCGCGACGTTCCGCGCGAATTGATCGACCAGTTCTTCCAGCGTCATCACCAGAACCCCTTCCTCACGTTCTCAATGGCCAGCAGCCCAAACTCGCGCTGAGCCTCGTAGGACTGCGTGCTCAACCACTGCCTCACGGTCTGTGTATACGACTGCGTGATGGAGTGGCGAATCGATGAGTAGAGGGCACTGACATCCGTGTGCAGGCTCTTGTCCAGCGGGAAGAAGGCGGCGAAGTAGCCCCCACCAGCGTCGTCATCCCGGTGATCGGCATGCTCCGGAACGGGTGATCGGCTTCGGCCGGAATCGCTGATCGGCATGGCCGGAATACGCACCCCTCTTTCCCGCGGAGCTGGAACGGGTCATCAAGCCAGGGGGCGTCCTGAAAATCATCTACACGGAGGCATCCTTGAATCAGGTGGACACCCTGGCCCGGGACCTGTGTGTCACGCCCACCGTGCAGAAGATGGGCGCCATCGACGTGGCGTGGTTCGTCGTCCCCAGCGACTTCGACCACCGCAAGCCGCGCAACTGCAAGTCCGTCAGGGGGGAGCTTTGACGGTGGGGGCCCGACCTGGTGGGCGTAGAGGCCCCTGGGCGGGGGCTCACGGCACCCTGTGCTATGGTGGCTACTCCGGATCGAGTGCCCAGGTGCCGTCCTTCCAACGTCGCAGTGTCATGATTGCTCCGATGGCGGCAACCCCCCCCTCGTTCGCTGCCGCTTCCAGTACCGCCATGGCTTCTGCCGTCCGGTAGCGGAGCAAGAACGCAGCCGCCATGGCTCGAACATCCGTACGCGGATGCTTCAGCAGCACGGCGAGGGCGTCTCGCCCAGTATCCCCTTGCGCGCGTAGCGCCTGAAGCGCGGAGGTGTACTGCTTGGCGTGCTTGTTCCCCGTCCTGGAATCTCCTCGATGAATGGCATCTGTCTGGGCCGCGACATTCCAAGCGAACTGCTCGACCAGTTCTTCCAACGTCATCACCAGACCCTCTTCTTCACGTTCTCAATGGCCAGCAGCCCGAACTCGCGTTGGACCTCGTAGGATTGTGTGCTCAACCACTGCCGCACGGTCTGCGTGAACGAATGAGTAATGTCGTAGCGGACCGACGAGTAGAGGGAACTGACTTTGGTGTGCTGGTCCTTGTCCAGCGGGATGATGTTCTCGGTGTTGTGGAGGGCCTGGGGGCCGAAGCGCTTCGCGTTGCCCGGGGTCTGCTCGACGATGTGGTGCCACTCCCGCCCTGGGCCCGCAGGGCCCAGGGCTTTCTTGAAGCCACTGAACGAACCCCAGGCCCTGGAGACCGTGGGACGCGCCTTGGCGGAGGCACCGCCGGCCGTGCCTCGGGCCGCCATGGCCACCGCGCCGGGCGCGAGGGCGATGGTGACGGCCTCGGCGCTCACCGCCACCGTTCCCACGTCCGCGACCGCCGCGAGCCTGATGCCCATCTGCGCTTCGGCCTGCACCGCCGCCTGCGCGGCGCTGGGGAGCTTTGGCACCTGCGACCCCAGCCCCGCCGCCGTGTTCCCAATGGCCGCCGTGGCCAACATGGCGAACGCGCGCGCCGCGTTGCGGCCCATGACCTTGCCGTAGTGCTCCCCTGCCTCGCGGAGTTCGTCAAACGTAGTGGCCCGGTCCGCCGCCTCCACCAGCCGCTTGAACCCCACGATGAGGCTCCAGAACGTATCGACCCCCACGTAGGCAATGAGGGAGGCGGTCATCACGGCGGCCACGCCCTTCGAGAAGGGTTCGGGCACCGCGAGCAAGATGCAGTACGTGGTCCACGTCCAAAGAACCGCCGTCACCATGGCCTGGGGATCGGCCATGTCCTTGAACGCGCCCATCATCTCCTCGAGTACGACACCTTGGGCCAGGGCCATGGACAGGGCGTAGCGCCCATCGCCAGTGACCGTGGGGCCCTCCATCAGGAGGCTCAGGCAATCGCCGGGTCTGGCGGTGCGCCCGCACCAGCGCAGGTATGCGCGCGTCAACTCCACGTCAGCGGACGGTGGCCCTCCCTCCAGGTGTTCACCCGGTCCCAACGGGATGACACGGTGGCTGCGCGGCTCGTACAGGTAGGAGCCGCTGCGAGGCTCCACCTCGAACAGGTGTCGTGCGGCTTCCTGCGGGCGCATGGAAGGCCGCACGGCCTGGGCCAGGGCCTCCACGGCCTCCTCGAAGTCGTCCGTGTCCAGCTCCACCGGTACGGCACCGGAGCGTGGAGTGAAGACGATGGGCGCGCCATGGCCCGTGTCCAGGCGCACCGCTCTCGTGGCGCTACTGCATCCGGTCAGTACTACGAGCAATAGGGGAAGCGACCAACGTGGAAGCACGGAACCCTCCTGGCGCTGCCCCGGCGGCCTTCAACCCCAGGGATCCTCCCCACGCTACCTACGAACACTCTCCACGCGCGAGCAGGCTGTCGCGGTGAGCGTCAAGGTAGCTGCCCCCAGTGTCAGCGTAGTCAACCTGTCCACCGAACCGGAGCAGGCCCAAACCCCTCCGGTGAAGCCCACCGACAAAGCCCGTCTCAGCGGGGTGCGCGAGTGCGCGGGCCGGTGTCCGCGTGAGGCGGTGCCTCGAATGCGGTTCGTCAAGGCAGGTGGGCGAGATTGTCGGAGAAGAGCGTATCCAAAAGCGTCGGAGGACCTTCACCATTGAAGAAGCCCACTCGAAGCCCTGGAAGCGCTACTCCCGCGAAAGCCAAGGGGAAGGGGCGATAGCCGAGCACTTCCTCTATCAGGTGTTCCAGTGCATTCACTTCCTGCCTGACAGTCGAGGGAGGATCAAAAGTGAGCTGGGGAGAGGAGAAGTGCTGGAGGTGAAAGGACTCATCGCCTGCGTCCCCTCTCTTGGGGTGAGGGGACGCCGCCATGGGGTATCCAGTGTGGGTGGGATGCCAGACCTGGGTCGTGACATAGACAATGTAGAAAGGCACAAGGACACTGACTGCGGCGGCGATGCGTGTCGCGAGTCGCTCGCCTCCAGGCAACGGCTCTGTGCGGTAGAGAAAACAGCGCATGCACGCCGAGACGTAGGGTTGGGTCCCGTTACCGATGCCTTCACCTGGAAAGGCGCGTTTGAGTCCCTTCATGAGGTTCTTCCAATCGGTCCCATTCAAGGCCTTGTCCCATGCCGCCAAGAACCTTGCATGCTCGGGTGTACGCTGGTGGGCTGGCACTGGCTCAGCCAGATCATCCTCCTCCACTGGGAACCCGGTTGGGTAGTACCGCCGCGCGAGCTCAATCAATGACTCTTGCGATCCTTCAGTCATTCGCCGCTCCCTTCAGTGGAATGTCGAAATAGATGGGCTCCAAGCCTGGGGTCTGGCACTCCGACACACGGGCTCCGGCAATGCGTTCTCTGAACAGGTGCTCATATTTGTTCTTGAGCCGGCGGCACAGGATGGCGAGCATCTCTCCTTGCTGAGCCTTGGATAGAACCTCATGCGACGCCGCGTTGGACAGATAAGCAGAAACCTGCTGGGCAACCTCCAGAGGAACTTCTCCCTGCTGGGTGTTGCGGATCGGAACGCCCACCTCGAATTTGCATACATCGGTAGCTCCTGAATCGCCTTCCGTGATGCGCGCATGTGTACCGCACCGGATTGTTGAGACACCAGGTGGGTTGTCATCAGGCCGCCTGCTTCGACTGCATCCGCGCTCGCCGGGCCTGACTCGGCGAGAGGAAGTGGTGGCGCTCCAGCAGCCAGTGCTCGTTGTACCGGTGAGCCCACTCCCGCAGGGCCCGCCGCAGTTCCTCCACGGTGGAGAAGGTGCGCACCCAGAGCAGCTGCTCCTTGAGGGTTCGGATGAATCGCTCGGCGCAGCCGTTGCCCTCGGGACTGCGGACGAAAGAGGGGCTGGATGCGGCCCCCAGGAAGCGCAGCTCGTTCTGGAAGGCATCGGAAGTGTACTGGCTGCCGTTGTCGTGGCGGATGGACAGCCCTGCGGCCACGCCCTGGCCGTACGCACCGAAGCGGGCCTTGACGCCCTGGCGGATGGGCTCAAGGGCTTCGAAGCGGGTGCCCACCTGGGCCGCGTGGATGCCGACGCACTCGGCGGTGCCGTGGTCGATGGCGATGAAGACGGTGGCCTGGCCCTCCCGCGTCGTCACGGTGCAGGTGGCGTCGGTGCCCCACCTGACGTCGGGCTGGTCGGTAGTCATCGTGCCGTCGTGGTTGCGAGGGCCCAGCACCCGGCGGGCACGGCCCGGGGCCAGCAGTCCCGCCTCGCGCATCCGCCGCAGGCAGCGGGCCTTCGAGGTGCGTACGGACTGCGCGCGCAGCCGAGCCCACACCTTGCGGTGCCCTTCGCCCAGGAAGGGCGAAGCCGCCAGCACGCCACGGATGGCCTCCCGCAGCGCCTCGTCCGTCAGCGCCGTCTTGGGGCCGCGCCGAGCCGTCGGAGCCTCCGTGGACTAACGGCGGGCGCGGTGTCGGTACACCGTGGCGCGAGGCACGCCCCAGGTGGCCGTCACGAGCGCCAGGCCGTACCGCTTGCCGCTGGAAGGCGAGAGCCGGGTGCTCATCCTCTCGACTTCCTCCAGGGAAAACCCGGGGCGTTTCCCTCCAGCAGCCGCGCCTTCTCGGCGAGCAGCTCGTTCTTCATCATCAGCTCGCCCACCATGGCCTTGAGCCGCAGCACCTCGTTGTCCGCGGGCTCCGGCTCGCGGCTCTTGAGGTTCGCCTCGGCTCCGTGTCAGGGGCCGGGGTCATGGACCGCATCCGGGTCGGCCAAACGGATCGCGACTCCTGATCGCTCAGGACTGGCCGCTTGCGGCCGGTTGCCCTTCGCCCGCGCGCGGAGGGAGGGTCAAGGGCGCAGAACCGTTCAGGTTTCGGCGTAGCCGACCCTTGACGCTCCCGAGCACGCGGGCTGGTCGGACTGTTCGAGGCAGCGATCCGAGGAGGTGACCCACGAGCGATCCGACAGGGCGGCCCATGACAGCTCCGGCCAGGAACTTCTCCCGCCACTCACTCAGCACCGCTGCGGTGACGCCCAGCTCCCGCGAGAGCGCGTCGAGCTCCTCTCCCTTGAGCAGACGCAGCACGGCCTCCTTCTTCCGCTTCGCCGAGAACCGACCGCGCTCCGCGGTCCTGCCCTGCTTCTGTTGCTTCTTCACATCCACCTCACGCGGGGGAGGCTATCCCCCAGAGAGATGTCTCAGGAATCCCTGGGGCGGAGGAGACCTCCCTCACGCTGCGGCTCCCTCGTCAACGTGGTGGGCTGCGCGATGTGGATCGACTGGGGCTGTACCCAGTGCCTGCGCTGGCGTGGGCGCAACCGGCGGCGCATCGCGGTAGCCCCTCTATCAGCCTGGACGATAATGAGGGACGGAGCTTCGAAGGGCGCGAAATTTACGCCGTAAAGGGCGCGAAATCTACGCCGTAAAAAGCCCGCGCGTAACAGCTCCAGCGACGTGAGCCGCAGGAGGAGGAGCACTACTGTGTGTCCGACCTCGCCTTCTCCCGGAGGCTGACCAGGGAGGTACCGTCCGCCGGCTAGCGCGCATGGCCTGGATGCCTCTGCTGGTCTGCCACCGCATAGGCCCGCCTGGCAGGTTGTTCTTCGGATGGGGAACTGGCGAGATACTACCGAAAAGAGTCTCTAAACCCCGATTATACCCAGCAAGCGAAGCTGGGTGGTACGAAGCTGCGCGGCGCGTCAACCCTGAACCTCCACACTTGGCTCTCTGCGAAGGGCACGCAGCTCCATCGCGGTGGTCGCCCGAGGCAGTTCACGCGCAGAGAGAGATACTTGAGGCCGAGCGGGTGGAAGCGCAAGCCAGCAGTACGAGCCGGACGAACTGGAGCACATCAATGGCTAGACCCAAGAAGGTAACCACGGCCGCAACTGGTGAACCGAGTAGTGGCGGTGCGAGCGGGTCCATTGCGGACCTGACGAAAGAGCTATGGCAAGCCGCCGTTACACTTCGCGGTTCTATTGAGCCGGCAGACTACAAACGGTACGTCCTACCGATCATCTTCCTACGCTTCCTGTCGTTGCGATACGAACGTCGCAGGTCCGAGCTTGAGGGGCTGATCGCCGACAAGAAGAGCGAGTACCACGGCGACAAGAAAGCCCTCGATGACCCCGACGAGTATCGCAGCGCTGGAGCGTTCATCGTCCCACAGGAAGCTCGGTGGGAGAACATCCGCAAGGCCGCCCAGGCGGATGACATCAAGGTGAAACTCGACAAGGTTTTGGAGATGCTGGAGAGGAAGTACCCGGATAAACTCCGCGGGCTTCTCCCGACCATCTACGCCGGCTCGAATATGAGCGCCGACAACCTTCGAGGACTCGTCAACCTTTTCTCGAAGGACGTATTCACGCTCGATCACGGCGGCGAGGATCTCATCGGTCGCGTTTACGAGTACTTCATCGGTGAGTTCGCCTCCTCCGAGGGGAAGCGCGGCGGCGAGTACTTTACTCCCGCAAGTATCGTTAAGACGCTCGTCGCGATGCTTGAACCGACGAAGGGCCTCGTCCTCGATCCCTGCTGCGGTTCAGGCGGCATGTTCGTGCAGAGTGACCTCTTCACGAAACACAACAACCAACTCTCGTTCTTCGGGCAGGAGAGTAAGGACTTCACCTATCGCCTGTGCCGGATGAATCTCTTCATCCATGGCCTCGACGGGAACATCCAACTCGGCAATTCCTACACGGACGACAAACACGCGACGCTGAAGGCCGACTACATACTCGCGAACCCGCCGTTCAACGATGGGGCGAAGGGAGAGAACGGCTGGGGCGCGAATAAGATCGCAGACAAGGATTCCCGCCTTGTACTCGGCAACGAGCGGATGCCGCTCTCGCCGAGGAATGCGAACACAATGTGGATTCTCCACTTCCTCTCGCACCTGAAGGAGGGCGGCACAGCCGGCTTCGTAATGGCAACCGGGGAGCTGTCGAATAGTGAGACAGCCCGCCTGGAAGTTCGTAAGGCATTGGTTGAGCAGGACTACGTCGACTGTATCGTCCAGCTCACGGGTCAACTCTTCGCGAACACCCAGATTCCGTGCGCGCTCTGGTTCTTGTCGAGAGGTCGGAAGGGTGGGAACGGTTTCCGCAAGCGCACTGGCGAGGTGCTATTCATTGATGGGCGGAAGCTGGGCACCTTGATTCCTGGATCGAGAAAGCAGAAACAGCTGTCCTCGGAGGAGGTCGAGCGCATCGCGTCGACGTATCGACAGTTCCGACGGAAATCGAATCCCAACGAGATTCCCGGGTTCTGCAAGGTCGCATCGCTCGACGAGATCTGCTCGTATCGCTATGCGCTCGCCCCTGGGCGCTACGTGGGAAGCGCAGCCCTTGATGAGGAAGACGAGACGTTTGAGGATCGTTACCCCCGTCTCATCGATAGCTTGAAGTCCGAGTTCGCCGAGGCCGCTCGTCTAAGCGAGGCGATCAGCAAGCAGTTGGCGGGGGTCTCGAATGGCACTTGATGCTTGGACGGAGGTCCGCCTCGGCGACCTAGTCGAGATCAAGCATGGTTGGCCGTTCAAGAGTGAGCTCTTTTCCGCAGAGCTTTCGGGTCGCCCCATTGTCGTGGCGATCGGCAACTTTCGGTACACCGGTGGTTTTCGGTTCGACTCCACCGAGATAAAGGAGTACCGAGGCGAGTACCCGCGAGAGTTTGAACTTAAACCGGGAGACATCCTCGCCGTCATGACGTGCCAGACGCCAGGTGGCGAGATTCTGGGCGTACCTGCACGCATCCCGAACGACGGGCGGCGGTACTTGCACAACCAGCGAATGGGAAAGGTAGTCATAAAGGACACTAAAACGGTCGATGACCGGTTCCTGTACTATCTTTTCCTCTGGCGCGAACTGAATCAGGAGTTGGTCGCATCTTCCACAGGGACCAAGATCGTCCACACCGCGCCCTCGCGCATCGAAGCGTTCCGCTTTTCGCTGCCGCCCAAGCGCATCCAGCAAGCCATCGGAGCACTACTCGGCGCTCTCGACGACAAGCGCGAACTGAACCACCGGATGAACCGCACGATCGAGGAGCTGGCCTCAGCTCTCTTTAAATCGTGGTTCGTGGACTTCAACCCTGTGCAGGCGAAGCGCGACGGGCGCAAGCCGGTGGGGGTGCCTGAGTGGGCGCTGTCGCTCTTCCCCGAGCACTTTGAGGAGTCGGATCTGGGGCCGCTCCCGAAGGGGTGGAGCACCTCGACTATTGGGGATGAAGTCCGAGTAGTCGGAGGCTCGACGCCGAGAACAGAAGAGCCGCGGTACTGGAACGGTGACATTTGCTGGGTGACGCCGCGGGACCTGTCGCGCCTTTCAGATCCGGTCGTGCTGGGCTCCGAGCGGTACATCACGCAGGAGGGGCTGGCGCAGATCGGCTCGGGTCTCCTCCCACGTGGCACGGTGTTGCTCTCGTCGCGTGCACCGATCGGCTATCTCGCAATCACGGAGGTCCCCGTGGCTGTCAATCAAGGGTTTATCGCGATGGATTGCTGCGGTCGGCTCCCAAACCACTGGGTGCTCAAATGGACCGAACAGAACATGGACGAGATCCTGTCGCGCGCAGGGGGCACCACATTCGCCGAAATCAGCAAGGCGAACTTCCGGCCGATTCCCGTGGTGGTGCCATCGTCGAAGGTCCTTCAGGCTTTTGAGGTCCTGGCGACCCCGTTGCACGGGCATCTCGCCGCAAACGTGAGGGAGAACGCAACTCTTGAGAAGCTTCGTGACACGCTTCTCCCCGCCCTCCTCGTGGGTGAGGTCACGATCAAGCAGGCTGAGAAGGCAGTCGCGGAGGTAGCATAGATGGGAAGCCATCGCGGAACGGAATCCGATTTCGAGTTGACGACGATCGAGCGCCTGGATACGCACGGCTACACTTGGTGCCATGGCTCAGAGGTCGAGCGCGAGGACGACGACGAGGTCGTGCTCCGTTCGCGCCTGCGAGACTCCCTAGCTCAGCGCTACTCAGACCTTCCAGCGGGGCCGCTTGCCGAGGCCGTTGCAAAGTTGAGTCGCCCCGAGGGAGTCGATCCGCTCCGCAGGAACCTCGCCTTCCACCAACTCCTCACTCGCGGATTCGAGGTCCGCGTCGAGCATGCCGATGGGCGTGTTGAGCACCGGCACATCCACGCAATTGACTGGGAGACCCC
This sequence comes from Corallococcus sicarius, assembly GCF_003611735.1. Taxonomy (GTDB): domain Bacteria; phylum Myxococcota; class Myxococcia; order Myxococcales; family Myxococcaceae; genus Corallococcus; species Corallococcus sicarius. The sequence continues at coordinate 25,569 of NZ_RAWG01000041.1, read as the reverse complement.
CGAGGCGAACGAGTTCCTCGTAGTGAATCAGCTTGGCATCCGAGGGAAGAACGACCGACGGCCCGACGTGCTCGTGTACGTCAACGGCCTGCCGCTCGTGCTTTTCGAGTTAAAGAACCCCTACTCGGACGTGCCCACTGTCGACGACGCCCTGAACCAAATCCAGCACTACATCCACGACATTCCTCAACTCTTTGAGTTCAACGCGTTCACCATCGTGAGCGATGGTGTCCACACACTGCACGGCGTGTGGACGTCGAACGAAGAGTGGTACGCGCCGTGGAAATCCATCGATGGGCGGAAGGTCGAGCCAGGCACCACAGGCTCCATGAAGGTGCTCATCGAGGGGCTCTTCCCGAAGGATCGCTTGCTTTCGTATGTGCGTGACTTCATCGCCTTCGAAGAGGCGAACGAGAAATTGACAAAGAAGGCTGCCAAGTACCACCAGTTCTTCGCCGTGCGCTTCGCCGCTGAGAAGACGAAGCAAGCCGTCCTTGCTGGCAAGGACAAGCGCATCGGCGTCATCTGGCACACGACAGGCTCGGGCAAATCGCTTTCGATGGCCTTCCTCGTGGGCATTCTCCGGCGGATGCGAGAGCTGGAAAACCCGTCGTTCGTGATCCAAGTCGACCGAAACGACCTCGACGATCAGCTCCACGATCAGTTCGTGGCAGTACGTTCTCTCGTGGGAGCGGTGCAACACGCAGAAAGCGTATCCGAGTTACGTTCGCTGCTCCGGACCGAGGGCGGTGAGGTCATCTTCACGACGATCGAGAAGTTCCGACTGCGTGATGGTGAAACCTCGCACGAGGTCTTGTCGCCCCGTCCGAATATCATCGTGATTGCCGACGAGGCGCATCGTTCCCAGTACGGTTTCCTCCAGGGCTACGCCCGCTACTTGAGCGAGGCGCTTCCCAACGCGCACAGGCTCGGTTTCACGGGGACGCCGGTGAGCTTCAGCGGCGCCGACACCGAAGACGTCTTCGGGACGCTCATCCACACCTACGACATCAAGCAGTCGCAGGAGGACAAGGCAACTGTCCCCATCTACTACTCGCCCCGGATGGTGAAGCTGCACCTCGGGCACAACGATGTCGACAGTGCGCTGAAGGAGATTACCGAGAACGCCGAGGAGTTCGACCAAGCCGAGTTGGAGCGGCGGAAGAGTCGGTGGGCCGCGCTTGCTGCCGCTGCCGGTGCAGAGGAGCGCGTGAAGAAGCTGGCGGCCGACCTGCTCGCCCACTTCCTAGATCGAACAGCCACGCTCAAGGGCAAAGCGATGATCGTCGCGATGACCCGAGCCAACTGCGTGCGTCTCTACGACGCGCTCCGAGCGCTGCCCAACAGCCCTGAAATCAAGGTCGTGATGACTGGCGACCTTGGGAAGGACCCGAAGGAGTGGAGCGAGGCGGGGCACCTCACGACTAAGACGCAGCGCGACGCCATTAAGAAGCGGATGATTGACCCCGACGATCCGCTGAAGATGGTCATCGTCTGCGACATGTGGCTCACCGGGACGGACATTCCGTGCCTTCACACGCTCTACATCGACAAGCCGATGCGCGGGCACAACATGATCCAGGCCATCTCGCGTGTGAACCGGGTCTTCCGGGACAAGCCGCACGGCCTCATCGTCGACTACATCGGGATCGGGGACGAGCTGCGCGAGGCGACGAACCGCTACTCGAAAGGCGGCGGCCAAGGGGAGCCCGCTCCCGACATTGAGGAGAAGGCCCGCCCACTGTTCCTCCAGTGTTTGGGCGATATCCGGAAGCTCCTGCCTGAGGCTCAGGCGGCCCAGGCGCCGAAGTGGCGTGGCCTCTCCCGTATCGACGTGGAAGACCTCTACGCTTTTGCCTACGGCTTCCTTGCCGAGGATGAGGAGCGCAAGGACGACTACCTCCAGACCGAGCTGCGGCTCACGTCGGCGTTCCTCCTCGTGAAGCACCTCGACGATTGTCGTGTGCACGCGGACGAGGTCATCTTCTACCAGCGAGTCCGGAAGCAGCTCTCGAAGGCGACACCGGGACGCAAGCCGAAGAGGGACTTGGAGGTCGCCGTTAGAGACCTCGTCGACGACTCGGTCGAGTCCGAGGGTGTGGTCGATATCTTCAAGTCCGTGGGCATCGAGAAGGCCGACATCTCGATTCTCGATGACAAGTTCCTCCAAACCTTCAAGGACCGGAAGCACGAGAACCTCCGGCTGAAGCTGCTCGAACAGCTCCTTCTCGACGAGATCCACCGGCGGCAGAAGCAGAACCTTGCGAAGGCGAAGTCCTTCCGCGAACTCCTGGAGAAGACACTCCAGCGCTACCACAGCCGAATCATCGACGCCGCAACGGTTGTGCAAGAGATGATCAAACTGCGGAAGGAGCTAGGCGCTAGCGAAGCCCGCGCGAAGCTGCTCGGTCTCGCTGAGGACGAGTTGGCCTTCTACGATGCTTTATCCGAGAACGCTGAAAGCCTCTACCAACAGCCTTTTCTGAGCGATCTCGTCCACGAGGTGGTTCAGACCATCAAGAGGAACCTAAAGGTCGATTGGACCGAGCCCCACCGGGACGACGTGCGGGCGGCAATCCGGGCAGCCGTGAAGCGCGTCCTCCGGCGCAAGGGTGTAAAGCCCGAGGACTTCGAGCCATTCATGGAGAAGTTCATGGCGCAGGCCGAGGCGCTGTACGCGGAGTGGCCGCTCGCCGCGTAAGGTGTCTGACCGTTTCGAATACAGCTTTACTCCGTAGCGGGGCTGGAGAGGGGAGGCGTGCGCGCCGCCTCGTGGGCGGGACTGGTCTTCTCCGGCCATTCCTGAAGGACCAGTCCCTCACCGTCATCAAGTTCATCTTCCGCTGCGTTGTGGAGCGCATGGAGTGCGGCCGGATTCACATCGCCTTCTAAGGCCCGGTACACGAGCCGCAGCCGTTCCCCCGCCAGAGTGAGGATTCACACCACGGCTCCTGGTGCCGCCTGGGCGTACTCGTTGTTGGGCATTCCGCCGTCGCGGAGGAGCATGGCCAGAAACTGAGCGTGCTGGATTGCGGAAAACTCGTAGGACAGGCGGACTTTCTTGGTCATGCCTCCCTGGTACAGAGGGCGGCCAAGCACCGGCAAATCGGTACCAACTCCGTACCAAGATTCGTACCTTATCCGTGGCAGCCAGGGCGGTTGCAGCCGAACAAGTGGCGGTAGGGCACGGGAATCGAACTCGCCAGGGACTGCTCTCGCAGCCCCTCACCGGTTTTGAAGACCGGGCCGGCCACCAGGTCCGGAGGCCCTACCGCAGCCGATTACTGCCGGCCGACCCGGGCCCCGTCAACCCAGGAGCGACAGTCCACGCTCACCGCTTCTCCGCGGACACCACGGCGTACTCGTCGCAGTTGAACAGCGAGTGCCACTGGGTCTGGTCCACGCGCATCCGCATCGCGCGGTGCACGTCCGCGCGCACCTGGTGCAGGGACGTGGACCCGGGCTCCTTCTCCAGCGCCGTCATCCCTCGCAGCGCCACCAGCGCCGTGTTCACCGCCGGGTACACGTCCTCCGCGATGGACTCCAGCCGCGCGTTCTGGAACCCCGCCTCCCGCAGCTCCGACAGGTAGCGCCCGGTCGTCCAGACATTCACCTCCGGAAAGGCAATCATCCCCCGCCAGTACCGGTACCGCAGTCGGTCCCTCAGCCCCGCGCCCGACTCGCGGTCCGTCTTCTGGCACATGTCCGCCATCACCAGGCGCCCCCCTGGCTTCAGCACCCGGAACGCCTCGCGCAGGAAGTCCCGCCGCGTCCGGAAGTGCATCGCGGACTCCAGGGCGAACACGACGTCGAACTCCCCATCGGAACAGGGCAGCGCCGTCGCGGAGCCCTGCTCCAGTCGGACCACCCCTTCCAGGCCCGTCAGACGCACCCGCTCCCGGCCCACCCGCACCTGGTTCGGCGTGATGTTCACCCCGACGATGCGCGCGGGCTTGTACGTCTCCGCCCACAGCAGGTCCTGATCCGCGTACCCGAAGCCGCAGTCCAACACCGAGTCCCCCGGCCCCAGGCGCGCCGTCTTCGCCAGCAGGTGCGCCATCTGGGCCTGGGCCTCCCGGAACAGCTCCCCCACGCGCTCGACGTTGGTGTCGTCCACCCGCTCCACGTCGCGCCAGTAGCCCAGGTTGATCCAGTAGGGCTCCCGGCCCGTGGTGACGCGGATGTCCTGCGGCGACGGCATCCCGGCCACCCAGGCCCCGGTCTGCTTCGTATAGAAGCGCTCCGGATCCGCCAGCACCGCGCTCTTCAGCTGCGTGGCGACCTTCCTCACATTCAACATCACGGGCCTCCCCGGTGGCTCGACTGCGATTCGCGGGAAGATAGCCCTGGATGCCAGTGATTCCAGTGCTGCCGTGTCTGTCAGGGCCCAATGACGAACGGAAAGGACAGACACCAGGAAGCCAGATGCCTGCCTTCCGCCGTGCACCGAACCTTCCGTCCTGTTCACCAGGGCTCAGCCCCCGCTGGTCTGCTGGCAGATGCCCGGGCAGTCCGCACCCGTGCCCGGGGTGCACGTGTCGGCCGGATCATCCACGCACGTCGTCCCGGACACGCTCGACACGCAGCCCCCGAAGAGCCCACCGCAACACCCGATGTACCCTTCCGGCACGTCACACGGCGTCGGGTAGCTCTGGCACGTCCCCGTCGCCGAGCGCGCGAACACCACCACCTGCGGACACGACACCGGGGTGTCGATGTCATCCGTCCCGGAACACGCCCCGAGCCCCAGCACCGCCACCACGCTCAGCCCCAGCTTCATCCATGCTTGCATGGCGGGCATCAGGGCAGGGGAGTGCGGTGCTAGTCCAGTCCCCGCTCCCACAGGTCGTCTTCATCCAGACCCATCAGGTGCCCCACCTCGTGCATCACCGTGATGCCAATCTGTTCGATGAGCTCCTCGCGGGTGCGCGCGAAGCGCTCCAGGTTGCGCTGGTACAGGACGATGGACGCCGGGAAGTGGTCCGCCGCGTTCGTCACGCTGCGCTCGCCCACCGGCGTGCCCCGGAACACGCCCAGGATGCACGGCGACAGGGGCGGCTGCTGCCCCAGCAGGTCCTCGTCCGACGGCAGGTCCTCCACCGCCAGCGTGACGTTGTCCATGTACTGCTTCACCTGGGAGGGCAGGGCGCGCATCGCGTCCTCCACCGCGCGATCAAAGGCCTCCTCCTCCAGCGCCACCGGCGGCGGAAGCTCCTCGGGCGCCAGCGCCTGCGCCCGCCCGAAGCGCCGCTTCGCCTCGCGCGCATCCCCCCGCCGCTCCGCGATGAGCCCCAGGTAGTGGTGCGCCCACGCCTCGTCCGGCGCGTCCTTCAGCACCCGCTCGAAGGCCTCCTGGGCGAGCGGGAAGCGGCACAGCTCGAACAGCGCGATGCCCCGCTCCAGCTGCGCGTCCGGCGAGCGCGGCATGTGCTCCAGCGCCGCGTCCAGGCTCTTGAGCGCGTCCTCGCACTCGCCCAACTGGTTGAGGCCCAGGCCCTCCAGGAGGAGGAACTCGTAGGCGAGCTCCACGTCGTCGGCCTTCTGCGCCAGCTTCCGGCCCCGGGCACACCACTCCAGGCCTTCCTCCACCGCCTCGCGGTCCTCGCCGGTGCGGCACACCAGGAATTCGGACGCGCCGAAGAGGATCTCCAGGTCCTCGGGCGCGACCTTGAGGGCGGCCCCGTAGGCCCGGCCCGCGTCCTCCAGCCGACCCACCTCCACCAGCGCCGCGGCGCGGTAGTGCAGGGCCTCCGGGGAGCCCGGGACGTCCTGGAGGAGCGCCTCGGCCCCGGCGAGCGCCGCCTCGAAGTCGGTGGCCTCGAAGGCGTCCGCCACCCGGTCCAGTCGCGCGTCCACGCCCTGCGCCTCCCCTTGCTTCGCCGTGCGCTTCATCATTGCGGCGGGCAGCTAAGAAGCCGTGCTTCGCGTTGTCAACGACCGGCGTCGCTGTTAGCTTCCAGCGCCCCCGTTTTGCCCAAGTGCCCGTGAACATCCTGGTCGTAGACGACGATTACGAGCTGTGCACCATGCTCTCTCGCTATCTGGAGATGCATGGCTACACCGTGTTCTCGGCGTCGGATGCCCTGCAGGCGCTGGACATCATGGAGCGTCACCCCGTGGGGCTGGTCATCACCGACTACCTGATGCCCCACCTGGACGGCATCCACTTCACGGAGATGCTGAAGGCGGACCCGCGCTTCCAGAACATCTCCGTCCTGATGATGACGGCCAGCAACGACGACACCATCAACGACCGGGGCCTGCGCAAGGGCGTGGCCATCACCCTGCAGAAGCCCCTGGACATGGGGCAATTGCTCAACCTCGTGCGCTTCGCCGAGTAGAGCGCCCGGCAGGTCGCCACGCCCCCCACCCGGGCGGGCCGGAAGGCGTCCGCGGGACCACACGTTTGCCCCTTTCCGTTGACATCGTCGATGCGACCCTTATGTTGGCGCTCGACATGGCCGAGTGCTAACGGCCATCCCCATTCATAGAAATTCCCCAAGTATTATCGGAGGTTGCGATGGCAGCGAAGGAAATCTTCTTCCACCAGAACGCGCGTGATTCCATCCTGCGCGGCGTCCGTATTCTCGCGGATGCGGTCGCGGTGACGCTCGGTCCCAAGGGCCGCAACGTCGTCATCGAGAAGAGCTTCGGCTCCCCCACCATCACCAAGGACGGCGTCACCGTCGCCAAGGAGATCGATCTCGAGAACCGCTTCGAGAACATGGGCGCCCAGATGGTGAAGGAGGTCGCGTCCAAGACCTCCGACAAGGCGGGTGACGGCACCACGACGGCGACGGTGCTGGCGCGGGCCATCTACGAGGAGGGCCTGAAGCTGGTGGCCGCCGGCCACAGCCCCATGGACTTGAAGCGCGGCATCGACAAGGCCGTGGAGGTGGTCGTCGCCGAGCTGAAGAAGATGTCCAAGACGACCACGGACAAGCAGGCCATCGCGCAGGTGGGCACCATCTCCGCCAACGGGGATGAGACCATCGGGCAGACCATCGCGGACGCGATGGAGAAGGTCGGCAAGGAGGGCGTCATCACCGTCGAAGAGGCCAAGGGCCTGGAGACGACGCTCGACGTGGTGGAGGGCATGCAGTTCGACCGCGGGTACGTGTCTCCGTACTTCGTGACGAACCGCGACCGCATGGAGGTCGTCATGGACGACCCCTACATCCTCATCAGCGAGAAGAAGGTCTCGTCGATGCAGGACATGATCCCCGTGCTGGAGCAGGTCGCGCGCTCGGGCAAGCCGCTGCTCATCATTGCGGACGACATCGAGGGCGAGGCGCTGGCCACGCTCGTGGTGAACAAGATCCGCGGCGTGCTGAACGTGGCCGCGGTGAAGGCGCCGGGCTTCGGTGACCGCCGCAAGGAGATGCTCAAGGACATCGCCACGCTGACGGGCGGCATGGTGGTGAGCGAGGAGCTGGGTCACAAGTACGAGAACCTGACCCTCAACGACCTGGGCCGCGCCAAGCGCATCACGGTGGACAAGGACAACACCACCATCGTGGATGGCAGCGGGCAGAAGGCGGACATCGAGGGCCGCATCAAGCTCATCCGCACCCAGATCGAGACGGTCACCAGCGACTACGACCGCGAGAAGCTCCAGGAGCGCATGGCGAAGCTCGTGGGCGGCGTGGCGGTCATCAACGTCGGCGCGGCGACCGAAGTGGAGATGAAGGAGAAGAAGGCCCGCGTGGAGGACGCCCTGCACGCGACCCGCGCGGCCGTCGAAGAGGGCATCGTCCCTGGCGGCGGCGTGGCGTACATCCGCAGCCTCAAGGCGCTGGAAGGCCTGAAGCTGGGCGGCGAGCTGGACTTCGGCGTGGAGATCATCCGCAAGGCCCTCACGGAGCCCCTGCGCAAGATCGCCAGCAACGCCGGCGTCGAGGGCGCGGTCGTCATCAACAAGGTCAAGGAAGGCACCGGCGCGTTCGGCTTCAACGCCCGCACGGAGAAGTACGAGGACCTGGAGAAGGCGGGCGTCATCGACCCGACCAAGGTCGAGCGCACCGCGCTGCAGAACGCCGCCTCCGTGGCGTCCCTGCTGCTCACCACCGAGGCGATGATCGCCGAGCGCCCGAAGAAGAAGTCCAAGGGCGGCAACGGCGGTGGTGGCAGCACGCCGGACTACGGCGGCGACGACATGGACTACTGAGCCAGCACGGCTCCGTAGCGGTTGAAGGGAGGCGGGCCTTCGAGGCCCGTCACCCCGTCACCCGAAGACCTTCCGGCTCCGGTGGACCCAGCGCAAGCAGCGCGGGGTGCCCGGGGCCGGACCCTTTTTCAGGGCAGCGCCTTCTTGAAGGCGAGCCCCAGCTCGCGGCTGAGCGCCGAGGCGTCGGAGATGAGCTTGGGCAGGCACGCGGCGGCCCCGGCGCGCAGGCTCGCGAGCGCCGTCTCCATGGTGAGGTGCTCGGCGAGGACGACGAAGGGCGCCCCCTGGCTCAGGGCCTTCGCCAGCTCCAGCGCCTTCTTCCCGTAGGCGGGCGCGAAGTCCCACGACACCACCACGCCCACGGGGGCCTCCAGCGCCGCCACCTCCGAACTGGAGAGGATGCGCGCTTCCAATCCCAGCAGGGTGAGCGCCTCTGTGATCTGGCGCGCGGTGGCCGGGTTGTCCTCCAGCACGTCCACCCGGCGGGCCGAGGGGCTCACGGTGGGCGCGGGAGGGGCCGGGGGCGCCAAGAGCCCCTGGCGCAGCAGCGTGCGCACCTGGCGGATGTCGTCGAAGGGCTTGAGCAGGTAGTCCACCACGCCCAACTGCAGCGCCTGCTGCGTCGTCACCAGCGACGGGTAGCCCGTCATCAGGATGACGCGCGAGGCGGGGTTGAGGCGCCGCGCGTGCTGGGCCAGCTCCAGGCCGGACAGGCCGGGCAGGTTCTTGTCGGTGACGATGAGGTCCACCGGGGTGGAGCGGAGCAGCTCCAGCGCGGCCTCGCCGGTGGCCGCTTCAATGACTTCACACTCCTTGTCCATCAGGTCCTTGAAGACCGTCCGGATGATGGCCTCGTCGTCCACCACCAGCAGGCGCTTGCGCTGCGGCAGGGGCGCGTCCGTGGGCGGGAAGAGCACGCGGAACACCGTGGCCGGGGGCGGCACCTCGCGCAGCACGGTGGGGGACACGAGTGAAATCTGCGCGTGGTGCTCCTGCGCGATGCGCCGACAGACGGCGAGCCCCAGGCCGGTGCCGCGCTTGTTGGCGGTGACGTAGGGCTCGAAGATGCGCTCGCGCAGCTCCGCCGGGATGCCCGGGCCCCAGTCCGACACGTACAGCGCCACGGAGGCGCCCTCGCGCGCGAGCGTCACCTTCACGCGGCCCCGGCCGGCCATGGCGTCGCGCGCGTTGTTGAGCAGGTTGAGCGTCAGCTGCTCGATGAGCCGCGCGTTGCCCTGGATGGTGAGGTCCTCGGGCGCGTCCACCTCCAGGGAGATGCGCGCCGAGTCCGGGTTGACGCCGAACACCTTCGCCGCCGCCCAGATGGGGGCCGCGAGGGACTGGCGCTGCTGCGGGGCCGGCCGCTCGCTGGCCAGGCGGATGAAGTCGGAGACGATCTGCTCCATCCGCTCCACCTGCGCGAGCAGCAGCTTCAGGGGGCCGCTGGAGCCTCCCTCCTCGGCCAGCAACTGGGCGTACGCCTTGGCGCCCAGGAGGGGCTGGCGCAGCTCGTGGAGGACCTCGGCGGCGACCTGGTGGGTATGGGCGTTGGCCCGCTGCAGTGCCACCGCCGCGAGTCTGGCCGCAGGCAGGTCTCCTGCTTCCAGGGCCTGGAGCAGTTGAGCAAGCGGCGAGGGGGTCTCCATGCCCGGGAGCATGGCGGAGGCAGGTGTCCACGCGCAACGCACCCCCGGCGGGAATCGGTTGACCCGGCCGCCCGTCGAACGGATGCTCGCGGCGCCTTCAGTCCGGGTCGGGAACATCCGCACGCCCGGTGGCTGGTCCCCCTGTCGCAGAGGTCCGCATGCCGCAGACGAACCCGTTCCACTCGCTGGTGCCCCGGAAGCTGACGGACTCCGAACTGGCCCGCTCCATCCGGCTCAACATCGAAGCGGAGCTGGACGCCATCAACCTCTACGCCGCGCACCTGGACGCGACGGACAACGAGGACGCCAAGGCCATCCTGCGCCACGTCATGGACGAGGAGCGTGAGCACGCGGCCCTCTTCTGGCAGCTCATCGCCCGGTTGGATCCCGAGCAGGCCCAGCACGACCGCGAGGCGTCGCAGAAGTACCGCCTCATCACGTCCGGCGCGTCCCACGAGGAGGTGGAGTCGGTGGGCGAGGGCGGGGGCACCGCCGCCGTGGATCCGGAGCTGCCCAAGCGCCTCACCGTGGGCAGCCTGCGCAAGTAGAGGCTCCCGAGCCTCGAAGCCTCGGAGCCCCGGAGCTTCACGCCCCGGGTGACGCTTCAGCCCTGGGGTGGCGGGCCCTGGCGGCGCTCGGCCGGGGTGGCTTCCAGGTCCTGCGCCGCCATGTAGACGACGTTCCGGGTGCCGCGCTTGCCGCGGTACATCGCCCGGTCGGAGAGATCCAACAGGTGGTCCTTGTCCTGGGCGTGCTCGGGGAAGCTGGCCACGCCGATGCAGGTGGTGAGCTTGAGCGACAGCCCCTCGCGGCCCAGGAACTGGTGGGTCTCCATGGTGCGGCGGATGCGCTCGGCCACCTTGAGGGCGCCGCCGGAGTCGGTGCCGCGCAGGAGCACCACGTACTCGTCGCCGCCGAAGCGGGCCACCACGTCCGGATCGCGCACGCAGCCCTTGAGCACGCGCGCGGCCTCCACCAGCACGCGCGAGCCCACCAGGTGCCCGTGCGTGTCGTTGATGGCCTTGAAGCGGTCCAGGTCCAGGAACAGCAGGGAGAAGGGCCGCTGCGTCTGCACGGCCTCGTTCACCTCGCGGTCCAACACGAGCTGCAGGTAGCGCGTGTTGAACAGGCGGGTGAGATCATCCACGTACGCCAGGTCCTCCACGGCGGCGAAGCGGCCCAGGTTGCGCAGCGCGAGCGCCCAGTTGCGCACCAGGAAGCCCACCGTCTCCGGGTGGTGCTCCGGCGGCGCGCTGTCGTGGAAGAGCACCGCGTGGCCCAGCACCGACTCGCCGTCCACGGCGGGGAAGGTGAGGGTGCGCGGCCAGGGCACCTGCAGGCCGTCCAGCCGGGTCGGCTCGCGCGTGGTGGCCAGTCGCTCCACGAGCAGGGGCACCAGCGTGTCGTGCAGGTCCGGCGGCAGGCCCCGCATGCCGTGCGAGCGGAAGCCCGACGAGGGGTCGCGCTCCAGCAGCATCACCGCGGAGGCGTTGGCCATGGACTCCAGCGCGTCGGAGGTGGCCGTGGCCAGCCGGTCGCGGTCGAGCGTGGTGGCGATGCGCTGGCCCGCCTCCAGGAGCGCGACGTGATGGCGCAGCGATGCGTTCTCCCGCATCAGGTCGCGCGTGGTGAGCGCGCGGCGCAGGGCGTGCTGCAGGGCCTCCGGCGCCACGGGCTTGACCAGGTACTCCGCCGCGCCGCTCTTGATGGCCCGCACCGCGGGGGCCACCTTGTCGAGCGCGGTGATGACCACCACCTCCACGCCGGGGTAGCGATCGCGCACGTGGCGGAGGATCTCCATGCCGTCGCCGCCGGGCAGGATGAGGTCCGTCACCACCGCGTCGAACCGCTCCGCGGCGAGCGCCGCCTTCGCTTCCGCCACGGTGGGCACCGCCGAGACGATGTGTCCTGAGGCCGTGAGGTAGTCGCCGTAGAGGCTGCGGGCGATCTTTTCGTCGTCGACGAGGAGCAGTCGCGCCATGACTGTTCACGGCTTAGCACCAAGCCCCTGAACGCTGCTAGGGTCACCCCCGTGTCGCCTTTTGAAAGCGGACGCCGGCTCTGCCTGCTGGTTGAAGCCGGTGAGACGCGTTACGCCGTGGAGGCCACCTCCGTGATGGAGGTCGCCATGCCGGGCGCGCGCGGAACGAGCCTGCGTGGCGTACTCGAGGTGAAGGACCTCTCCGCGCTGCTCGGCGGCGCCCCCGAGGAAGTGCCGGGCATGGTCGTCGTCCTGGACGTCAGCCCCACGCTCGCGGTGCGGGTTCGCTCGGTCGTGGAGGTGGCGGACGTCGCGCGGGATCCGTTCTTCCTGCTACCTCCGGGACTCGCGGATTCCCTGGCGCCGTTGAGCCGGGGCGCGGTGCTGCACAAGGACCGGCTGTACCTGGAGCTCATCGTGGAGGCGCTGCCGCACCGGGTGGGCCCGCGGCCGGTGCCGCCGGAGCTGCGGCCCGTGCACTGGGCGGACGTGCCTCCGGAGCGGGCGCTGGTGCTGGAGTCGCAGGGCGTGCTCTTCGGAGTGCCGCTGGGCTGTGTCTCCCAGGTGGTGCCGAAGGGGGTGTCCTTCAGCGTGCTGCCGGTGCAGAGCGGGCCGGTGGCGGGCGTCTACCCCCACGCGCAGGCGCTGTGGCCCATCTGTTCGGTTCCGGCGCTGTTGGGGGCGCCGGCGAAGGTGGAGGACCTCTTCGTCCTCACGGAGATGGCCGGACGTACGGTAGGGCTGGCGGCCACCCGGGTGCTCGGTGTGCTTCAGAAGTTCAAGCCCGCCGAGCTGATGGGCACGTTCAAGGCGCCAGGGCTGCCGGATCCCGTGATGTTCCTGGACCTGCAGCGCATGTTTTCTTGATCGGCCAAGAGCGCGCCCCCTAAGCTTCTCCGATTGACACAGGGCCGGCAGGCAGGCTTGCTCGCCCGAAATCTCAAACGAATTCAGGGGGGTATGCGCCCCCCGAAGGCCGGAGCCGATGCCCAAGAATCTACTGATCGCCGACGACTCGCTCACCATCCGCAAGGTGATCGGGATGATCTTCGCGACGGAAGACTTCCAGGTGACCGCGGTGGACAACGGGCTGGACGCCATCACCCGCACGCGCGAGCTGCGTCCGGACGTGGTGCTCGCCGACGTGATGATGCCGGGCAAGAGCGGCTACGAGGTCTGCGAGGCGCTCAAGAACGACCCCTCCACCCAGGCCATCCCGGTGCTGCTGCTCGCCGGCACCTTCGAGGCGTTCGACGAGAACCGCGCGAAGGCCGCCCGGGCGGATGACCACATCACCAAGCCCTTCGAGAGCCAGATCCTCCTCGACAAGGTGAAGGCGCTCGTCGGCCAGAAGTCGAACACGATGCCGGCTTCCGCCGCGACGCGCGTGTTCCCCCAGGCCGCCACGCCCATCGCGCAGCCGCCCGCCGCCGCGCAGCCGCCCGCCGCCGCGCCTCCGGGCGCCCGTCCGCCGGGTCCTGGCGCGCCGCCTCCGGGCGCGCGTCCTCCCGGTCCGGGCGTGCCGCCTCCGGGCGCGCGTCCTCCGGGTCCGGGTGTGCCGCCGCCTCCGGGCATGGCGCGTCCGCCTCCGGGCGCTGTTCCTCCGGGTGCGCGTCCTCCCGGTCCGGGCATGCCGCCTCCGGGCGCCGTTCCGCCGGGTGCGCGTCCTCCGGGGCCGGGCGTGCCGCCTCCGGGCGCGCGTCCTCCGGGTCCGGGTGTCCCGCCGCCTCCGGGCATGGCGCGTCCGCCTCCGGGTGCGCCGCCTCCGGGCGCGCGTCCTCCGGGTCCGGGTGTCCCGCCGCCTCCGGGCATGGCCGCGCGTCCCGCGGGCCCTGGCGCTCCGAACATCCCGGGCGGCTTCCCGCGTCCTCCCGCCGGGGGCACGCCGCTGCCGCCTTCGCACCCCGCGGCGGTTCCGCCCGCGGCCCGCGCGCGGGATCCGTTCGGGCTGGGCGCTCCGTCCGCGCCTCCTCCGGCCGCCGTGCAGGCCCGCACGGAGAACCTCCGCATCGAGGACTCGCTGCCCGAGCACACGGAGGAGATCTCCCTCGACCTCGGTGGTCCCGCGCCGGCCGCGGCGCCCGGGCGTCGTCCGGCGGATGGCGGCGAGGCGCTGCTGCGTGAGGCCCTGTCGAAGGCGTCCCGCGAGGTCATCGAGAAGATCGCCTGGGAGGTCGTACCGCAGCTGGCGGAGACCATCATCCGGCAGGAGCTCGAGCGGCTCATCAAGGACCGCGAGACCCAGCATTGATTCGCAGTCCCCCCTGATTCCCCGCCGGCCCCGTCGGGGGCCGGCCGCTTTCAATGACTGACACGACTGAACTGTCCAAGGCCTACGAGCCCTCCGAAGTGGAGGCGCGGTGGTACAACCACTGGCTGGAGCGCGACTACTTCCGCGCCGAGCCCACTTCCGCCAAGCCGCCGTTCAGCATCGTGCTGCCGCCGCCCAACGTCACGGGCAGCCTGCACATCGGCCACGCGCTCACCGCGACCATCCAGGACATCCTCGCGCGCTGGAAGCGGATGAGCGGCTTCAACGCGCTCTGGCTGCCGGGCACGGACCACGCGGGCATCGCCACGCAGATGGTGGTGGAGAAGGAGCTCAAGAAGTCCGAGGGCAAGAGCCGCCACGACCTGGGCCGCGAGGCGTTCCTCGAGCGCGTCTGGACGTGGAAGGGCAAGTACGGCGCGCGCATCGGTGAGCAGCACCGCTACCTGGGCGCGTCGCTGGACTGGAGCCGCGAGCGCTTCACCATGGACGAGCAGTCGTCGGCCGCGGTGCGCGAAGTCTTCGTCCGCCTGTACGAAGAGGGCCTGATGTACCGGGCCCAGAAGCTCATCAACTGGTGCCCCTCGTGCCGCACGGCCTTGAGCGACCTGGAGGTCGAGCACGAGGAGAAGAACGGCTCGCTCTGGCACATCCGCTACCCGGTGAAGGACAGCGACCGCACGCTCACCGTGGCGACGACGCGCCCGGAGACGCTGCTGGGCGACACCGCCGTGGCCGTCCACCCGGACGACCCGCGCTACCTGGGGCTCGTGGGCCTCTCCGTGCGGCTGCCACTGACGGACCGGGACATCCCCATCGTCGCGGACGCCGAGCTCGTGAACATGGAGTTCGGCACGGGCGTGGTGAAGGTCACCCCCGCGCACGACTTCAACGACTACCAGACGGGCCTGCGCCACAAGCTGCCGATGCTGTCCATCCTGGACGAAGCGGCGCGGATGACGAAGGACACCGGCAAGTACGCCGGCCTGGAGCGCTTCGAGGCGCGCACGCAGGTGCTGGCGGACCTGACGGAGCTGGGGCTCCTGGAGAAGGAGGAGCCGCACAAGCTGAACGTGGGCACCTGCCAGCGCTGCGCCACGGTGGTGGAGCCGCGCTTGTCGCCGCAGTGGTTCGTGAAGATTGAACCGCTCGCGAAGCCGGCCATCGAGGCGGTGGAGCAGGGCCGCACGAAGTTCGTCCCCGAGTCCTGGACGAACACGTACTTCCACTGGATGCGCAACATCCACGACTGGTGCGTGAGCCGCCAGCTGTGGTGGGGCCACCAGATTCCCGCCTGGTACTGCGCAGCCTGCAGCCCCCCGGGTGAGGAGCGGTCGCTGGATTCGTCGGCGGTCATCGTGTCGCGCACGGCGCCGGAGTCCTGCCCGAAGTGTGGTGGGAAGGACCTGACGCAGGACCCGGACGTGCTGGACACGTGGTTCTCGTCCGCGCTGTGGCCGTTCTCCACGCTGGGCTGGCCGAACCAGACGCCGGAGCTGAAGACCTTCTATCCGACGTCCGTGATGGAGACGGGCCACGACATCATCTTCTTCTGGGTCGCCCGGATGATGATGATGGGCCTGCACTTCATGGGGGATGTGCCCTTCCGCACCGTGTACCTGCACGCGATGGTGCGCGACGAGAAGGGCGAGAAGATGTCCAAGACGAAGGGGAACGTCATCGATCCCCTGGACGTCATCCTCGGCGCCAAGGTGGACGCGCTCCAGCCGTCCTTGCGCAACCGCTTCCCGCAGGGCATGCCCGCGTTCGGCGCGGACGCGCTGCGCTTCACGCTCGCGTCGCTCACGCAGCAGGGCCGGGACATCAAGCTGTCGATGGACCGCCTGGGTGGCTACAAGGCGTTCTGCAACAAGCTGTGGAACGCCAGCCGCTTCGCCCTGATGAACATGGGCGACTTCAGCCTGGACGCGACGCCGCTGGAGGGCCGCACGCTGACGCTGGCGGACCGGTGGATCCTCTCCCGGCTGCAGAAGGCCACGGAGGAGACGCGCGCGTCGCTGGAGGTGTTCGGCTTCGCGGAGGCCGCCTCCACGCTGTACCAGTTCCTGTGGGCGGAGTTCTGTGACTGGTACATCGAGCTGGCGAAGGGCTCGCTGTACGGCGAGGACGCGCAGGCGAAGGACACCACGCGCGGGGTGCTGGTGTACTGCCTGGATCGCATCCTGCGGCTGATGCACCCGTTCATGCCGTTCATCACCGAGGAGATCTGGCAGAAGCTGCCGATGTCCCGGCCCACGGAGAGCATCTGCATCGCGGCGTACCCGGAGCCGGACGCGGCGCGCGTGGATGCGGCCGCGGAAGCGGAGATGGCGCCGGTCATCGCGGCCATTGAAGGCCTGCGCACGCTGCGCGGTGAGAGCAACCTGCCGCCGTCCGCCAAGGTGAAGGCGGTGGTGCAGAGCCCGGACGCGACGACGCGCGAGCTGCTGGAGCGCTGGCGCGCGTACCTGATGCCGCTGGCCGGCCTGTCGGAAGTGCACGTGGGCCCGCCGGGCGCCAAGCCTCCGCAGGCGGCGGCGTTCGTCAGCGGCAACCTGGAGATCTACGTCCCCCTGGCGGGGCTCGTGGATCTGGACGCGGAGCGCGACCGGCTGAAGAAGGAGATCGCCCGCGCCGAGCAGGAACTCACCAGTGTGCAGCGCAAGCTGGACAATCCGAGCTTCGTGGCCCGTGCTCCGCCGGACGTGGTGGCGAAGGACAAGGCCCGGGTGGCGGAGCTCCAGGAGCGCACGGTCAAGCTGCAGGATCACCTCCAGCGCATCGCCCCGGAGCCCCCCATGTCCGAGTCCGAGACGCCGTCGCCGTTACCGGGAAGCACCGACCCTGAGTCCTCCACGCTCGAAGCCTCTGAGAGCGCCCACGTGAAGGTGGCCACCGAGCCCAAGGCGTCGAAGGACGACGTCAACCTGGGCCAGGAGCTGAAGGGCGAGATGGAGGCGGAGGCCGCCGGGGAAGCCCCGAAGGCCGCCGACCCCGTGGTGGAGGACGCGCTCAACAAGCTGCGCGAGGGCACCAAGGAAGGGCTGTCCGCCGCGGATCACCACGACCTGGGCGTCGCGTACATGAGCATGGGCCTCGTGGACGACGCGATGCGCGAGTTCGACCGGGCCAAGGAGGGTGGCGACACCCGCGAGGCTCCGGAGGCGTCGGCGGCGCCCGTGAAGAAGGCGGGCAAGAAGGCCGCGCCGGCCCGGAAGGCTCCGGCGGCGAAGGCTCCGGCCACGAAGGCCCCTGCGAAGAAGGCTCCGGCGAAGAAGGCCCCCGCGAAGAAGGCGGCAGGGAAGAAGAGCGCGGCGAAGAAGGCCCCCGCGAAGAAGGCGGCGGGCAAGAAGGCTGCGGCGAAGAAGAGCACCCGGGGCAAGCCGGCCGCGAAGAAGGCGGCGGGCAAGAAGAGCGCCGCGAAGAAGGGGAGCGCCCGTAAGGCGCCGGCCCGCAAGACCTCCGCGAAGAAGGCGGCGGGCAAGAAGGCCGCGGCGAAGAAGCCTGCGGCGAAGAAGTCCACCCGGGGCAAGCCGGCGGCCCGCAAGGCCCGTCGGTAGGAGGCGGAAGTGCAGCAGGATTATCTCGATCGGCTCATCGCGTTGTCCCTCGACGAAGACCTGGGCGCGGCGGGGGACGTCACGTCGTTGGCGGTGGTCCCCGCCGACGCGGAGGGCAGCGGCGAGCTGGTCGCGAAGGAGCAGATGATCATCGCCGGCCTGGACGCCTTCGTCCGCGTCTTCCACATGGTGGACGCGGAGGTGGAGGTGGAGGTCCTCAGGCGCGACGGTGACGAAATCAAACCGAAGGTGGTCGCAGCGCGCGTCCACGGAAAGCTGCGCGCGCTGCTCGCCGCGGAGCGCACCGCGCTCAACCTGGTGCAGCGCGCGGCGGGCATCGCGACACTGGCCCAGCAGGCGGTGACGGCGGTGCGGGGCTCGAAGCTGCGGGTGCTCGACACGCGCAAGACGCCGCCGGGCATGCGGGGGCTGGCGAAGCACGCGGTGCGCATGGGCGGAGCGTCCAACCACCGCTTCGGCCTCTTCGACGGCATCCTCATCAAGGACAACCACATCGCGGCCGTGGGTGGGGACATCACCGAAGCGGTGCGCCGCGCGAAGCTGAATGGCCCCCGGCTCGTGAAGGTCGAGGTGGAGGTCACCAACTTCAAGCAACTCGCGGAGGCCATCGCGGCGGGCGCGGACGTCATCATGTTGGACAACATGGACGACCCGCAGATCCGCGAAGCGGTGAAGCTGACGGCCAACCGTGTCCCCATCGAAGTCTCCGGTGGCGTCACGTTGGATCGGCTGCCCCGGCTGGCGAAGCTGGGCGTGGACTTCGTGTCGATGGGCGCGCTGACGCACTCGGCGCGGGCCATGGACCTGTCGCTGGAGATCCAGACGACGAAGAAGTCCACGCGCAAGTCACGCTCGGCGGCGCCGCAGGGCTGACGGTCCTCAGTTCAAGTTGAGAAGATGGGCAGGCCGGGTCGGCGAAGACTGACTCGACCTGCCCATTGACGTTGTCAGGTTCGCGTACCTCGGAATGTCCCCTTGAGTGAGGACTCCCTGGAGGGTGCAGCGGACACGCACGGAAGAGGACGCCGGACTCTCCGGGCCAGCTCCCCACGGAAGGGCCATTTCCCTTCAAGGATCGGGGGGTTGACCGTCTGGTATGCGACCCTGTACGAGTCCAGGTTCAGGCGCTCCCCACCCAACCCGTCAATTTCCAAGAAAGCCAGCAAAGGCTCAGGCCGAAGCTTGTCCATCATGTTCAATGTCTACTCAAAAAGCTGGTTGTTCATCACATTGCTGGCATTGCTGCTGCCTCAGGGCAAGGCCTGGAGTGCTGTCTGCAGCGCGGGTGATGAAGCCGGCTGCTCATTGAGCAATGGCTGTCCTGGAACAATGACATGCTTTGGCGCAGGCTACTGGTCAAGGTGCAGTGCGTCCGAGGGAATTGGCTCAGGATCTTGTACCGGGTGCGGAGGCGCAACGGGCAAGGTTGTTTGTAGCGATAGCGGCCTCGTCCTTGCGTGCAAGACCTCCGATGCGGAAATATGCAACAACTGTGATGATAATGCCGATGGATTGATTGACAATCGGCCGGGACAGGGCGCTCGAACCCTGACGCGAAGCTGCAACCGGACGGGGACTCCATGCCCTGTCGGGGGAACCCAGAGTTGCACGAACGGCACTTGGGGAGCCTGTGCGGGCTGTGCCGGAAGCGTCGCCTGCACCAACTGCAATAAAAACGGAACCCAGACTTGCGATGCCTCCTGCAATCTCGGCAACTGCGTGGTCGGCGCGGAAGATTGCAATGCCTGCGATGACGATGGTGACGGTCGAATCGACAACGTCCCTGGAACAACCCAGAACCTATCGCGCCCGTGCCAGACTGCGGCCGGATGCTCTATTGGCGGCTCCCAATCATGCAATCCAGCCTATGGATTTTGGGGGTCTTGCTGGGGATGTTCTGGAGTGGGCTCCTGTACGGGCTGCGGAGGCAAGCCGGGGATGGCCCAGTGCAACTACTTCTGCACTGCGGATGGCGTCACCTGCAACGTGGGAGCAGAAACCTGCAATGGGTGTGACGACAATGCTGATGGCCTCATTGACAATGCAGCAGGCACCGCTCAGCCGCGCTCACTGACCCAGGCATGCATCGTCGAGGATGGCGAGTGCCGCGTGCCCGGAAAAAATTATTGCACGACAGGCTACTATGGAGTCTGCACGTCCAATGTTCCTGAGCAGTGTAACGGCGCTGACGACAACTGCGATGGGAACATCGACGAGCTGGTGTGCCGGGCACAGGCTGGCGGGAGCGGAACATGCGTGCGCACCACGTGTGAAACCCAGGGTTCTTCGTGCGGCGTAATCAGCGACGGTTGTAGCGGTACTCTGGATTGCGGCGCGTGCCGAGCAGGGCTGGTCTGCCAAGGCAACGCATGCGTCCCGAGTCCGTAGTGCGTTACGCGGCCAACTGATTTTACAAGCTTCTCCTGAGGGGGAGATATGTCCCAAATGAATCGACTAAGTCAAAGCAGCTTGGACTTGGTGCGCCCGCGCCAAGGCCTCAAGAAGAGGGCTGCGGCATCGCTCATGATGCTGGTCTATCTCCAGGCCGCACTTGCCGGTTGCCTGGACGGACCGCAATCCGAAGAAGTCGGAAACGAACGGTGGAGCACCCCGGCACTCTCAGCCGCCCTGACTCCTCCGGAGCCAGGTAGCATTCTTCCTACGGAAGTTGACGCGGACGGGTACGCGGCTGGCTCCATGGCGGGCAGTGCAGAAGTGTCCATGACGGGCGCTTCCACCTATACAGTTCCGCTCTGGACTCCCCCCTCAAGAGCCGGGATAGGGCCATCCCTTGCACTGGTCTACAGCAGTCAGTCTGGCGTGGGATCAGCCGGGTTCGGTTGGGATCTGGCAGGTATCTCCAAGGTGAGCCGCTGCGGAAGGTCGGTAGCTCAGGACGGAATCACCGCAGACCCGACCTTGGAAGACGGCCCTCAAGGCGATCGCTACTGCCTGGACGGTCAGCGACTTGTTGTCGTCAATGGTGGCTACGGCACGGAAGGCTCTGAATACCGCACTGAGTTCAATGGGCATGAGAAGATCCTCGCTTCGAATTTCACCGAAGGGGGGCCGAGCTTCTTCAAAGCCTATCAACGGGACGGAACGGTCAGGACCTACGGCCCGATCGCCCCGGGCTTCAAAACCCGCGTGGACTACAATTCGCTGACAGACAGTTATGTCCGCAATGTCGTCAAGCTCGCCAGGTTCGAATGGGGGCTGACCCGGATTGAAGACACGATGGGCAACTACATGACCATCGAGTATTCGATCACCGGAAGCTCTCAGGCGGGAGCCGAGATCTTGCCCTCGGTGATCCGGTACACAGGATCTGCAGGGAACCTACCGCGCAGCCCGACTCGCAAGATCGTGCTTGAGTACGGTGACGATCCATTCAAGACGGATCGTTGGGTGTCCGGGTACAAAATTCGCCATGCGAAGCGACTCACCAAGGTTTCGATGTTTGGCCCGGCCCCCGAAACGGAAGGCCTGCTCAAGGAGTACCGGCTTAAGTATAGGACGGCATACCACGCGCGCGAGACCGCCAGCCTGTTGGTCGGAGTTGCGGAGTGCGACGGTGCAGATCCGCAAAGATGCCAGGAAGGTCTTGTCTTTGACTACGATGTTCCTCCCGCCACGATTCGCAGTGAGTCGATCAGCTTTACCTATCCCAAGGTGACGGCTGGAAGTCCACAATGCTACTTCGGAGATCTGGATGGGGATGGGAGAGATGATGTTTTGTATAAAGAGGGGGACTTTCGATATCACTACAGACTGAGTACAGGCTCGGGATTCGGTCCGTCAATTCTTGCCGAAGGTCTCCCATTAATTCCTTACAAGTCATTCTCTGGCTCTGTAACGCTGGATGAGCTTACGGGCGAAGGCAATCCGATGGTCGATATCGATCGGGATGGCAGGGCCGACCTGATGCTCACCAGCTATATTTGGACAAGCCCAAGCTCTGGTCAGGCTGCAAATGCGCTCTACTTGGGCAAGAAAAACGCAAGTACGGGAAATATTGAATTCACTTCGGTCTATTCCGAGTCATTTCGGTCGCGGACTGCGATGCAGCATTGGCGAATTGCTGATGTGGATGGTGACGGTAATCTTGAGTATGTCGGCTATGATGAGTCGGGCCCCTCTCCGGGTATTGTCTATCGCAAGTACCTGCCAGGAGCTGGCTTTGGTAGTCCTTCAGTTTTGACAAACTGGCCTGCGGCCACACCAAGGCGTGATTTCCAGTCTTTCATGGTTGGGCGTGAGGGAAGGGTGGGCTACGGAGACGGGCGCTTTGCGGTCATCGGGCCAGGGGGATTGGAGCGGGTTGATGGCTACTCAGGACGACGGAGTAGTGATGATTATTTCTACCCCATGGATGCTAATGGTGACGGCCTTCAGGACTACCTTGTCCTGAGTGCGGTTCAGAACAGCATTGAGTCGCGGGCGTGCTACTCAATCAATACGGGCAATGGATATGAGGAGCCCGTTTGTGACGCGGTGAATAAGTACTACGTCCTGGCTCAGCGTCATGTGATCGCGGATCTGAATCGCGATGGGCGGGACGAACTCTACCAGATGCGCGCGGATGGTTCGTTTTCAGGAACCCCCTACCACTATTCGATCGACCAGACTGGCACTGCCTGGAGGCAATACTCAAGGCCTGAGGACGCGGCAGTCATTGATGGCCGGCATCCTGCTCGGATCGCCGACGTGAATGGCGATGGTGTCCCAGACACTTATGGGTGCACCTCTTCGGCTGTCCTGGTTGATATTTCGAAGGGTGCGCAGCAGCCGCTCCTGCTGAAGGTGACGCAGGGGGCGGCATTTGCGTCATTTGAATACGGACACACAGGTGATCGGGCCGTCTATACGCCAGCCGAGCACTGGTTTCCCCAGCAGAACATCGTGCCAATGCACCGCGGTACCTGGGTGGTCAAGCGGACGACGGACGGAATTGGCTCTTCAGTCCAGAACGCTGCGACGTACAGCTATGCTGGAAGCCGGATGAGTCTGCTTGGCCGTGGGTGGCTCGGGTTCATGGAGAGGCGGGTCCTGGATGAGGTGACAGGGGCCAAGGTCACGACCAAGACGCAGACCGGGACGTCTGCTGCGATCTCGCTGCCATCGAGCGAAGCTTCCGAAATCACCGTGGATGGAGTGCGTCACTCAAGCAACCGTTCCTGGACCTTCGAGTTCATGCAGGATGGATCAAATAGGCTGATACGTGTCAACACGTCAGAGTCTGTCTGCTTGAAGAAGCCCGATGTGATTGAGGACTGCTATCGCTACAATAATGCGTCCAGCTACTTCGACGGGTTTGGTAACCTGGCGTCATCCTCGGCTCAGGTGATCTGGGATGGCAAGATGAACCGCCAGCAGAACTCATATCTCTATGAGCCTGCGGACCTTGGCCGTTGGCTGGTGTCGCGCCTCCGGGACGCAAAAACCGTATGGACGGATTCGGAAGGCCGGAGGGCAGAGCAGCACGTCGTATACACCTCCAATGCTACGACGGGGCTTGTCGAGGAGGAGACGCGTGCTCCGGACTCGACAAGCCCCTCTGAGTGGCTGAAAACACGAATCTACTACAATGAGTTTGGACTGCCGGACTCATTGGAGTCCCGAGACCTTCTAGGGAAGGTTCGGACCTGGAGCATGGGGTATGAAATGGCGGATGGCATCTTTACAGGTTGGGAAGATGCCGGCGGCGTCCGTACAGAGATGGAATACCATCGTGGTTTTGGTGTGCCCATGCGAGTACGCGATGGCAATGGAGACGAAACAACATTCAGCTACGATGGGTTCGGTCGTGAACGGAAGATGGATGTCATGGGCGCAGGGGATCGGCTGACGTCCTATGCGCGTCGGCTTGGCGGTGGGGGGATCCTGACCCGAAGTGTCATGGGGGGGCAGACTCTTAGGACCGAGTTGGACGCTCTGGGGCGCTCTGTGCTGCAACAGTGGAACCGGGGCGGTCCCCAGCTTGAGCCTGTCTATGTTCAGACTGAGTACAAGACGGATGGAAAGGTGTGGCGTGTCAGTCAGCCGCATACGGCCAACGAGACGCCGCTGTTCACCTACTTCGATGAGGATGCGCTGGGGCGCCCCAAAAAGCTCACGCGGCTGGATGGGAGCTTCAGGACCTGGAGCTACGACCTGCTCACCTCCGAGGTGACGGATGAGGCTGGCCGACGCTATCGGACGACGCTCGACGGACGCGGGAAGGTGGTCTCGGAGAGCAAGCTCCTGCAGAGCGGAACCACGTCCGTGAGTTACTCCTACGGTGTCCGCGGCGAGCTGCGCGAGGTGCGCGATGAGAATGGAAATATCACCTCGCTTGAGTACGACGCCCTGGGACGACAGACGGCACTCGTGGATGCTGACCAGGGCCGTACGGGCGTGGGCTTCAACGCCTTCGACGAGGTGATTCGCCGGACCGATGCGCTTGGCGTGACGAGCATCGAACGCGATGGGTTGGGACGACCCCAGGACGTTACGTCTCCCGATGGAGTTACCCGGTATGCCTGGGATGGTGCCGCCGGCTCCCATGGCAGTGGAAAGCTGGAGTCGGTCGTCAGTCCTGACGGCGTGAGAACGGAGTACCTGTATGACTCGATTGGCCGGCCCGCAGAAACCACGTGGGTCGTGCAAGGACAGCGTTTCTCGCTGGCGACCACCTACGATGATTACGGTCGTCCCCTGACGCTGTCGTACCCGTTGGTCGGTCCGACGGGCAGTGCCTCCCGCCTAGTGGTCCAGAAGACCTATGACGGCGTTGGCAATCTGGCCTCCATCAAGAACGCAGAGACGGGGTTCAGCTATTGGACGGCGCTGGAACGCAACTCCCTGGGGCAGATTCCACGGGAACTGTATGGCAATGGCGTCGGCGCGAGCAGGGTTTTCGATAAAACGGGGACGCTGAGATACCTGGAAGCTTCAGGGCTGGGCCAGGTGCAGCAGCTTGCGTTCAAGTTCTCCGTGGATGGGAACCTTGAGGAGCGGCATGACCTGCTCAATGGTACGTCCGAGGATTTCGAGTATGACGACTCGGATCGGCTGAAAGCCTGGAAGGTGACCCAGCATGGAGCCATCTCCAGGCAGGAATACACCTATGACTCGATCGGAAATCTGAAGACCCATCCTATCGTGGCGGGACCTGGCTTCACTTCGACGTTCGGTTACGGTGGCCCGAGGCCCCATGCTGTGACGAGCCAGACCCAGAAGGGACTGACCCGTCAGATGGACTATGACGCAGTGGGCAACCAGTTTGCCAATGGGAAGGGGCAGACGATTCAGTACACGTCGTTTGATCTTCCTGCCCAGGTATCGCGTGGCCAGGAGACAACTCACTACAAGTATGACGGGGCGCATCGCCGTGTCTTGAAGGTCCTTCCCAATGGGGATGAGACACTGACGCTGGCGGATGTATATGAGCGACGCGTTCAGGCCGGCTTGACGAACCATGTGTTCAGCCTGAAGGCCGATGGCGCGCTGATTGCCCAGGTCCACTGGCGCGAGGGAAGCGCTGGGGCCGTCGAGAGCGAACAGGTCTTCTATATTCACGCAGACCCCCTTGGAACCCCTTCGGCGATAACGGATGCGCAGGGGCAGGTGGTTGAGCGGATGAACTTTGCTCCGTTCGGGGGCCGTCAGGCCCTGAATGACTTGGCCCAAGAGATGGATGTGCCATCCTTCCTCAGAAATGGCTTCCAGGGTCACTCCATTGATGATGAATCGCAACTCGTGAACATGAAGGGGCGGATGTACGATCCAGCCCTGGGTGCATTCCTGACACCTGATCCAGTTGTTTCGAGTTCGCTTAATCGCTACCGGTTTGGGCTTAACAATCCGCTCAAGAATACGGATCCTTCCGGTTTCGATGTCGTGGGGTGGGGTTTGAATATTTTTCGGAGGATTGGCGGGGGAGG